>JANRJQ010000014.1 GCA_033763895.1 Chloroherpetonaceae bacterium | reverse complement strand
TCAAATGTTCAAATTTCGGAGATTACCTCAGGGTGTATGTGCTGCACGGTGTCGGGGGAGTTTTCCGAGGCGGTAACGGATATTCTAAAATCCGTAACGCCCGATGTATTGCTGATTGAAACCACCGGAATCGCGAATCCGATTTCTGTGTTTATGATGCTTGCCAACGACTCGCGCCTTATCTTGGAATCCATTCTCACCGTAGCCGATGCCGAGCATCTTTTGGAACAGCTTTCAGAAACGCTTGTCACGGAAATTCAACTTTCGATTTGCGACGCCGTGATCCTCAATAAGTGCGATGTCGCGTCTTCGGATGTGATTGAATCGGCGGAAGCACGAATTCGCAAACACAATTCACGCGCGCCGATTTTTCGCACGTCGCAAAGCAACATTCCTCCCGAGGTTGTCATGACTTTCTCGAATACGGCCTATAAAGCCGAACTTGATTCGTTTGTCTCCTCATTGAAACATCACTACGATCATGAAATTGAGCGGCGGCTGGCCCAAAAGCGGGCTTCAACGGCCGATTTTGTTCCTCTTGCTTCTTCGTCTTTGTTTCCAATCGCCACTTCACCCGACCATCATCACAGTCATCATCACGGGCACGACCATTCGGAAGCAGAAAGCTATCACTTGGAAGTTGATGAAATCGAAACCTTTGTGCTTGAACCCACGGGCATTTTTGAGCAGCGCGACTTTGAACAGTTTCTTTCGGATGTTCCGCCCGAGTGCTACCGAATTAAAGGCGTCTTAAATCTCAAAGAATATGACCATCCCGTGATTTTCAATTTTTCATCGGGAAGATATACGATTGATTTTGAATCGCTTGCGGGTGAGAAACAATCTGAAACACCCAATCGCTTGGTGTTTATTGGAAAGGGTCTAAAAAGTTTCGAGGAGCAGATAACATCAATTTTCAAGTAAATTGAATATATGCATTATTTTAATGATTCAACTTACTATTACTTTGAGGATTTCGTAGATTTATTATATAATTCATTATCAAAATCTGACGAAAAAAAAGTAGAATCAGAAATATTACGAAAACTTCAATTTGATGAAATAAACTTTGATGAACGAACGTTTATTGAATCAGCTGTAGAAACAACAATTGTACTATCATTAGCTCTTTTAGCAGATAAATTTATTTATGAACCAAAATTAAAAATTAAATCCTTAAAAAACCCTGAATGTACGCTTATTTTCAATTTCTCTGATTGTAAATTAAAAGTTAATGTTGAATCTAAATGCTCATACTTTCAAAATAGAGATATACATCGGGAAAATAATAACTTTATAGGTTATGTTTTTGAAAAATCAGACGTAAATAATCAACTTATCCAACCACTTAAATTATCTGATAGATCTAGCTCTGAATCCTATCCTCCAAATGAAAAATTAATTGAATATTTAGATAGTGCCAAATTAAAGTTTCCTCAGATTATCCCAGAAAGTGAATTAAATATTTTATTCGTTAGTTGTGGTGAATTATCAGATTTTGATTTATGGTATAAAGCAATTTTGGATTTTCTTTACAAAAGAGGAAAATTTTCTGATTTTAATGTTCACGGATTAGTTATAACAAATATGAATTATAATCATTATCGTTATTTCAAAAAGAATAAAAGAAATAATTGGCTATTGAATAATCATTTTAACCTTATGTTTATTGATTTAGATAATCCCTTTATTATTTATAATAATCTATGTAAATTTCAGCAATTTTTTAAAAATTTTACAAATGAATTGTATATTTATGCACATAATTCAAACAATCCAATACTTTCTATTACTAACAACCAACTTTTGATCAGTTCTTTTGTCAAGGATAACTATAATTCCCACTATAATTTGAGCTATTTTTTTTCTGATATTAAAGACTTCAGCTCAACATAATTCGGCGACTTTCTTGAAGCTTTCTAAGATGCTCTGCCAGCCTTGCTTTTGAAGTTCAACCGGGTTTTCAGTTTCGGGGTCGAAGGTTTCGATAAGGGTTGTTCTGCCATTTTGCTCAAGAAATTTTACCTCAACTTTTCTTCCATCAAGCATTTCATATCGAATCAATTCCAAGGGTTTGATTTCTGTATAAATTCCTTCGAAATCAAAGCTTTCGGCACCATCTTTTGAGGCCATTGTATAAATAAATTTACCGCCGATGCGGAAATCATTGATGGCTTTTGGGGTGTGCCAATCCTCTGAGGCTTGATTCCATTGGCAAATGAACTCCGGTAAAGTCCAACATCGCCAAACGGCTTCTCGCGGTTGATTGACAGTTACATCGACTGAAATTGTATTGTTCATTTGCTCGAATTATGCGTTGACTTTTTGATTCAAAAATTCAATCATCGGTTGCATTGCTTTGAAACCGGAGAGAATTTTTTTACCCAGATTTTTGGAAAGGATATCGTCTTGCGTGAGTTCAGCCTCTACGAGATACGATTTCATTTTCAGGTATTCCACTGCCGGGTCATCTTCCGAAAATCCCTTTGGAGGCCGCGTTAAGGTTTGAATGCCATCGACTCCTTTCGGAAAGCTTTTTTTGAACCCTTTCTCTGAAACAATTTTTTCCCACGCGTCAAATTCCTTAGAAATCAGCTGACGAAGTTCGTTTAACCTTGGGGGCATTGGCATATAAATTCCGCCTGCAATAAAGTTTTGAATCGAGGGTTCAATATGCAAATAATATCCTGCTGAATTTTCCATTTTCTTTTTATCGCGGTTAAATGACGCCGCGAAGTGGGATTTATAGGGCGATTTATCTTTTGAAAACCTTACATCACGGTTGATTCGAAAAGTACAATCCTTGACTTGCAAATTCGCCGCCGCGATTTCTTTATCTTGCAGCGAAAGACCGATAATCACTTCTTGCACCAACCCGTGAAAATCTTCCTTCGCCGCCTCATATTTTTCGCGATTTTTATCAAACCACTCTTTATGATTGTTTTTTTTGAGGTTTCGGAGAAAGTTCAGTGTTGATGGTTGAAGCATTTTTAATTAAATCTTCTTTTTTTACTACGGATTATGAAGTTTAATCGATGATTATAATAAAATTCTTATTCCTGCTGTTGTTAGGAATGTATGTTTATAGGTTAATGATTTCGGAAATTCGACAAGCCCATAATCACTTCCTAACTCATGCACATAAGCGGCACTGAAAGAAAGAAATATAAGCCCGGTGATTTTATAGTCCAATGCCAAACCAATGCTTAATCGAACTTCAAGGTAATCTTCTTTTAATATCACATCAGAATTTCCTAAACCACCCGCCAGAGAAATTGTTTGTCTATAATTTCCAAAATTTATTCCTGTTCCTGTAAATGGCCTTAAAACAATAGATTCTGTAAAATTATAATTGTAAAAAAAGGTTAGATCAATTGTCTGAGTATTCAGAACTTCATTGAGAGGCAGCAAATCGATGAACGGGGGTGTACCGGTACTCCCAAAGTAATAAGCATATCCGAAAGTAGCTTCAATGGGAGAGTTCGGGAAGATTATTCCGAGTCTCAGTCCTGCCCCCGCTCGGTAAGCATCTATTGTCCCATAATTGAAACTCGCTTGTGCAGTTACTTGAATGGGATGTACTGTTTCCGAGTAAACCGATTTGTATGCCTCTTTTTCAAGTTCGTAAATCACATTATCAACAAAACTTTGAAATACAATTTTCCCATTTTCATCCTTAGAAATAATCTTCCCCTTTATTTTTCTGGAATCTTTTAGAACAATAATATCCTGAGTTTTAGCTTCTGATCCCGTCTCGCTTTGCGCTTTGAGCGATGCCGAAAATATAAATGCTAAAAAAAATATGGCGAGTTTTATGTGTGTTTTCATGATATTGAATTAATGATTGATATTTAGAATTAACAAAAATGAGAAAATATTGGATTAAAAAATAAATCTCAACCCTACCGAAGTGACAGCAGCATTTTTATAGGTTAAGATTTGCGGGAAGGCTGAAAGCGCATAATCGCTTCCGAGTTCATGTAGGTAAACTACGTTAGCGGTAAAATGAATAGGACCACTTATTCTTAAATCAAGCCCCAAGCCAAAATTTAATCTTAGTTCTAGGTAATCCTCATCTATTGGAAAATCTATTGTTGTAGTATTGAAGAAATCAGGAAGAGTTATTGTTCGGTTATACGCTACGAAGTTAACCCCAAAACCGGTAAATGGTCGAATAGTAACATCTTGGTTCAATCGAAACAAGTAATTGACACTCAAATCCCCGGCATGCAATTTTAGCGATTCTTTTAACGGTACATTTTGACCATCTTGAATCGTAAATCCATTTGCGTTTCTGCCAGTATAAAATCCGTAACCAGCAGTTATTTCAAAAGAAGAGTTTGGTAGAATTATCCCAACTCGAATTCCTGCGCCTGCCCGATATGCGTCATTTAACCCGTAATTAAAGGTTAGTTGAGAGGTAATTTGAGTAGGATAAATTGTTTCCGTTTGAAACCATTTATATGAACCTCTTTCAAGTTCATAAACAACATTATCCTCAAAGTTTTGAAATGAAATTTTCCCGTTCTCCCCTTTTGCGATTACTTTTCCCACTAATTTTCTTGAATCCGCCAAGTACACAATGTCCCGTGTTTTCAATTCCGAAGAGTCTGTATTTTTTTTCTCAACTTCGCTGTTTTCATTTTGCGCCTTTGCGATTTCTGAATTGAGTAGTGAACAAAATCCAATCGCGAAGATGAAATAAATAATCTTATGTTGAACGATTACTTTTTGATAGGCTTGCCGCATCGATTGATAGATTAAGGACATTGATCTCAAAAGTTAGTTGGTTAGGAAGTTAAAATACGCTTTTTATCAGATTCCAAATGTTGCTTTTAATAGCCTTGCAAGATTTACGATTCAATGTGAATGCTATTTTTTTGTAAGTTGCATTTCAATCAGTTTTTTTACTTTTTAAGATTCTATTTGTTCTATTTATGCCTGATCGCACTTCCAAAACCGTTGCTCAATCGTATGTTGAAATGACCCAAGTGGTTACTCCTGCCGACACGAATTATCTCGGTAATCTCGGCGGAGGAAAACTTATGCATTGGATGGATTTAGCGGCCGCAATCGCTGCAAGCCGCCACTCGAATAAAGTCTGCGTGACGGCGAGTGTTGATACGCTGGAATTCAGAAAAACCATCAAGCTTGGCGAAGTCGTGATAATAAAAGCCGGTGTGAATCGTGCATTTAATACTTCAATGGAAGTGGGCGTAAAAGTTTTCTCCGAAAATATGGTAACGGGTGAGCGAAAAGATTGCAACAAAGCTTATTTCACTTTTGTGGCGATTGATGAAGAGGGTAAGTCTGTTCCCGTTCCGTCTGTAACACCTGAAACTGACATTGAACAACGTCGCTTTGAAAAGGCCGCGCTTCGCCGTCAAATTCGCTTGCTAAATCGAGGCTAAATGAATTTTAACTCTATGCCAAACACTTCGCCCTTGTCAATTCGCTTTCTTACTTCTTCAGAAGTTGCCGAATTCCGCGCGGCGGTTCTTCTTCTGACTGAAGTATTCGAACACGACATCGATTCGTTGCCGCCCGATGCCCACCTTTCACAATTGCTTTCACTTTCTCACTTCTTTGTAGGTGTTGCGTTTCATGAAGGCACGCTTGTTGGCGCGCTTACGGCACACAAACTTGAATCTTATTATGCCGTTGAACCGCAGTTTTATCTTTACGATATCGCCGTTAGACCTGAGTTCCAACGCAAGGGAATCGGAAAGGCGTTAGTCACTTCTCTAAATGAATTAGCTCGTAAACACGGGGCTTCCGAAGTATTCGTTCAAGCCGATGCCGAAGATATCCACGCTCTTGATTTCTATCGACACACTGGCGGACGAGAGGCTCCGGTATTTCATTATACTTTTCCTTTGGAATAGTTCCTATTTCATTCTTGAACGTGTGCTTTTAATCCTTTTTGTGATACAATGACTCTGCGATTTGATGAAGGCAAGTGTTACGCCGAGTTCCGCCCAAATTATCCAGACGCTTTTTTCAACGCTCTTCGCCAGCATTTGCCCATAGGTGATATTCGCGCTTTGGATGTCGGCACAGGAACGGGGCAAGTGGCGGAAAAGCTTGCATCGTTTTGCACATCCATCGACGCCATTGATATCAGCCCCTCGCAACTTGAACATGCTATTCGAAAACCGAATATTCGGTATCATTTGGCATCGGCTGAACAATTGCCTTTTGAATCCGCTTCGTTTGATCTCATCACCGTAGGCCAAGCGGTTCATTGGTTTCAATTCGATCAGTTTTATGCCGAAGTTCGCCGTGTTTCAAAACCTACCGCAGTTATTGCCATTGTTGGATATGGGAATATCATTTTAACCGAAATGATTATGCCTATCATCTCTCATTTTTATTCAGAGGTGTTGCGGGATTATTGGGATAAAGAGCGACGCCACATTGATTCCGCGTACACCACGATTCCTTTTCCATTTGAAGAAATCGCCTTTCCCGCATTTTCAATTTCTTCGTTTTGGACTTTAGATCAACTTCTTGGTTATCTCTCAACTTGGTCTGCCCTCAAGCGATACCGTCAAGTTCATTCCTCTAACCCGCTTGAGTTTCTTTCTGAACACTTGCTTTCACTTTGGCCGATAAACGAGCGCTTTCAAGTTTCGTTTCCTGTGCTCACGCGCATTGGGCGTATCATTTAGTCACTTTAAGATTTTCTTCATGACCAGTTGTTAAGGTTTTTGACCAGATATTTATTTCAGAAAAACCATCCTACTTCAAATACGATGCCATCATTGGCATTGAAATTGGCAAGGTTTGAAATTTTATAACCTAGGATGAGAATCAGGTTTCCTGCGTGATAATTTAATCCGGGGATAAAGAACGCATTCTCATGAACACTCCCCGAAAACCATTCCCCCAAAAAGTTGATGTGCGCAAAAAGCGGCTGTTCGAATGATGCCGTGGTATGAAGCACACTGATTCCAAAATTTTGTCGCGGCCCGTAACCCATTCCTAAGGCAAGACGCGTTTTCAAATACGGTAGGCGGAAACTTCCGAATCCATACGTCCAAATCCCGACACCGCGACCGGTGGTTGAAATCGGGAACATTTGTCCGAAGGAGAGTTTTAATTCCCACTCCGGTAAACTGGTTTCAAAAAATTGTTTTGTGCCTTTGTAGCCAAAGCCAATTGCCGTGTAAGGTTGCCGTGGTGTTCCAAATTGATACTGGGTTGCGGCAAGCTCTATTTCGTCGGTTAATCCGTAAGTCAAAAAGTTGGTCGTGATCCAATAAGTGGGATCGGTGGTGCGAATTTGAGATTCATGCAAGAAAAACCATTTTCCTTTTGGTGTTTGGTCGGCTGAAGGGAGATTAATGATGGTTTGTTGGGCCTGCAGACTTTGGGAAAGAAAAAATATCATAAAGCTTGCAGCGAAGAAATGCTTTAAGGTTTGAGTCATCCGGAGATAAAAATATTATTCAAAAAAAATTGAATATAAACTCAGACTTTAACAAAATCATTCCTAAAGAATTCCCTTGTCGTGTAAAATTTTTTCTTTTTGATTCGTATTTATTGTCTTTGTTGTGGGGAGTGGTTTTTTTCAAACCAACTTCTTGAGTTCATTTGCGAGCCCGGCCCGCTTTTTGATTGATTTTAATTCTTCAGGGGTGAGTAATCGCCACGCGCCGCGCCGAAGCCCTGCCGCCGTAATTCCGGCATACGACACCCTTTCAAGCTTTTTGACATCGTAGCCGAGGTTATAAAACATGCGGTGAATTTGCCGGTTCTTGCCTTCATGAATAATGACGCGAACCGCATAGCCGTCACCCAAGATTTGCGCTTCGGCTGGTGCTACTTTTTCGCCGGTATCTTTTAGGCGCATTCCTGCCTTGAAGGCTGCGATTCCTTCACGCGTAAATTTTGAATCCAATTCCGCGAGATATTCTTTTTTGATTTCACTTGAAGGATGCATGAGTTTGGCGGCTAAGTCGCCATCGTTGGTAAGCAAGAGAACGCCCATCGTGTTGCGGTCGAGCCGGCCAACGGGATAAACGCGCTCTTCAATTCCCAAGAGATCAATCACGGTGGTGCGGCTTTTTTCATCGGCAAGTGATGTGATGGTGTCTTTGGGTTTATTCATCACAATGTAGATTTTCCGCTGTGCACTTTTTAGAATTTTCCCCAAATGCTCCACTCTATCGGTTTCAGGGTTGATTTTGGTGCCAAGTTCGGTCACCACTTTGCCATTCACCGTCACTTCACCCTGAAGAATCATTTCATCTGCCTTGCGTCTCGACGCCTCACCGGCCATTGAAAGAAATCGGTTCAGCCGAACCAATCCCTCATTTTCACCGGTCGGTTTTGAAGTTTTCGTTTTTCCTTTGCGCCTGAATTTTGGTCTTTGCGGTGGCCTTGCGGAGGGAGATTTTCGTTGAAGTGGATTATCATCTTGCTCCCTTGAAAAGCGAGAGGCAGACACTTTAGATTTAGCCCCTCGCGCTCGCGTGTCGCGCCGGGTTGATTCACGATCGTTTGCTTCGCGCTCTTCATCATAAGGATTTTGAAATGCACGCGGCGGCGCACTTTTTTTTCCAAAACGATTTTGGCTGCTATTTTTCGACCGAACTCGTGGGTTTTGGGAACTCGTTCGGGGTTTGTTTTTAGACTGGTCCTGCGCCGGCTTCTTCCGTTGTGGCATCTTGTTCAAGCTCGACTTTCAATCGGGCGTTTAGTTCTTGTTTGAGCATTGCTTGCTGTTCATCGTCGCGCATCAATTCTTCAACCTCGCGTGGCTTTGGTAAATCAGAAAGTGAGGATAGATGAAAATAATCTAAAAATGCTTTTGAAGTCCCGTATATAAGCGGCTTACCAATCGTTTCTGCTCGACCGGTGACTTCAATTAAATTCTTTTCTAAAAGCATTCTTAAAAGATGATCGACACTTGTGCCTTTGATTGATTCAATCTCTGATTTTGAAATCGGCTGCTTATACGCAATAATTGAAAGCGTTTCTAATGCTGCTTGTGAGAGCCTGCGCTGCAATTTCGGCTGCATCAACTTTTGAATGGTACTATAAAACTCTTTGATGGTCAAAAAGCGATAACCTTGAGCAATGCGGTGAATTCGAAAGGTGAGGCCGATTTCTTCATATTTGCGGTTAAGCTTTGAGACGGCCTTTTGAATTTTCTCATCCGTTATCTCTTCGTTTTCCAACGCTTGACGAATCACTTTTGGATGCAGCGCTTCATCGCTTGCAAAAATCAAGGCCTCGAGTTGGAGCACCAAATCTTCAAAGGTGGCATCAAAGGGTTCATTCTCATTTGGCTCCACTTGATGCGAACCTTCATTGAGATTTTCAATAACGACTTCTTCAGCTGTGTTTTCAGCGGGAATCGCATAATCTAAGTTTTGGTTTGTCGTGTTACCATCTTCAGTTCCTTGTTCCGGATGGTTGGAGGACAACGCCTCTTCATTCACTCCATTTTGTGAAATCCCTTCGTTTGATGGCGATTCCATCTCGTTTTGGTTTGGTTCTGTTGAGTCGCTCTCGGTTTGAAAAACTTTCACAGCTGATAGATTCGATTGACTTGATTCGTTGCCAAAAAAAACAAATCCCGCGAACGCGGGATTGCTTTTGAAATATACAACCTTCGCCGAAAAGAGTCATAAAGAATTTTTTCGAAATTTCATTTACGGGCTTTCTTCCAATGCCCATAAATCATTGCTATAAACAAAGTTAGGGGCATTCGGAAGCCCACCATATTTGCCCCCCGTCATCCATAATTTATTTTCATATACCGCAAGAGCGACACCACCTCTTGGGCTCCAAGGTGCTTCTTCCCAAACCCACTCCACACCGTTTCTACTTCGCCCTACTGCACTCGAAAATAGTCCGTTTCGATTGCAGCCAATAAGCCATAATTGATCATGAAAGACAATCACAGAATAGCCAAAGAGATCAAACTCTGGGAGGATTTTTTTCGTAACACAGTCCCAATTTAACCCATCGCCGCTTCGCCAAATGTCATTATTGAAGAGATAAAGCGAATCATGAAAGGCAACCACTTGACTACTTCCGCGCTTTCCAAAGGATGGTGTACTTTCTACCTCTTTCCAATGAATGCCGTCACTTGAATTCCAAATGCCGCTCACTTCTCCCGAGGCAGTTTCCCCACCAAAAATCCATAGTTTATTTTTGAATTCGATGGGGTGATAAAAAAAGCGTTCCGGCAGAGTACTTTTTTCCGAAAGAGTCTCCCAAGTTGCGCCGTCTTTTGTACGGGTAATTTTTGGGGTAAACTGAAACTGCTCAATATTGCCGGTAAAATGCCCTAAACCTAAGATACTTTCGCCAAAAGTCACATAATCTAAAAAGGCAAGATTGCCGAGGCTGTTATCAAGGGGGGATTTCAACCACACTTTTCCATCTTTGCTCTTCCAAGTTCCACGAGGATGAAACACCCAAAGCGACTCTCGAAAACTGAACATTTGAAAATTATAACTCTTTGGCCACGGGGCTTCATACAAAACCTCTCTCCACTTTAGTTTAGACTTTTGAGGATGCATTTCAGATGTTGGTATTTTTTTGGGTTCAACCGGAATCGCTTTGTTTTCTGAGGGTATTTGCGGGGCGCAAGCTGAATTCAGTAATAAGATTAAGAATAATTTCGGCTGAAAGAATGAACTTGACATTTTCATTTTTCTTCGATCTGATTTCCATTCTTTTATGATGATTTTTTGAGGATTAGCCCTACTCTTCCTTTATCTTTTTCACCATCCGGCTTATTTAATAAGGCTTGCACAATAGGTTCAAACCCAATGGACTGCACCAATTCAATGAAGGAGGGAATCGGATGTGAATCATAATAAAAGATTTCCCCGAACATTTCATCGGTAAAGGGCTCAAGGTCTTCTTTACTTCCGCCACTTGTGATCAACACAATTCCGCCCTTTTCCAAATGCAGAAATGCTCGGCGTAAAATGCTTTCGTGGGTATGCCTTGGCAAATGAAAAAGCGAATCCCAAATTACAATGCCGTGATACTGTGAACTGATTTCATAGGATTCCATTGGCGCACAAACAAAAGTGGCTTTTGGAAGAATCTTTTTTGCGATGGCTAACTGTGATTCCGAACAATCAACCAACGTAAGTCGATGACCTCTTTCAGCGAGTTTTTTTGCGATTGGAATTCCGGTCCCGCATCCTAAGTCAAGGATTGCCGCAGATTTAGGAAGTTGAGCAAGGAATTCGTCGAAAAGAAGTTTATCCATAGCGGGTAGGGTTGTTCTTGCCTGATGCCACTTTTCGACGATTCGATTATAATTCTGTTGATAATCCTTATAGGCAAGTTCCGCTTGATTCATTGTTATTCTCTCCCTTCGTTTTTTTTAATTGCTATTGGATTTTTTCCATTTCTGAAATGTACTCATCCAGTTTTTTTTCTTCGTCATACTTCAAAATTTTTTCTGCATAAAGGTTTCGAACGGTCGGGGCTTTCTTTTTTAGGGCTCGATATACCCGCACAATGCTTTCCATTCCTGCCATATTGGCAAGATGCTCATCCACATTTTCCTTAATTTGGGAAAAGTAAACCGTTTTCCCGCCCATATACGCTCGAATAAGAATTCGATTGACTTGGTTTTCAGAGTCTTCCATAAATGGCTGTAAAAGCCGACCGTCGATAATGATCATATACGGACATTTCTCTATCCAATTCACAAAAAAGGTGGTTCTTTCTTTGGTGTAGTGCACTTCATGCATCGGATTTTCTTCAAACGCCGCAACCCGTTCTTGAAACAACTTTTCGAACAAGAGCACATCTTGTGCGGTTTTCCAAGTTTCGGGGTTGGTTTCCACAGGGCTTTGTGCAAATATTGAATTGCTTATGAAAAGTAGAAATACAAAAATGAGACAGAGGATTTTCATAGGAATATTTTGTGATAGATATAGATTGATGAGAAAATTGAGAATTTAGTTTTTACGATCTCTCGTTTTCAAATAATGAATTCCCTTTTTTTTGAAATATTATTTTTTCTCCTTCTATGAAGATTAATTATTTAGCATTGCTTTTCAAATTGAAATTGGAATTCTATCTCACTTTTTCTTATTTCCATTTCAATTTCTCTTCGACTCTTCATTTAACCGAGAGTAAATTTCCAGTTGGGCTCTACTTTTTACAAGCTCTCTTTCTTCTTTTTCATCAATTTGGTTTTTGCATAGCCACCGCCTTTTTTCGGTACAACGAAAAAAGTCGGAAAGGTTCTCTATCAGTTGAGATTTTAATCCTGCTTCTTCAATCGGTACGGCCACTTCGATTCGTCGAGAAAGATTTCGTGTCATAAAATCGGCTGATGCAATCCACACGCTCCTTTTCCCTCCTTGATAGAAATAATAAATTCTTCCGTGCTCCAAAAAGCGGTCGATAATTGAAATCATCTTCAAGTTTGGATGTTGCGATGGAGGGATTATACAAATTCCTCGGATAATTAATTTTACACTTACTCCCTTTCCTGCGGCCTTGATAAGCATTTTTGCCATTTCACGGTCTTCAAGACTATTCATTTTGATGATAATTTCCGCCTTTTTGCCTTTTTTTGCAGCGTTAATTTCTTCTTGAATCAATTCATACAGATTATCTCGCAATCCGTGTGGGGCGACCATTAATTTTTCAAAAGCCACCGATCTTTTTGGCGTTTCGATTTGTCTAAATACCCGCGAAATATCGTCTGTGATTTCCCTTTTCGCGGTAAAAAGGGCGTGGTCGGTATAAATCTTCGCTGTTTTTTCATTAAAATTTCCGGTACTGATGTAGGCATAATTTACGATTTGTGATTCTTCGCGTTCAATGAGCAGAATTTTTGCATGAACTTTAATTCCCGGTATTGAATATAGCACCGTTGCGCCGGCACGCTCCAATTCGCTTGCCCAATAGAAATTGGATTCTTCATTAAACCGGGCTTTGAGTTCAAGAAACGCAACCACTTTTTTCCCGTTTCTCGCTGCGTGAATCAACGCTTCAACGACTTTTGATTGAGTTGCCACACGATAAAGTGTGATCGAGATTTTTTTCACTTGCGGGTCTATCGCAGCTTCATTCATTAAGCGAAGGAGAGCATCAAAGGTTTGATAGGGATAGTGAATTAAATAATCTTGAAGTTGAATCGACTTAAAGATGCTTTCAGCAGTTTCTAAAGGGTGTGGCAGCGGCGCGAGTGGCGGCTCCTGAAGTTCATCTTTCCCTAAAGTCGGGAAATTTAAGAAGTCACCGAAGTTATGATATCGGCCACCTTGCACCCACTCTTCTTTGCGAATTGAAAAGACATCCCGTAAAGCTTTTTGCATGCGCTTTGGCATTTCAGCATCGAAAAGCATTCGAGAGGCTTTCCCGATTTTCCGGTAACGGACTTGCGATTTTATTTTTTGATACAAGTTTCCACTATGCTCGTCCTCAATATCAACATCGGCGTCGCGTGTGACCTTAATGGCATAGGCGCCACGAACAATATATTGCGGGAATATATCGGTTAGGGAAACGCGAATAACATCATCTAAGAGTATAATTCGCGTCTTTGTCAAATCTTGGTTCTGATTTGGCAAAATGAAAAATCGCGAGAGCTTTTCCGAAGGAATTTTGATGATGGCAATATCTTCACAGGATTCTTCACTTTTCAACTCCAATCGGACGGCCAAGTAGGAACGCTGCGATTGCAAAAAGGGTAAATCGCTTTCCCCTAAAATGTAGATTTGACCCAGTTCACCGATGACCGTACTCTTAAAATAATCGCGCACAAAATTGCCTTCCTCTTCCGTCAACGCTGCTTCGGAAATGATCTCGATGCCATTTTTTTTCAGTTCGGGAAGAATCTGATCTCTATAACAAGACCCGAATTGCTCTTGAAGCCGATTGATTTCTTGATGCAGTCGTAAGAGGATTTCTTGCGGTTCGTCCTCTCCTTTTTCGCGCTTTAATTGCTCCACTTGCTGCTTGAGCGCAGCGATTCGAACGGAATAGAATTCGTCGAGGTTTAAGGAAAAAATGGCGAGGAATTTTAAGCGATCAAGGAGTGGGACGGTTTGGTCTCGCGCCTCCTCTAACACTCTGGCATTGAAAGCCAACCAACTGAGATCTCGGGAAATGAATCGCGCCATTTTCAATTTTTGATCGATTTTTTTTGGAAAATACGCGATTTCGTGTTTCCTATCCTTTAATTATTTCATTCCTATTCTTCTCAGTTTTTCTTGATGCTTGAAGATTTAGCCTAAAAAAATTTATATGGGAATCGATCGTCTTAACATTATTCTGCACACGCTTTTCGCAAATCCGATAATAGGCCATCAAAAAACGGCTTAATGTATAACGGCGAATTCCGCTCATCATAACTGACTTCAAACTTCGGGTTGTCGGTTTCAGCGTCCATTGCTTTATAAAGAAAGAGCGTAATACTGCTGCTATCCGAAACCACTTTCAAATGCAGCCCACCTTGAAACATCACTTGGTCGCCAAGGAACACGGGCGAAGGAAACCGTGCCGCGGTGTAGATGCCTGTAACCCGATCTTCTTTTACCAATTGAAAACTATGCCGCGTGAGCGCTTCTAGAATTAAGTGATGCCGTTCGAGCGTGGGCTTTGTGCAGCGTATCACCATCGGCCGCGCTACGCGAACGCTATTGGCAAAGCCGCACGAAGCACTCCCGCAAACAAAGGTAAGAACGACTGCAAGAGCAAGTGTATTTATTCTGTTTCTCATTTTTATTCTCAAATTTTGTTTAAACCCAAGCGAGGCGCAGTGCGCCTCGCTTGAATGGTTTTATGAGCAAAGTTGCAAAATTATTTGCAAGAGGCTTTCAAGCCTTCGACAACCGGCATAAAATTGCGGCGTTCTCCGATATCAGAGCCTTCGTCGTGGCTTTCTACGGCATAGGGCTTTCCATCACGGTCGTGAACGGTTTGTACAACTACCGTAACGGTTCCGTTGTTATAAACCACGTTAAAGACATACGGCCCACGAACGATCAAGTTTTCGCCGATGCCATTATAGGTTGGCACGCGGTCGGCCTCGATTTCGCCTTTTTCTTCATCATAAACATCCACCGTGTACCGATTTCTCTCCAAAAGCTCTTTGGCTTTTTTCATAAACTCGGCACGCGGCAAATTGCATTGGAATGTCATCGGTTTTGGGGCTGCAGGCTTAAAGGTGTGGCACCCTGTAGCCAGCAAAAATACCGCTGCGCCGATTGCCATCGAGATGTTTCTTACTTTCATACAGTCTCACTTTTTTTGTTAAATAAAGTTACCATTTTTTCCATTTCATCCTTCGTTTCCTATTTGGAAATGCGAAGCGTTGATGTAAATACTCGTGTCGGTTGCCCGGTTATGGCAATGCTTTGCGAAAGTGTTCCTTCAACCGTATTGTCATTCACATAGCTTCCTGAAAAGCTTACAGCGGGCATCGTTTCTCCGGATCCCGAAAACGTCCTTGCGGGCACAATAAAGAAGAAGGTATTTACATTCGCATTACGACCACGAACATCGAATGTGGAGTCGCCACTTACGCCTGTAACTACAACTGTCGATAACGGACGGTTATCAGCCGGAATTACAGCGAGGTTCGTGTCATTTAAGGTTACGCCCGGGAAACGCGTAAAGAAATTGGTGCTGTTCGCATCTTGAGATAAGCGTAAAGTAAAGCGAACATCGGCTTCAACGGCTGCACCAGCGCGAATCACTGTTACGCGAGAAGAGCCGGACCAATCGCCGGTTCCGGTTCTAGGAAAATAATCGGCATCGCAGCCGACGCTTAACAGCACGACCGCGAAAAGTGCGATAAAGCTCAATGATTTGTTTTTCATAAGTTTATTCCTTGTTTTCGTCGGTTATTAAAGATAAATGTGGAATTGGGTAATCACTTCATGCTCTGTTCCAATGCGCTGCATTCCGCCCAAGAGTTCACGACCCGGTTCAACACTGATGGCGCGGCCATAAATCGGGCGTGGACGCCAGTGAAGTGTAATCTTTGCATTTTGCCCCGAAAGAATCCAATTGAGCCCAAGTTCCGGCATAATAAATGCTTCAGCTAAGCGATCGAAATTGACATACGAAATTGCGGCATAAGGCTGCAATCTTCCCCAACCTTCGGTGAATTCATACGGTAACAAAAGTCCGTTTTGCATGTAGAGCACGGTACCTGTTCCGTGAACCGGAAATCCGTTTGCAGGGCCATTGAATTCCGGTTGCTGATAGAGCGCAGCATTTCCGGGATTGGCTTGAGCAATGGGAAGGAAGCCGATGTTGCGTACATAGTTTGGACCGAAGTTTAAGCGGTAGAACGCTCCGTGCGATGTCCAAGACATTCCCTTCGGATCAGGCGAGCCGTCGGCTTTTTCTTCAAACGGCAATTCCATAAAATAATCAACCGCAAAGTGGAATTGATTGGTATAGGATGTATCGATAAAGGCTTCACGAACCGCATTTACATCGCTTGCGCTGAGTGTATTCCACGCATTAAAGGCTCCATAAAATGCGTTGGAATTGAGCGGGCTACCGTTTGGATTGCTGTTCAAAGGTGCTGCACCCGGTCCGGTGGCCGTTGTGGTTGGAAAAATGCCAGCATTTAATCCATTTACAATGGCTGTGCGATTTGCGGTTGAAAGGCTATTAAAGCGTGCAGCTGCTCCGCTTTCACGTGAAAGAACTTGGTTTAAGATATCTCTTGCATTTCCTTCAGGGCGAGAGAGGCTCCAGTGAGCTCTTGGGTGAAACATAAATCCTGCACCGATATTGAACACCTTCTTGGTTCCCAAATACGAACCCACCATAAAGGGAAGGACGGCCGATTCTTGTTCCCAGAAGTCGTAATTGACATAGGCTTGATAAAGCAATCGGTTGTTATCTCCGGCCCATTGCGCAATGTTATAGGCGTTTGGCAAAGTGGTGAGTCCAGCTGCCCAGTTGGGTGGCGTTGCACCCGTTGCACCGGCAATACCCGGGTTTGGAATAGCGAAAGGTTTTGTTAAAACGGCGCGATAGTTCAATTTGCCGATAGAGCCTTTGGCATAGATCCCGAACATACGCGCAAATTGGTCGGTCGCATCTAAGGTGACCCAACCATAAGCGGGTGAATCGTAGCCGAGGAAGTTAAGTGTTGCCCAGTTGGTTTGGCGAGAAAGCCCGCTCCAAGTGAGAAGACCGGCACCGATGTAAAGTTCTCGGCTCCACTTGAATTCTGTCCAAGCATCGTGAACAAAGGCGCTTTGGCGTTTACCGTCGGTAAAGTTATCAGCCCCTGCAGCAAGCCCGAATCCGCCGCTGTTAAAGGTTTGGTTATTGACCCCGATAATCCAGAATACCAAAATGCGCTCGCCAATTTGCCCGTGAAACAGCATACGCGAACGGCGAATGGCGATATCAAATGCGGCTTGCTCGTTGGGGTTGTTGACCGAAGCACTACCCGGGTTTTGGGTCATGAATCGCGTTTGAATTTGCGACCACATCAAGAGCCGAATAAAGCTCGTGCTGTCTTTATTCAAAAACACTTTGATTCCGCCTCCATAGCCATCCATCCCTTGCGCAACGGCGTTTTTTCCGCTCACTGCTAAAGCGAAGAGAATGAATAGCGCGATATACAATCGTCTCATATATTCCTCCAAAAAAATGTTATTAATGTGATGTTGTTTGTCATAGAAAAAATTCTACGCGGGTGTTCCGCGGTACTCCAAAGAACAGAAATGCCAGTTTTGTTGCTTTATTCTTAAGGCAACGAAACGCGTTTAACTTACAAACCGGAAACAAAAGTTGCTTTCATACATTACTGCAAAACTTCTCTGAAAGCTTAATTTTTCTTGGTATTTGAAGGAGCTAATGAGGGAATTCTCAGGCGAAATAAGGATTTTTCTTAATGTCATTCGAAATTGATTTAATGTTCTTTAATGTTGTACTTGCTGTGAATATAAAAAAATATTTTACTCTTCAAATTTTTTTTAAATTTTTTTTTTAGAAAGGTAAGTTATTAAACAACACCACTTGAAACTGCTCTCGAGAGGTCGTTGAAAATACTTGAGACATAAACCCGATTTCAACTCTTATATAGTCCGAAAACGCATATCCCACTGCAAGATATAGCCGAGTTCGATCATACAAATTTCTTTCGCCATTTATAAAGATCTCTGCGTATGTTGAGCCGTAAATGGTCCCTTTGGTCATTGTTCCTTGGTTGAGCGGATAGTTCAAAAAAAGAAAGTAGCGAAAGCGCTGACGAAAGTCATCTTGAAAAATTCGTTGCTCTGCTCTCACACGATGCGTTATGAATAATGCGCCAAGCCTTTGGCGGAAAATGTACTGTTCAAAGATGCGATGCTCATCCACCACACGGCGATTATCGGTGCCGGAGATATACGGCTCAGCACGAATAAATGCATACCCTAGAAGCACATTGTGATTGTTCGGTTCAAGATTATATCCGATTCCTGTGCGCAGAAGCAATTGCTCAAGGTCGCCGCCTAAATTGAAATTGCGATACTGCACTTCATTATGCCAATTCCACTTTTCGTTAAGGGCTTGATTACCGAAATAGATATACCAGTTGCCGATATCGGCAGGCTGGGCGCGAAGTGTCATCGCTTGGAATGTCAATAAAAGTAAGACAAACCCAATTGAATATATCTTGACCTTGTAAATTGGAGTAGAGAAAAAAGTTGTGGAAGAAATTTGAACACGTATGCTTCTTTGAATGCGGTGTATGGTGATTTCGGCCATTCTCGATGCCGATTCGAACGCCATTGAATGATGCTGTTACTTCTTTGCTCCTGCGAACCAAGTACAACAAAACCGGAGAGGTTTAGGCATATTCATTGCCCAACTTCGAGGGATGCTTGAGGGGAATTATGCTAAGCGGTTTTTACTTCAGCGTTTACTTTTTGATTCAAGTGATATGAAACCGCTAAGAGTGTAAACGGGATAATCATGAATAACATTCCCGCACTTGCGCCATCCACCATTAAATTTGAATAAACCGCGCCAATGAGGTCAAAGCAAAGCCCAGCGTATGCCCATTCTTTGATTTTATCGAATTGAGGTATCAGGATTGCAGCCGCGCCCAAGACTTTAGCCACACCAATAAACGGAACAAAATACTCAGGATAGCCCAAGTGCCCAATAAATGCCACCGCTTCGGGTGTTTTGATGACATCGAATATCGCCGGAATACCCATAAATCCCGCAAAGAGACTTGTTGCAACCCAGTAAAAAAGCTTACGATTCTTCATTGCATTTTCTTGTTTTGTGTTAGAATCTTATAGTATTAATTATTTTATTTTAACTCTTTGTTCTTTTATAACTCCGGTGCTGGTCAATTTTCGCTTCGCCCAAAAGAACATTTTTATGGTGAGCACATCATATATCAACCCGATTCCAAGAACAATCACGGTTAGGAACAACCCCAACAGTTTGAAATGCCCGAAAAGAAATGCCCCTGATAATCCACCGATGAGAAAGAAAATGATGATTTGAAACCGAAGCCGAATTGAGCCAAAAAGCCTTGTGCGTTGCTCAGGTTGCTTGTAAAAAATGAGTTGGGAGATTTCTATTCCAAGATCAGTAAAAAGTCCGGTCAGGTGTGTTGTGCGTACCACAGAATTTGAAATTCGTGTGACGAGTGAATTTTGCAATCCCATCGCAAATAGGAGAATGATTGCCACTGCATTTGGTTTCCACTTGGTTAATCCATCTCCAAAGATTGCCATTCCTAAGAGAATAAGGCTTTCGGCAATAACAGGATAAACAAAAAGTCTCTTTTCATTTCGCTTTTCCATCCACTCCACCAACACGTTTGAAATGAACGATCCAACAAAAAATGACATAATGAATAAGAAGAATATAGCACTTTGATACACATCTCCCTGAAAAACCTCTTCTACGAAATACGCAAAGTGCCCGGTAACATTGGTTGTCAGCTGTGCAACAGCAAGAAAACCGATTGAATTTACCGAACCGGCAACGAATGAAAGAAACGATGCAATCCTTAAGTTATGAGCGTAGGTTCGCAAATGACCGTGTTGGCGAAACATAAATCCTTTTTTTTCTCAATTATATCCAATCACAAAATATCCTTTGGAAGGTAATTGAATTGATTATACTCTCACCAAAAAATTCTTCAACACGAATATATTACGTCGTTTAAATGTAACTGGGCTTTCGACGATTGTGATGGCTTTTAAGCTTTCAATGCCCGAGACAAAATACGGGGACTTGAGCGGCGGAACATTAAAAACCACATCGGGCGGTTCGAGATTCAGTTCCAAGCAGAGCGCCTCGACAATCGACGCCAAAAGCGCATCCAAGGGCGTGTCTTCAGGAATGAAATCCTCAGCAAGCGCAGGGTCTTTGGCCTTGCGGAAATCATCGACAAAATCCATTATATACACCATTTGGTGCTTCGGGTCGGAGACAATCTTAAGCTTCGTTTCCTGAAGGGTTTGTCTTTTCATGTTTGATTTCATCAAAGAGTTCTTCTATAAAAAAACGTGTTGCCGCTTTTATCTGCGCTTTGGGATAGTATTTCATCAAAAGATCAAAAACAGTTTCGCTTAAATTGATTTTCTCCTTCCGAATTAGAAACTTAAGATCATCTTTGTCATTGGTATCTAACCGTGCGGCCAATGCTTTCATCGCGATGAGATATTCCACTGAGGGAATAAAGAGTTTAAGATGAGAGTATTCTTTGTAGATTTCCTTTGGATGAGGAACAAGGAATCCTTTGACTGCATCATTGAGCCAATTGTCATCAAGACCTTTGCTTAGGCTGACTTCCTGAATGGCTTCACGGAATTCTTTTGTTGGCGCAAAGACGGCATCGACATCTTTTGTCGCAGGCCTTGCATCATACGCAAGACACATCACCGTTCCACCATAAACACAACATTCCCCTGAAACATCCTTTTTTGAAAGCACTTCGTTAAGTGCTTCCATTGCACTTATAATTTCTTCTTTCGTCATTTCTCATGAAGATGAATTCCTTATACACTCCTCAAGGCGTCCACCACTTTCATACGACTTGCGTGAATGGCTGGAAGCACGCCGCCCAAGAAGCCCATTACCAAAGAGAAGATAAGCGACTTGATGATGACCGACGAGCTAAGTGAAAACTTAAACTCCGTTTCATTAAACGAATCAAAGTTGGTGGTTGAAAATGAGACTGTTGTCAGCACCGAGGCAATGATGAGGCCCACGAATCCACCCAAAAGCGCGATGGTTTCGGCTTCAAGCAAAAATCCGATAACGATTTCCCAGCGCTTAAACCCAATAGCTTGCAGCGTTCCGATTTCTCGTGTGCGATTTGCAACCGCAGCATACATTGTAATCATTGCTCCCACAATCGCTCCGATGCTAAAAATAAATGATACCATCGATCCTAAAATGCCGACAAAGGTTGCAAGGTTTTCTGATTGATCGGCATAAAATTTCTTTTCGCGTTTTACTTCGAGCTTCAAGCGGTTATCAGCATCGACGGCTGCTTTGAAAGCATCGAACGCGGAAGCATCGCTGATTCGTGCGGTGAAGGAAGAAAACCCGTCGCGACGAACAGCTTGCTGCGCTTGAACGACATCGCACCAAATTTCGGAATCAAACCCCGAACGACCGGCATCGATAATGCCGACAACAGTCCACTTGCGCTGAAAGAAATTAATCGAGCCTCCGATTTCCATATTTTCGAATAGCCGCCGAACGCCACTGCCAATCACGATTTCGGTTGTACCCGGTGTAAACATTCGCCCTTCCGCAAGCTTGATATGATCTCTAATTTCTAATACCTTTTCGCTTGTGCCACGCAGCGTGACATTTACCTTTGTGCTTGTTCCCTTTTTTGGCAGCGTAACGAGCACGACGCCCTCGGCCATACAGAGCGGGTCGCCTTTGGCATCTTTTTCAATTCCGGCAAGGGTGCGCAAAATGTTGGCTTGCTCACGATCGACACCACTGGTTGTTTCTGCAAGCGATGCCTTTTGAATAACGATGGCATTCTTTTCTGAACCTGTTCCAACCAGCGTTGTACGAATTCCTTCGGTGAGCATCTGCACGGCGGTAAAGACAAAACCAACCAAGGCAATCCCGATGATGGTAAACACCACGGTTCGGCTGCGAATGATGACGTTTTTGAGCGAGTATTTAATTGGAATTGGCATTTGAATTTTTACTTGTTCGTTACTTTATAATTTTCATTCATGCGTGTCACTTCACCCGCGCATTAAAAATCGGTGCGCTCTTCTATGAGTTGCTCACGACCTTCGGGTTGATTGAGCCTGTCGAAATTAACCCGAAGTCAGCGTGCGTACAGTGGTTTCGACAAGCTCAACCACCTCAATTTCTTGAATGATGCAAAGAACATCTATTTGTCATTTCTAGCATTATAGATGCTCGTCAAGCTCGCACCGAGAAATCTCAGTTCTTCCGCACACCAGAGATTTCTCACTTCGCGCTGCTTCGTTCGAAATGACTCCTTCAAATGAAAGGCTTGCTTAATTCCGGACAAGTCGGAATGACAAACGCCTTTAATTTAGTAAGCGAGCATCATTTCAATCCGCGTTATCCGCGTTCTATTCTTTTACCCCACATCTCTTAAGCCTTCAGTGATTGGCGTCTTCGCGGCGTTGCCTGCAGGAACAAGCCCTGCCACTGCCCCTGCAATGACTGCCGCCACCGCCGAACCAACCACGACAAGCGGGCTGACTTCAAACACAGGGAAGAACATCGCCACGGCTTGACCAAAACCATTGGTGATTGGTGCCGCAATGATTAATCCCAATAGCGCCCCGACAAACGAAATCAGCGTGGCTTCGCCCACAACAAGCGTGTAGATAAATCCGTTTTGATAACCCAGTGTTTTGAATATGGCGTAGTCCTTTAATCGCTCGCGGGCCGACATGCTCATTGTATTGGCAATGACTAAAAGCATAATCGCGATGATGACAAACGACACTGCTTGGAGCGACCCGATAATCGCCTCCGACATTTGAATGAAACTTAATTGAAAAGCACTTTCCGTTTCGGTCAGCGTTTCGTTTGGCGAATTCGCAAAAAGCCCATCGACCGCCGTGCAAACTTTTGGCGCATCATCCGGATTTTTGATTCGAAAGACATACCAGCCCACCTGTCCTGCCGCTTCAGGCAATACGCTTTTGGCTGTTTCATCCAAATATTTCCAATTGAAGATGAACGCCGTTTCATCGACTGAGGGCTTTGACCCTCTGTAAATTGCGCGAACCGTAAAGGTGTAATCGCCCTTGTAAATCGTACCGGTTATAGGAATGCGATCGCCGATTTTCCATCCGTATCGCTCGGCGAGTTTTTGCCCAACAATCACGCCCGTTCGATCATTTAAAAATTCTTGCATCTCTTCGGGTGCAACCACAAACTCCGGATATACCTTGAAGTATGTTTCGGGTTCTACCGCAAACTGCGCAAAGAATTGACTTGGGTCTTTGTATATCCCGCCGAACCAATTGGCGTACGAGACTTCCTCAACGCCTTCAATCGACTTTATTCGCTCTTTGTATGCCAACGGCAATTGAAAGACAATCGACACCGAACTGCGCGAAACCAATCGATTCGCTGCCGATGTCTCTGCACTGACATACCACATGTTGATGGTAGTCCGCAAAAAGACGAATGCCGAAACGGCAATCGCCACACCCATTACGGTAAGCACCGTGCGAAGCTTGTGTCGAAGGAGATTTCGATAAATGATTTTGAATGTCATACCTGATTTAATTTTTTTTTCACCGAGTTCTTACACACTAATTCCCTCATTTTGCGCTCTTCAAGTAATCTCAACCTTTTCCCAAGCCAGAGATTTCTCACTTCCCGCTGCTTCGTTCGAAATGACCTCGCGAAGGGAGTCATTGAGCCCGTCGAAATGCCACCCTTACCGACACGGTGGTTTCGACAGGCTCAACCACCTCAATTTCTTGAATGATACAAAGAGCACTTTTATGTCATTTCGAGCACAGCGAGAAATCTTAGACTTTGTGCACATCCGAGATTTCTCACTTCGCGCTGCTTCGTTCGAAATGACGGCACGAAGAGGGTCATTGAGCCTGTCGAGATGCCGCCCTTCCCGACACGGTGGTTTCGACAAGCTCAACCACCTCAATTTTCGCATGCTTGATTCCGGACAAGCCGGAATGACAAGCGGGGGTTGTATAACTCTTCCCTCTTAACTGACTTACTCTTAACTGACTTACTCTTACTTGTCTTCTGTCAATTCTCCTTTTTCGAGATGAAATCGTTTTGAGGCATAGCCTGCGGCGTGTGGGTCATGCGTGACCATCACGATGGTTTTGCCAAGTTCTTTATTAAGCCGAGTCATGAGTTTCAGAATTTCATCGGCCGAATTGCGGTCAAGATCTCCAGTTGGTTCGTCGGCCACGATGACGGTTGGGTCGGTGGCAACGGCTCGCGCAATCGCGACGCGCTGCTGCTGTCCTCCGGATAGTTGATTCGGGTAATGATCTTTGCGATCCGAAAGATTCACCAATTGCAAAACCTGCTCGACCTGTTGCTTTTTCTTCTCATTCGACATTTTCAGCAACCCAAGTGGCAGCTCGACATTTTCAAACGCAGTCAGTACCGGAATGAGATTATAAAATTGAAAAATGAAGCCGACATGATTCGAGCGCCATTCGGTTAGTTGATTGGCGGAAAGCGAAGAGAGATTATCGTCGCCGACTTTCACCGTACCGCTGTTGGGCGTATCAATGCCGCCGATGAAATTGAGCAGCGTTGATTTTCCCGAGCCCGAAGGCCCCATCAGCGCGACAAATTCGCCCTGCTCAATCTTCAAACTTAGCCCGTTTAGCACTTTAAGTGTTTCGGTTCCACGGGTGTAGGTTTTCACGACGTTTTCGATGCTGATGAATGACATATGTTTTTTGTTTTTATTTCGATTTAATTTATAAGTAATTCTCTAATTCTACAGCATTAAAAACCATTTCATTGGTAATTGAATTACGTTTCTCACAAGCGTTGGGCTTTCAATCCCATTTGAAATTACTACGCCATACCGGCTTTTGATTTCTGAATTTTCAATTTGCCGTGATTTTCTCTTTGTTGCTCCCACTTCGATAATTACAGGACTATCACGCGTTTCTATAATGAAATCGGGATTGGCTTCGTGTGAGCCGCTTGTAAATGAGATGAGGGTATCAGCCAAAAAAAAAATTTTTTTTAAGACCATCACCACTGTGTCTTCAATTAGTTTGCTTTGAACCTCTGGTGTGAGAGGTTCACCGAGCAGCTTAATGAGTAGGGCACGCCGAAGCGAGGGCGACATAAAATATCCTTTTCGGTTCTTCATTATTTTTGAATGAATTCCTCCGTATGGCATAAGAATATGAAGGAGTTCCGCCTTTGAGAGAAGTTCCAAGTAGTCACTGATTTCTTTGGATTTAACCCCAATTAAACTCGCTAATTTTTCAGGATTAATTTCATCGGATGCAGCAAGCCGCAGTAAGAGCCGTTCAATTTTTTGAGTATCACTTCTCTCTTTATTTAATGAAGGAATATCCGTATAGATGATGCGTTGAATTAAGTCTTGGAGTTGCACTGTGGCGGCGCTTCGATTGTTGTAGAATAACAGGGCGGGAAAATTTTGATAGTCGATATATTTTTGAATATCCTCGTCGATATTTTTTTCTCGTGATCTTAAAAAGTCTTCGATCGGAATTTCTAAGGCTTTAAGCGCATTCAATGCACCCGCGACAGTCTCACTATAAAACAGCGCATTTTTCAACGCATCGGAAATCCCTTTTGAAGGAAGTTCTGATTTTTTTTTCTTCTCGCTCAGTTGAATTTTTGCAATACAATACTCTGTAAATGAAAAGGGATATACTTTTTTGGTCAGCATCCGCCTTGCCAAGTCGGCCGTGCTTTGAAGCAGCAACGCCGAAGAGCCTGTAACGGCAATAAATGCCGAGCGCGCTTCTTCAAAAAGTACTTTAAGCGTGATGCTCCATTTGGGGTCGTCTTGAATTTCATCAAAAAAGAGAATGAGGGGTTCTTTGTATTCACTAAACCGTTTTTTCAGAATTTTTTTTTGAAAAATATCAAGGGCTAAATGAAGGTCTATACCCATTGAATTGAGGGTACTGACATTAATGAAGTAAATATTTTCGATTTTATCGTGGCTGATTTCTTCGGCTAATTGCCACAATAGGGTTGTTTTACCCACGCCTCGAAGCCCAGCGAGCGCGACCATTCGGGGTTCGTAGCCGTTTCTATAAAATCCTTTTGCTAATTCTTTTAATTCTTCAAAAATGAACCTTTGAGGATACTTTACTTCAGTGATTGGATGATGGAGTTTAACTTGAATGTCATCCCTTTTTACTTTAGTGCTTTCAAGGTATGATTCTAAAATATTTTCCATACACGTTTTCTGACGATTTCACTTATGCTCACTCGCTCACCTTATCACCATCGCTGAGCACTTTGGGCGGGTTCAATACCAACCGCTGACCGGCTGTTATTCCCGATTTCACTTCCACTTTTTCGCCCATCAATCGGCCTGTTCCGATTTCTACCTTTCTTGCCTTGCCTTCTTCAACAATAAACACCACTTTCTTTCCCTCCACTGTGGTAATAGCATCAAGCGGTATAGCTAAAGCCGCCGTGGTATCCGACGCGATTTCCTTTTTCTCTTCCAAGAACAAGACCTTTGCGCTCATTTCTGGCAACACGCGTTCATCCAACTGCTTGAATTTCACTTTGGTGAGAATCGTGGCTTTGCTTCGGTTCGCTGTTGGAACAATCGCGGAAACGGTTCCTTCATACTGCACTTGTGGGTATGCATCAAGCGTGATGAGGCACGGCAAGCCTACTTTTACTTTCGCAATGTTCGATTCCGAAACATCGGTTTCAGCTTCCAATGTGGTCATATCCGCTAAAGACACCACAAAACCACGCGATTGCACCGAACCTGAAATGGGCGAAACCACCTCGCCAATATCCGCTCCTTTGGTTAGAATGGTTCCGCTGAAGGGCGCGACAATGCGCGTGTTTTGCAATTCTACCTCCGCTGCTTGCATGCTTGCTTCGGCAGCTTCGACATCGGCTTTCGCTGCCTCTGCCTTTGCCGCTGCAACCCGATACCGGTTTTTTGCTTGATCAAATTGCGATGCCGAAATTCCACCTTCCGCAAATATTTTCTGATTGCGTTCAAGTTCCGATTTCGCGAGTTCCGCTTCCGCTTCTTCTTGTATTTGCCTTGCTCGAAGTGCCAAGAGCGCACTCTTTGTTTGCAAAAGCCTTGCCGAAACATCGGCATCTTCGATGCGTGCAATTAAATCACCTTGCTTGACTTTATCGCCTTCCTTCACACCCAACCACACCAAGCGCCCGGTTGCTTTTGAAGCGATTGACGCTTTACGCTGCGGTACGATATAGCCCGATGCCGTGAGCGTTCCGGTTTGTGCGCTTCGTGCGTTCGACATTTCAACGCGAATGGTCTTAACAGCCACCGGTGCTTTGAGTGTATCTTTGAGAAAGAAAAACCCAATAATCACAACGATGACAATTGCAGCGATGATGCCCCATTTCAACAGTGGTGATGTTTCTGAAGACTGTGGCCGTTGTGCCGTCGTAGGGCTTTTGTCTATTTTCAGACTGGATAAGTCGTTCATTCTTATTTTAAATCGCTTTTTTATTTTACAGTTCTTTTACTGCTTTCAATTCTTCCTTATGAAGTTTCGGGTAGCTTTCTAAAATGTCTTTTTCTCTCCACCCATTTTCAAATAATTCTAAGATGAGTTCAACCGAAAGTCGTGTTCCTTTAATGACGGGTTTGCCCAATAGAATCTCTGGGTCGGAAAGAATGTAATCTCTCCACATATTAGTTCTTTTCAAAATTTATCGATTGCTCTTTTTGTATCTCCGATTGGCTTTCGCCGAGAAAGATATTCCACTTTCCTTTCACACTGAGCGGGCCGTTTGGAAGGGCGCTTTTCTCAACTTTCCACTCAAAGGTTTTCTTTCCTTTCGCATCGATTTTCAGTTCACGAATTTCCATCGTGAACATCATTCCCTCGTATTGGTCGAGCACCATCGAACCGCCGTGAAGTATCTCCAAATGTAACGTTGGATTCGCAGTTTGGAGTGTTAATTCTGTATTCAACGGGTTGATTATTTCACCTGTTACTTTTACGGTATTTCCCTCGTCTTGAAGCGCAAGCGTTTGAATCAATCGGTCGCCTTCGAATCGCGCGGTTTGGTTGACTTTAATCTCTTTTTTTTGCACTGTTTGGATTTCTTTGCTTGAGCATGAGGAAAGGATTAGAATGAGTATGAGAAAACTGTTTTTCATTTGACTTAGATCGTTTGTTTGAGTGCTTGAAAAGATTTTTTGGGGAATTCTCTTTCGATGAATATTAAAAAGTTAACCAAAAATTTTCTTATTTAACTTTAGTGCCACTAAACTTAAATAAGGGGTTTCTTATTTAAGTTTGGCACTCTAAACTTAAATAGTGGGGACTATTCGCTGTCTTACATTTCTTTTATTTCTTTGGCACCAGTTCGTTGGTACAACGATTTTCCTACTCGGGTGATATGGTCAATTAAACTTTGAGAGGTAAGGGAATTGAAAACGGAGAGGTCAATCATATAGGGCATATTGAGATCGTCAAGCGCAAGCCAAACTTTGCTTCGAATCGCTTCAGTAACTTCATTCCCAATTAGGGTGATATCGATATCACTTCCCTCTCGATGCGTGCCTTTTGCTCGCGAGCCGTAGATAATCACTTGCTCGATTTCGGGGAATTGAGTAAACACACAAGTCATTTTCCCTACGGTTTCTTCAGAAAGGCCATAGGTCATTGGTAGGTTTCCATTTTTTTGTGAAAGTCTGAAAGCAATGGATAATACTTTTCTCTAATCTTTTTATACTCTTGGTTAAGAATTTCTTCGAGATAGGAATGTACGGTTTTGTTTCTTGTTTCAATCATTTCCATCCAGACTTCCCCATTTGTAATTATTCCATTTTGAAATGCAAGTCTTACTGCATCTTTTGAGCCAATGATTTCCCGAATTCCTTTTTCTTCCAAGAAGTCCTTCATAACTTTCCACGAGAGTTCGTGTGTAAACTCAAATCGTTGAATAATTCCTTCCTTTTCCAAATCGCTTGGATTTGAAACGGTTTGAATCGCTTTTTCTAACTGATGAAAAGCTTTTGAAAAATTTTCAAATCGCTGTTTCCAACGTATATCCTTTTGCAAAAAATTACCTCTTTCATTTTATTTTGAAGAAATATTCATTCCATTTTTCGATTCAATCGTTTTTATGTTGGAGAAATTTCAATTTACGGGACTATTTCAATATCTAGAACCAACTTGAATCTTTTGCCATTTTCATCATATACATAACGGTTTTCTTCATAGATATTGGTTAGCAATTCTGCTTTGTAATTGCCGGGCTTTAATCGATTCGCTGCTACACTCCAATTATTACGAAGCGTATCATTTTCATCTATTTTAATCTCAAAAATTGGACGTTGAAATAAATAGCCATCCCATTGACCAATCACTTTTTTTTCAGATTGATTAATATTAATATCGAATAATGGCCCAGTATAAAATACACTGCGCTTATTTCTTATGTTTATGAAAAATGATTGAAACCGAATTGTATCATTCGATCGAAACACCGACTGATTCCTATTGCTTAAGCCAGACTGTAACTCAAATCTCACTCGAAATCCTCCGCTAATTGCTTCAACTTCTCCGTTTCCAATTGGATTTTCGCACCCTAAGAATGAAACCCCAATGAGAACCACAATTGTAAATAGTACCTTTTTCATCGTTTCTTCCTTTCTCTTTTATTTCAAAAACTCATTATTATAATTTTCTTCAAATTTTTTAACATTCACCTCCCCAAATGCACCAATAAAATAGACACATCCGAAGGAGTTACGCCCGAAATGCGCGAGGCCTGCCCAAGCGAAGTTGGTTTCACTTTCTTGAGTTTATCTCTTCCCTCGGATGATAGCCCGTGAACCCGATCGAAATCATAAACTGTTGGAATCACAACATCTTCCAATCGCGAAAGCTTTTCGGCCGTCTGCTGCTCGCGGCGCAAATACCCTTCGTATTTCACATCGATTTCCACTTGCTCCAATACTTTCGGGTTTTTGCTTATGGCCTCCACCTTCGCTTTCAATTCCGGCAATGCGCCTAAAAGTGTCGCAAGTTCCACTTCCTGCCGTTTCAGAACTTCAATCGCCCTCGGATTTTTTATAAAAGCGGAGCCGCCTTTCGATTCAATCAATGGATTAATGGCGGACATTTGAAGTAGTTCCGCTTCTAAAAATCGCTTGAGCTCCACAATTTCCGATTCCTTCTGCAAAAAGCGCTGAAAGATTTCAGGCTTGACCAGCCCAATCTCGAAGCCTTTTCGGCGAAGCCTTCGATCGGCATTGTCTTGCCGTAGCGAAATTCGGTATTCGGCCCGTGAGGTAAACATTCGGTACGGTTCATCCGTGCTTTTGGTGATGAGGTCATCAATCAGAACACCGATATACGCCTCGTTCCGTTTGAGAATGAATTCTTCACTACTGCCTTTTGAGGATAGCGCCGCATTGATTCCGGCCATCAGCCCTTGCGCGGCGGCTTCTTCGTAGCCCGAAGTTCCGTTAATTTGTCCGGCGAAATACAGCCCTTTCACCAATTTTGTTTCAAGCGTGGGCTTCAGCTGATGCGGATGAAAGTAGTCGTATTCAATTGCATAGCCGGGGCGAATCATTTTTACATTTTCCAGTCCGGGCACGGTGCGCATGCCGGCGAGTTGAATTTCTTCGGGGAGCGAGGTTGAAAAACCGTTCACATACATTTCGTTGGTGTCGAATCCTTCAGGCTCCAAGAAAAGTTGGTGACGATCTTTATCGCGGAATCGATTCACTTTATCTTCGATGCTCGGGCAATAGCGTGGACCCACGCCATCGATCATCCCGCGAAACATTGGCGATTGGTCGAAACCGGATTCAAGAATTTTGTGCGTTTCTTCATTGGTATAGGTGATAAAGCACGAGATTTGCCGTTTTCCTTGAAAGCTTTGTGAATCCGTTTCAAATGAAAACGGCTCGATTACTTCGTCGGGTGCTTGAACTTTAACCTTTGAATAATCCACGCTTCGGCCATCGATTCGCGGTGGTGTTCCGGTTTTCATTCGACCTGAGATGAACCCAAGTTCTTGAAGCGATTCCGTCATTCCGAGAGAAGCCGGTTCTGCCATTGTTCGCCCGCCGGAGTAATTTTTGAGTCCAACGTGAATTTTTCCGTTCAAAAAAGTCCCGTTCGTGAGTACCACAGTTTTCGCTGTAATTTCTTGATTGCCGCGAATGATGACGGAGCGAATTTCACCGTTTTCGGCTTTGATACCCAGAACGGAATCTTGACGCAAATCGATGAGCGGCTCGGCTTCGATGAGTTTGCGCATTTCAATGGAATACCAAACCCGGTCGCACTGTGCACGCGGGGAATACATTGCACTGCCTTTGCCGCGGTTGAGCATTCGGAATTGAATTCCGGCTCTATCGGTGACAACGCCCATCGCGCCGCCGAGCGCGTCGATTTCGCGCACCATTTGGCCTTTGGCAACACCGCCGATGGCCGGATTGCACGACATTCGCCCAATCGCCATTAAGTCCATTGTAATCAGCAAGGTGTGCTGCCCCATTCGTGCGGCGGCAAGCACCGCTTCGCAACCGGCGTGGCCTGCGCCCACTACTATCACATCGTAATCTCTATTCATTTCGAATACTTATTTTTTTCTATTAATTTTTGGTTTTCACCATTATCAATTAACCCTGTATCATTTCCCAGAGCTTTTGGGTCGTATTCCAGTTTCGGATAGTCACGGCGTGGGTGATTGATTTTTTCTGCAAATAATCAAGAGCAGATTTCGTCTCCAACGCTCTATTCCGAGTAAAATAGATTACCCCGTTTCTGATTTCTGCCTTTTCAACATTCAGATTCAGTGGAATGTTTTCAAAGATTGATTCCGCTTTAATTCCGTGCTTTAGAAATAGGACATCGTATTTGTAGTTCTCTCCATCGATTCCAAATTTCTCCGGCTTTTTTTCCACAACGCTTCGAATTTCCTCTTGTGGCAAGATTATTAAGGTAGAATCGTATTGAAATGCTATTCGCAAGGTTTCTTGCAATTTTTCTGTAACGGATTCCCTTTTCTCCGAAGTCGTGAAGATTAAATTCCCACTTTGAATGTATGTTTGGCAATCAAGGAAACCGCATCCTTCGGCAGCTTTCCTCAACGCTTCCATTTTGATAATTCGGTTTCCGCCAACATTTATTCCACGGAGAAGGGCGAGATATTTTTGTGGTTTCACGTGAAACATCCCTTAGATACTTCAGAGAAGAAATCCAACCCGAAGGGCATACCACCCTTCTACCCGAGACCCAAAAGAACCGCTTGGGCGGGCTAGAAAATTCGATTCTATCGCAATTCGAATGTGACGCAGAAGAAAAACACCGGCCTCCACGCGTAAACCGAACATTTCCGTGGTTTTGGATTCGCGGACTTTGTTGAACTCCCGTGTTTCAAATGACATTAGATACAGCACAGAAGAACCCACAAAAAATTGTCCCATTTCATAAACTCCACCCCCGCCAAGATACAGCATTTCGCGCTTTCGCTCGCCTTCTTCATCCACGCCCAGAATTCGTGAATTTTCTCCAAACCAATCTGAGCCCAAACTTCCTTTCAATGTGAAGTGATCGGATAGCGGAAAATACCCCGAGAGTTCAGCCCCAAATCCCATCGAATACCCACTGAGATTTCTTCCGGGAGCAATAAGTCCTCCCGAGATTCCCCAGCGCTCGCTTTTCACCAAAACAGAATCTTGTGCAAATCCTTGTGCGCAAAAGAAACCAAAAATTGTCAATGATAGAATTATCAGAGCAATTGCGCTTCTCTTGATCCAGATTTGTTTGAGCATAATTATATTGTCTGTTATAAGTGAAAATCCAAGAGATATACCCCAACCCGAAGCCCAATCCAACTTCGGAGAGGGTCGGAACTAATCTTAAAGGTGTATTCGGCAGCGACATCCAAGATGCCGTAATGCAAGCCAACGGAAGGCTGAAGTCCGAGTCCGGCGCGGTTCAAGAATATCGATTCACCCAGAAGTTTAGATTCAAAGGATGAATACAGGAGTCCCGCGACACCCATTACATAGAAATCGCCAAAATAATACTTCACACCGCCCATTAGAGAAATGGTACGAAGTGTATTTTCAAAGGAGCCGGTTGTTTGAGTCGGAATATTGTCTTTGGCCGAAAATTGCCACAAGCCGATTTCAGCCGCTAAACTGACCGTTTTGGAGAGTACCAATTCGTCCATCAGGAGTCCGCCAAAACCGGTATTATAGTTGCTCATATTTTGCTGAGGGAAAGCAAATCGGGCTGAAATACCAAAATAGTCATCGTCTTTGCTACGTTGCGCATACGAGATTTCCACAATCAAGAGGAGTAACACAGTCGAGACAACCAAATGTCTATAAAAATTATTTCTCATACAGATTTAAATTAGAAATTGAAATGTTTCACGTGAAACTCGATGGATCTAAACCAAAGGCGCGGTTTGAAGGGAAAGGGGCAACTCAAGAAAAAAGGTGGTTCCCTTTCCTTGTCCATCTGACTCAGCCCAAACCTTCCCATTATGCAATTGAACCAATTCCTTTACGATAGAAAGGCCCAAGCCTGTTGAGGATTCGCCGGCCGTTGGACGAGCGCTTAAGCGCGTAAATCGTCCGAAAAGTTTAGACAAATCTTCCTGAGTCATCCCTAAGCCTTCATCCTTAATCATAAGTCTAAGGGTATTTGATTCATCGTTTTTTTTCAGAGAAATCCAAACGGTTTTGGTTAGTGGGGAGTATTTGATTGCATTAGAAATTAAATTATCTAAAACCATATCAAATCGTTCAAGATCAAGGGATGCGAAGAGGTCATCATCACTATCATTATACTCCAATACGATTTGCTTGGCTTGTGCCGCTGGTTGATTTCGTTGAATTGCATCAAGGACAGCGTTCTTCAACGATACGGTGCTTTTATTCAGTTCAATTGAGCCACTTTCAAGCGCGACGGTGTCGAGCAAGTCTGAAATAAGTCGCAGCATTTTATTGGCACTGACACGAATTTGCGCTGCATAGACTTTCACTGTCGTTGAAATTCGTTCTTCCTCTTCAATGAGGTGAGAAAAACCCAAAACATTGGTTAATGGATTTTTGAGGTCATGAGAAGCGATTCCTAAAAATTTCGTTTTAATTAAATTGGCATTTTCGGCATCTTGCTTCGCGCTCAGTGCCTTTTCTTTCTCTTCTTCTAAAAGGGTATTAAGTGTTTGAAGCCGAAGGTTTTGTTTCCGTTTTTCACGATAATTAAAAATGATGATCGATACAAAAATTACAATCAAGAAAATTATTGCTGATAAAATGTAACGGATGTTCTTTTCAGTTTCGGTTTGTTTGGTCAGATACTCAATCGATGCCCTTCTTTTCTCCGACTCATAGGCCAATTGAAGGACTTGCATATCTCGCTTCGTAATTGCGCCGGAAATGGAATCGGCGATTTCGGAATAGCGAATATGATAGTGATAAGCCGAACGAAAATCATTAAGAGCTGCATAACATTTCGCCAAAAGCTCAGCGCTATGCTGTTGATGCTTGCGAAACTTGATTCTACCTGAAATGTCATAAGACAAGCGGGCGCGTTCAATCGCTTTGGCGTAATCGCCACTCAAAAAATACGCTTGTGCAATGTTTAAGTGATTGGTCACCACCTGTGCCAAATCTAATTTTGCAATTTGAAGTATCTCGGTTGAACGCGCATTAAATTCAATTGCCTTCGCGAAATTCCCGGATTTCAAATGCATTTCACCAATCCGAGAAAGTGCATTAGAAATACCGATGGTATCACCAAGCGCTTCGCGAATCGATAAACATTGTGTTAAATATTGCTCTGCCTCAACAAAATTCTTTTCGATGATTGAGACTTCGCCCAAACGTATCAAAGCATAAGCCACTCCTCGGCCATTCTTTAAAGAATCAAAAATAGCATAAGCACGCATTCCAAATTCTTTCGCTCGCTTATAGTCACCTTGCAGTTTGTAGAGATCGCCAATGTTATTTGTTGCATACGCATACTCAATTCGATTTCCGGTTTGCTCCGCATGTGCCAGCGCGGTAAAATAGGAAGAAAGCGATTTCGCATAATTGCCAAGGTTTCGATAGATGACACCAAGATAATTGTTAGACTGAATTAACCCGCGTTCGTAACCCAGCGTGACTGATAACGATTCTGCTTGTACAGCATAATTTATTGCGAGCAACATTTCATCACCACGAAGTTCCCACGCCAGTTGGTTCAATAAAAGAACATAGCCTGTATCAACATTTCCTGACAAGGAAATCGAGGCAACTAATTTTTTTAATGAGTCAATCTTTTGAGGTTGGGACAACCCCTTCTCTACTCCAAAAAGGAAGAGAATCAATACGAGTAGTAAACGGGTTTTCATCATTGAAGAGAAAGAAGCTATGACAAATTTAACACTGTGTCAAGGCTAATCATTCAAATGTTCTTGGGTATGGAAAACTCACCCAAAAAAAGTCTAAAAAAATTTCTCCATTAAAGATTTAAAGCACAAATGAAAGTAAAAACACCTGATAATATATAAAATGAACTCGGAGAAAAAAGAAACACTATGCACGCGTACTAGATGACTCGGTGAAAAAGAAGAATATCAAAGGGAAAATTGTGATGAAAAGAAATACAGCATATATAAAAAACTTAGGCCCGCCCGAGGCAACTGAAACGGTATGAAGCTGAATAATCAAAAACAGCAAAGCGATAAAAATTTTGGCTGCCTTCAAAAACCGAAGAGCACCAACATACTGGGAATAAGCATTTTCAGGAGTAATCGGGTTTAAGTAATTAAACTTGTGTGGTTCACGACCTAAATAAGTAAACCCAACAAACATAAACAATGCCAAAATTGGAAGAAACAAAAACGACCATTTGTTACTAAAGCCATTCGGCTCACCGGAGAATGAAAAATGAGAAGGAATAATCTCCGGCAATCCTGTAAAGATTAGCGATGAAAACAAAAATAGTACCCCTAAAGTCATCCAACCGGATATCTCCAAAATATAATCCAGCCTCTTCAATGGAATATCTAAAATTGGCCGTGATTCTTGCGATTGTGAGAACATACCTAAAATTATTAAAATAAAATTGAATAACGCTCAAAATTAAACTAAGTTTCAAAAGCATCCAATACTTAAGGAACCTGAAACATTTTGGTTAAATAATTCACTAACCTTTTTTTGCCACGACCATAATTCCAGACCCCGTTTCATTCATTGAGTTTATATCAAGAGTCATAAAAACCAAAGCAAATGGGAAGGTGAGCAAATAATACATCGGAAGAAAAATAAAAAGTAGTTTTGAAAAACCAAGTAAAGTAAGCGGTACTTTCAATGCCAAGTGCCAATACAAATTTCCCCAAAACCCATAGGTGTAGGAAGTGCGAATTTCAGTAAAACCGGCGACGGTTAATTTCTCTGTGATATCCTTCGGGCTGTAGCCATCGCGAACGTGTTCATCAACGAAAGTCATACTTCCTTCGTGCGCGTGGTCGTCGTGGTCATGATCTTCCGCCAAATCGGATGGGGTGTTAATAATGAGTGTGCCTCCCTCTTTTAATGCTCGGTGAAAATTTCGAAAGACTGCCACATCATCTAAAATGTGCTCCATCACATCGACTGAAAGAATCACATCAAATTTATTATGATGCGTGACCTTCGTTAAATCTTCCACAGCAAATTGAGCATTGCGCAATCCCGCCGCAGAGAAGAATTTTTTGCAATCATCAATTTGCTCCTCTTTCACATCAACGGCATATACCTCAGCATCAGGGAAATGTGAAGCAACATAATAGGAATATTGACCAAACCCCGAACCTGCATCGTACATTGCGAACCGTCCGCCTCTTAATCTCGATGCCAATTCGCGCTTGACATACCACTCACGAAGAAAAAGAACGCCAAGTAAAAAATAGAATATCTTCCGGAGTAACACATTTTCACGCACGACATTGCCTATGCTTCGTTTTATCGGGTCGTATTGCATACACTGAAAACAGTAATAAAATCAAGCCTTCACAGCTCAATTGATTAAATTAGAAACTTCGATTATCCTTGAGGGTGCGAAATATACAGATTTGATACGGGTTTTTTTGAATGGTTACCCGTAAAACAAGCATACCAATAAAACTTAGTACCAAATGAAGCTTATCGTTATTAAACTCAGAGTCCTCATATTTTTGTATTGCATACAATTTCTAAATCCTTTGCCGGCGCAATCGCAGACACAAGTCCGTTGGATTAAATTGAACCAAACCCATCGTGCAGCAATAATCGACCCTCTTCATAATGAAATTCAAACTAAACGGAAACAAGTGGGGGCTGTCATTTACTTGCACGATGAATGGGGTTTGGATTCGCTTGCGCTATTGTGGTGTAAAGAGATTGCGAATGCCGGGTTTACAGTTATCGCACCTGATCTTTTAGGACGTGTACCGGAAGACGCGATGGAAGCGCATGAAATCGAACGCGCACAACCTGAAGGTGCTTTTATTTCACTCTTAAACATTGCCCGTGACACGCTTCTTGCACAAGCAGAAGGAAAGCCAATAAAGATTGGGGTTTACGGAATCGGAATGGGTGCAACAGCCGCCGTTGAAGCCCTATTAGCCGACACCATTCTCCCAACAAAATTTACAGCCGCAGCCATAACCATAGCAGCGTTGCCCTTCACGCCAACATCCGATTTATTTCAAAAAATATTACCACCTTACCTTTTACCTCTCATTGGAAATTTTGGAGAAAAGGATCTCGGGACACCGCCCGATGCAGTCAAAAACTTTAAGCAGCGATTAATTGCCTGCGGGCGAGGAAAATTTCTTGACTTTGATTTTCGCATTCACGCCGGCGCACGTCGAGGCTTTATGAGGCCCAAAAACGGCATCGAAGCCAAAGCCGCCATTAGTTCAAGAAGCCGCGTGATAAAGTTTTTGAAGAAAGAATTGAAATAAAAGAATTTTGAAAAATAAATTATTTCAAGTCATTGTCTTTTATTGGTCGTTCGAAAATTAAGATGCATCTTTACAATTCCTGCTTTGTTTAAACCCAATAGAAATTTATCACACACATGCATCACGGAGACTTGCTTTCTGCCATCGCGGTTAGTGTTATATCAGCCACAGCGCTTGCGTTTATTGCCCGTTTTCTCAAGTTACCGCTGCTTGTGGCCTATATCGTTGCCGGCGTCGTTATTGGCCCCAAAATCGGGTTCGGTTGGGTTCAAAGTGAAGAGCAGATTCAATCCATCTCTGAAATCGGACTCATACTTCTTCTCTTTATCATCGGTTTAGAAATTGATCTCAAAAAACTCTTCAAGGCCGGGAAAGCCGTAGCCATTACAGGGCTTTTACAAGCACCTATTGCAGCGGCAATAACCGCGGCAATATTATGGCTTGTGGGATTTCGCAATCAAAACGGCCAATTTGAGCTTTTCTATTTGTCATTTGGGCTATCCATCAGCTCTACGATGATTGTGGTGAAAGCGCTTTATGAAAAGCATGAGCTCGATACCATCGCGGGGCGGATAACATTGGGCGTTTTGGTTTTTCAAGATATTTGGGCAATTATCTTTTTAGCGGTGCAACCCAACCTACAAAATCCCGAAGTCCTTACGCTTTTAGGCTCGTTTGGGAAAGGCGTGGCTTTGGTTGTATTCTGCCTTCTCTTGAGCAAGTATGTTCTACCCTCGCTTTTTAACACAATTGCAAAAATGCCGGAGTTTATGCTTGTGGCGTCACTCGCGTGGTGCTTTCTCGTGGCTTCACTTGCAACACTGGCGGGGCTTTCAAAAGAAATGGGCGCACTTATTGCCGGGCTTTCGATTTCAACATTCCCGTACAACTTGGATGTGGTGGCAAAGGTGATTAACATCCGAGATTTCTTCATTATGCTTTTTCTGGTGGCACTCGGAATGGCTATTCCGATGCCGACTGTGGGCATCCTTCTCGCTGCACTTGGGCTTACAGCAATTGTTTTAATCAGCCGATTGATCTCCGTTTTCCCTGTATTGATGGGGCTTGGCGAGGGTCCGCGTGTTAGCTTGGTTTCAAGCCTTAACCTTGCACAGGTCTCGGAGTTTTCTCTTGTGGCATTTTCAATTGGGCTCGGCTTTAATCATATATCAGATGAAACCGTATCGGTGATTGTTTTTACGCTGGTCATCACGGCGGTACTTTCAACTTATTGTATTAAGCAAAGTCACGGAATTTATTTATCGCTTGTACCAGTATTCAAAAAGCTTGGGTGGCAAGAACGAATCGATGCGGAGGATTCAAAAGATTTTCATACCAAAGGCGTGTTCATCCTCGGATTCTTCAAGTATGCCAGCGCGTTGGTGCACCAAATTGAAACGACCGGAAACCCGCTTAAAAACAGCATCCGAGTAATTGACTACAACCCCACAGTGCTTCAAAAAATCCAAGCACTTGGATTCGATGGGCAGTATGGCGATATCTCTCACTTTGAAACCTTGCATCACTTAGGAATTGAACACGCCGAGGTCATCATTTCCACCGTGCCGGATTCGCTTCTAAAAGGGACATCAAACATGAACATCTTAAAATCTGCAAAAAAACATGCTCCAAAGGCAAAGGTTATTGTCATTTCTGAAGATGTTCAATATGCGGTTGACCTATACAATGCCGGCGCAGATTATGTGGTGATTCCAAGGATTCGCGTTTCTGAACAACTAACGGAGATTCTTGAGAAATCCTTTTCGTGGCGAAAAGAAGGCAAAGAAACGCAAAGTTATAAAGAATTAATGGCACGAAGTGAAATCTTGCCTTAGGGAAATTGAATTTTGCACTTCATATTTCAATTTGGTGAGAAGGAATTGGGTAGTATTTTATTAGACACTTAGGAATGAACCTAAATTAGAACTTATGATTATTCGTATTGATTCGGGAACAAATTTATCAACAGAAAAAGAGACGCATACCATCACGCTTGATGACCAACTCGCAAAAAGGTGGTTATCACTTCCTCAATCTGCACAAAAGATATTAGCAGAGAAATCAATTAAGGCAGTTTTAGAGGGACAGGTTTTTCCGTCAGGTATCGAAAAACTGGAATTAGCAATTGTTTTAGCGGAAGCTGGTGTAAAGAGAGAAGAAATTAGTTTCTTAACTCACTTAGAAGCTGAAGTTTTTGAAGACTTTATGAAGTAGGAATTCATGCTATTTGTATTTGATACAAATACATTGGTTAGCGCGATTATCAAAACAGAGAGTGTTCCAGCCCAAGCACTTGATAAAGCGAAAAAACTCGGTACAATTATTTTCTCAGAAATTACAAAAGAAGAATATCTCCTAGCAATTCAACGAGAAAAGTTCAATAAATATCTTCCTTTAACAGAACGACTTTCAAGAGCTAATCAACTTATTGAATCATCTGAAATCATCAATATAAAAACAACTCTTGTGAATGTTTGTAGAGATATCAACGATATTAAATTTTTGAATCTGGCCATTGAGTGCAAAGCATCATGTATAGTTAGTGGAGATAAAGATTTACTTGTTCTCAACCCATTTCAAAAAATACCTATCATAAAACCCTCGGAATTTATCAATGAATTTCCAATGTATTTATGTTGAGAAATCGATGAATTCCATTTCGCTCTCTCACGCGAGCGCCGCATCAATTTTCTCTTTCGTCGAAAACCCAAGCTTCACAATCACATCGCCAAGTCGCTCTTTTGTCTTGGCTTGTTCAGCAAGGGCTTGCGCCAATTGATCGGAAGTTAAAATGCCTTTTGCCAAGAGTTTATCTCCCATTTGCATCGTTGTTTCTCCCTTTTTGCTTGTTTGTTTTATGTCTGATATCGAATTATTTCACTAAGAGCATCTTTCTCGTTTGCACAAAATTAGAGGACGCTCCAATCGTCGCGCTTGCCCGCGAATCCGCCGAGCGCGCTTCAAGCTTATAAAAATACACGCCGCTTGAAACATTGCTTGCGTTGAATCTCGCTTGATAGCTGCCCGCGTTTTGCCTTGTGTTCACCAGCGTCTGCACCTCGCGCCCAAGCATATCATACACCACCAACTTCACTTCGCCGCCGAAAGGTAGTTGATACTGAATTGTTGTTGCAGGATTGAATGGATTGGGGTAGTTTTGAGATAAAAAGAAATTTTGACGCTTTGTATCTTTAAGTTGAATCGAAAGCGGTTGAGTTGGCGGGAGAAAAATAGGCGTTAGTTCAGTCCCAAACGATAATCCGTTCAATGAAGTCGCATCGTGTCTTGTAGAAACGGATGTAGAGCGATTTAAGACTTGCCTACCCTGACCATTCAATGTATTCTCATTGAAAGTATAATATGCAACTAAGCCGGCGTCGTTGCCTCGCAAGATACTTTGGGCTGTTGATTGAATGTCCGATTGGCTTCGTGCTTTGTTCCAAATACGTACTTCATCAATTTTCCCATTGAAGTAACCTTCAAACCCACGCCCAATTTGCACCTGTCCGGCATAGTCAGTCCTAATTGCAGGCAATCCGGTTTGAGTGGTGAGAAGGTTCCCATTCACATAAAGACGTGCCGTCCCGGATTCAAACGTGGCGGCAACATGATACCACTCATTTAAGTTTGCAATCGGTTGGGTATTTGTATCGACATTTCGCCATACAGAACCATCATAGTAACTGAACCGAATATTATTCTGATTGAAAAGTTCAAGTTGCCAATTGGCATTATTCGTGACTTGACCCGTCCGCTTGATAACAATTCCAATAATATTTTGAGTGGGAAAAGCAATGAGGTTAATTCTTGATTCAATTGTTACAGCTGCAGGGCGAAGTTCAACTCGATCAGAAATTTGGATATAATCATTTATGCCGTTTAATGTCACATGATTTCCAAATCCACCAATCGGCACACCGGAAATCTGATACGGTGTCTCCCCGCCAAAAGGCCCGATATCGCTTCCATTGACTCCGGCACCAAGAGCAGGAGAACCAAGCTTCAAGCGATAAATCCCGTCGGGTGAATTGGCACTGTCTCCAACAACCACTGAAGTGAAATTCACATTAAACTGATTTGAGGCGAGCGTCCCAACCGGAATTTGTGCGCCGGTGAATATGTTATTTTGAAAAACATTATTTGCCACATTTGCAATTGATGCTGAATTCTGATAAATATTATTGCGAATCGTTGCATTAAATACTGAAAGCCCGATATTGCCGCCAATCAAGTTATACTCGAAAATCATATTGGTGGTAGAAGCGGGTGCAAAAATGATTTCATAACTCATGTTGTTTCGATAAGTAAAATTTGCACAACTATCGGCCATACTGATTCGGGTTGCCATAAAGCATTGCTGAATCAAAATATTATTACACTTCTTCCCGATATTTATTTGCCCCGCAAAAGTTGCGCCATACCCATTACCCGTCATACAACGAATCACTGAAATATCAGACACGTCTGCAGCAATTGTAAATACATTTATAAATCTCATCCCTTGAATACTTGAGCCACTAGAGCCGGCTGCAAAAGTTGGATTATTCCCTATCGTTGCTGCTTGAGGGTTAGGGTTTAATCCGATGTTTTGATCCAAAAGATAGCCGGGTCCAATGATCACAAGCTGTTTCGCAATCACTAAATTGGCATCGTATATGGTAGAAGAACCAACAACAACAATGGTATCACCATCCGACGATGCCGTGATTGCAGCTGCAATGGTTGTAAATGCCGCAGTAAATTGGGGATTATTACTCACTGTTCTTGTCACTGCATTGGCATGAAAGGCAGTTATCAATGGGACGATTATCAAAGCGACAAAGTGGCGATATTTCCTCATAGATTATCGTGTGTTTAGGTATTGATAATGAAATGAAAATAGTCAATCAATTCATATGACTTGTAGTGATAGAATTGAAATCGGCATTTACTTCGTCGTCTCGCCGCCCATTGCCGTAAAGACATGATCTACGGGCTCCCAGAGTTCAATCTTGTTTCCTTCAGCATCAAGAATATGAACGAACTTACCGTAGTCATATACCGCAATTTCGTCCAGCACCGTTACACCATTTCCTTTTAACTTATTCACTAAACCTTCAAGATTTTGAACGCGGTAGTTAATCATAAATTCCTTTGTGGACGGAGCAAAATAGGCGTCGCCTTTCTTAAAAGGCGACCACTGCAAGTAGTTAATTTCTTCCGGTCGATTCGCATTGCGAAACTCAAACGACGAACCGTAATCGTTCACCGCAAGTCCTAAATGCGTGGCATACCACTCGCGCGATTTCGCCGGATCATCCGAAAAAAAGAATACACCGCCAAGACCAACCACCTTTGGCTCAAGCTCCGGAGAGCTATATTGAAACGATTCTTGAATCATATTTGTCATCACTTTGATTGAAAAAAATTTTCAGATCAGAATAAAATTAAGACCAAGCAACGAAAGCGCTTTTTTATGTAAATCTCTTATCTCTCATCGAATTCAAGACACTTATCCCCAAGTGGAAAACAATGTGGATAGATATGAAGAAAGGGTGAATATCCTGTTGAAAGAAAGTGGATAAATGACTAACTTCGAAACTGACTTTTATTTTATGTGGATAAAATGAATACTTATTCACATAGTCATAAGTATTATGTGAATATCTTCTTCTCCCGTAAGACATGATATTACCGATATTTATCCGTATATCAAACAAGTTATTCAGATTTCCACAAGCACAACGTATTAAAACAATTCATCTAAAAAATTTAAAAGAAGAAGAAAGAAAGAATGAAATTTTCCACTTCCATTAAAAAGCTGTCAGAAGCTGTCAGTCATGCAACCCTTGTTCTTCCGGCAAAAGCCGCCGACCCACGCTTTGATTCCATTGCACTCACTTTAGAAAATAATACACTCACAGTATTTGCCTCAGATGGCGAGTTTTCGCTTTCCCGCAGGCTCACGGTTGAGGGTGATGGAAACGGTGCAATTGCGCTTCCCTCACGAAGATTCAATGAAGCCGTCAGCAACCTCTATGATGCCCAAGCTGATTTCAAAGCAGAGCAAAAGGAAGCCGAAGGAACAATGAGTTTCTCGATTAAAACCAATCTTGGAAGTTATAAAGTGGCCGGAGGAAGTGAAAAAACTGAGAAGGAAGATATTATCAAATCAAATGACCTTGAAATTAAGCTTGATGTCTTGCAACTCAAAGACATTGCCGATAAAACACTCTTTGCTGTAAGTACCGATAGCATGCGACCTTCAATGACCGGTGTGCTTTTTGAATTGGAACCAAAAATGCTGCGGGCTGTCGCGACCGACGGGCAACGCTTGGTTCGAGCAACAAAGAAATTCGATACCGGTGCCAAAGAAAAAACAAAAGTGATTATTCCACACCGTGTGCTTTCTGTTGCAGCGCGCGTGCTTCCGGGAGAAGGTGAAGTGGTGCTGACTTTTGACTTAAAAGTCCAACGCATCTCATTTGAATGTGGTGATGTTCGACTGATTGCAAGCTTGATTGCTGAAAACTATCCAAACTATGAAGCCGTCATTCCGCTCGAAAATGACAAGCGACTCGTCATCAAGAGGCAAGAAATGTTCCAAACCGTTCGCCGCGTTGGGCGCTACTCCGATCGGCGTGATGTGAGGCTTCAAGTCAGTGAAAATACTATTAAGGTATCCGCAGAAAATCAAAACGAAGGCTCATTTGCGGAAGAAACGTTGCTCTGTGAATATAAAAACGACGGAATGCTCATCGGATTTAAATCCGACCTTATCGCCGATGCACTCGACCATTTAGAAACCGAAGATGTCGTTTTTGAATTCAGCTCTCCAACCCGAGCGACCATCGTTAAGCCAAAACACGATGAAACCAAAGAAAAAAAACCGGAAGATATCCTGATGCTCGTGATGCCTTACCGACTCAATAACTAAGTGACTAAAATCTAAAGCCCGCAACTGCGGGCTTTTTTAATTTCATCGAAAAACAAAAATTTCCCAAATTAACAAAATAGAAATCAATGTTCCGAAACTTAAAAATCGAAGTCGAAACCGTTGCACTGATGAAAGAAAGTGCGCGATGGACAAAATATTTTACGATCATTCAATTTACGATCATTGCTCTTCTTTCTATCCTTGGTTTCGGAATGATTTTAGGGGGATTATTTATTTCCTCCGCGCCAAATCTACCAAAAGGATTTGACGCAATAGGCCCGATATATTTCGCGGCTGGTATTGTTTATTTAATTTATGGTGGGGTAATTTTAATTCCTGTGATGAATTTAAGCAGATTTTCTGATAAAATTGATAAGTCTCTTAATCTTGGAGATCAGTCACTATTTGAACAAAGCATTGATCATTTATCCAAATACTTCAAATATATTGTTCTCATGATTTTAATTTCAATTCCCGTAACCATTGTTTTATTTATCATTATGACAGTGATTATGGTAAACGCGGGAATTGCTAAATAAAAAAAATTGATTTAAAATATACATGCAATGAAATGAATTTTAATTCCAAAATTAAAGGAATTATCTTCGACCTTGACGGCACACTCGCCGATATCGCCGAATCAATAAATTTCGTCTTGCAAAAGCATCATTTTCCAACCCATCCACACGAAGCCTATAAACCCTTTACCGGCGAGGGATTAAAAATGCTTGTTACAAAATCCTTGCCCGAAACCGCCCGCACACCTGAAATGATTGAACAATGCACCGCAGAAATGATTGCATATTATACGCCAAGAAGTGCCAATTAAACAAATCCCTATGAGGGAATTCTCGAATTACCTCAAAACCTTGAAGAAAAAACAAATACGCTGCGCAGTGCTCTCAAATAAAAGAGAAGAAATAACCAAAATTAATTTAGGGAATAAATTAGGGAAAAAAATTATTGAAAATTTCGATAATTCAATCAATCAAAATCAATGAACATGACACATACGACAAATTATTATAACACCTTGATTGAAGTCGCTCCCGATACAAAGGTGAATCAATCCACCTTACCCACCGCAAAAAAATCGGGTAAGTCCGTCGCTGAAATGCAATTTGAAATGATTTCCCCGAATCCCTATCGATACACCTCCGATGAAGTGCTATTTCACATCTATGCCATTCGGAATGAAATCCCAAAGGCGGAAATTGCAGAGGCTAAAACGACCTTTTTCTCAAAAGGACAGCCGTGTTTCCGCTCTTCGCCACTAACGAAATCGCACGGGTTTGGCGTTCATTATGATGAAAATGGAAAAATGGCACTCATTCCAATGGAATCAAAAGAATATCAAAGGTTCATTTCAGATGAGAAAATAAAGAAAACCAAAGCGATGAGAAGCTCAAAATAAACGGAATGTAAAAACAGTCTGAAATCTTTTCAAACTCACCGAATTTCCTTAGATTTGAATACCCTACGAATTGCAATGAATCCATTCATCAACATCAATTAATTATTTATGAATAAAGCAAGCCTTCTTCGAATTATTTTAATTTTGCAAATCGTTAGCGTTTCAATTTATACAATCATTGCGGGTTCAAACGAAGGTTGGGATTTATTTTCAGTTTTTTTTGGAAATATAAAGGTTATGGGTTGGAATGGCCAATTTAATCTTGATTTCAGCACATATTTATTACTTTCAGGGCTGTGGATTATGTGGAGAAATAACTTTTCAATATCATCTATCGCGTTTGGGTTTGCAGCTATGGTACTGGGAATTATCGCTTTTGCAGGATATGTGCTTTATTTAAGCTACGTTGAAAAAGGAGATGTGAAGAAAATTTTGGTTGGAGAGAGATAAAGGAAGAATAAATTGAATCAATCAAGAGCTTGATAAAGACGATTCCCTAAAAAGAAGAATTTTCAAAAGAAAAATTAAAAAAACTAATTTAGAAATGATTTAGAACCCCCTCACTCGTCACTACGTGCGCGAATTCGCCGCTTAGGCTCGCGAGTGCTGTTTCATGAATCAGTTCCCCCAAAGTTGATATGATTTTACTTCCCGTGAATAAAACGTAAGACTTCGTGAATTTATACTAAGCCTTCGTAAAATTATAATATGACATCCGCAGGTTATACTAAGGCTCCGTGAAATTATAATAAGACACCCGCAAGTTGTACTAAGCCTTAGTGTATTTGTACTAAGGAATCCGCAAGTTGTATTAAGCCTCCGTGAATTTGTACTAAGGCATCCGCAAGTTGTACTAAGACTCCGTCAATTTGAAAAATGATACCCGCAACTTGTACTAAAGCATCCGCAAAATATCCTAAACTTTCGCAAATCCGATTTTTGATTTAAAATGAAACAAATCCGCCTTAGAATAAATTAATAGCAAAAGGGAATAATCCATTTACAAATAACCACATATTGCAATTATGAAATTAAATGATGTAATAGCAATAAGAGTGAAGAAATCGCCAAGTTGCGTATGAAGAATAATCACCTTAATTTCAAAGAATCCAAGTAAATTTCTCGGCGCTAAAACCCTTATCACCTATTTTTCCGAAAAAAAAGTTTGAATCGCCGCTCGCAGCCGCGTTGGTGTTTCACTTTTTGCGGCAGTTAAACTCATCGGCGGCGTCGAAAACAGCCCTCGAATCGTAACCCGAGACTCATTAGGTAGTTGTCTCTCAATTTCTTGATCAAGCGTTCCGGCAATCAGCAAAACCGGCTTCTTTTTCTTCAAAGAAAGGGAAATCACATATCCCGTCACCTTCCCCGAAAGCGAAGTCGCGTCAGCCTTCCCTTCTCCGGTAATCACCAAATCTGACTGAGCAATTGATTCAATTAGACCAATTACCTCAGCCACAAATTCACTCCCTGAAACCAACCTTGCCCCCAACGCCAAAAGCGCAAACCCCAAACCACCCGCTGCACCCGTGCCATCGCAGTCGCGAAGCGATTGGCCAACCGCCGATTCAAGCTTCTCTGCAAAATGATTCAAACCGAATTCAAAATCGGGGAATTCCGAAATGGGAACGCCCTTCTGTGGACCGAATACCGAAACCGCGCCGCGCGCGCCAAGGAGCGGATTCGTGACATCCGTTGGAATCGTTAAAGTGACACTAGCGTCTGCCAGCCATTGAATTGCGGGAAGAAGATCAAGCGTTTCAAGGCGATGAAGACCGTGATGACCGAGCGGAATAGAATTCCCTTCTGCATCGAGCAATTTTGCGCCCAGAGCCATCAAAAACCCCGCCCCACCGTCAATTGTAGCACTACCACCGATTCCCAACACAATCTCCTTAGCACCTAAGGCCACGGCGTGTTTGAGCAATTCGCCGGTGCCATAAGTGGTTGCCAAATGTGGTTGAAGCGTGCGGCAATGTGTGATTCCCGAAGCACTCGCCATATCCAAAAATGCGCGTTGATGTTGAGCGTCGAAGTAAAACGAAGCCGAAAGGGGTTCTTGAAGCGGACCTAAAACCTTCACAGAATGAGGAATTGCATGAAAGTGATTGGCTAAAATCTCCGCAGTGCCCTCACCGCCATCGGCCATTGGAAGAAGGGTAGTGTGAAAGGAAGAATGGAGTGCATCGCGAATCATCGCCGCGATTTCGTGAGCGGTAAAAGTGCCTTTGAAGGAATCGGGGGCAATGGTGATGTGCAAAGCTGTTACGATGAATTACGAATTGGTGAATAACAAATTCCAAAGGGGGAATATGTAAATAAAAAATATTATTGTGGAAAAGGGTTTACTTCATTGGTAAAGGCGGGAGAATGATGAATTCCTAATAATCCATCGATGGATAAATCTTCATCAATGAGTTTCCAATGAATGCCATAACCGGAGGATGAAATGTGGTAAGTCCGCCGTTCAATATCCGAGGCATTAAATAATCGTTTAGAAATCACATGCAAAGGAAATTCATACGCTTTACCATCAATAACGATATGCAAATTATCGTTGATAAAATCAATACCCTGAATCTCATGATACTTATTCATTTCTCCCTCCGTGAATTCGATTCCATTCTGTTTCAATTAACTCAAAATGTTCAAAAATAATTTTCTTGATTTAGCGTTTATCTTTTGTGTTGATTAATGAAAAAAATCGTGGGCATGAAATTGATGCTTTGATTTGAAGAGGAATAACACAATTTGGGCTTGTGCGGCTTGCAAAAGTGCAATCTTACTTCCCTATCCTATTAACTGATTCATTTCATTTTATTCCTTCAATTATTTTAACTTCTTCGATTTGAACAAGATTTTGCAATGCAGCACTGATAGGATGCTTGGGGTCTGATAGTTCTTTATAAACCTTTTCAATAGTTTTTAAATTCTTCTCGTCTTGCCCTTCATTCAGTTCCGGTAAATTGCCCAAATGCTTTAATACTTCTGCACCACCGGCTTTTATTTCTTCGGGCAAATACAATTCATACACCATTGCATCAATAAGTCGTTCAAAAAATGAAACATTTGAATCGCTATTATTTCTTTTTGAAATTATTATGCAGTCAACTATTTTTTTAAAAACCAAGAGAAGTTTTTCATTATATTCAACTACAGGAAGTTTTTCTAAATAAGTCTTTGAGATATTAACAGTTAATTCGGAGTTATTTGAAAAACTATTTGCATAATACCAATTCCAAATCTTTGAGTTTAGTAAAGCCACAAAAAACTCGTACATATTTTTATACTTCTCTTTCAGTAAAAGATTATTAATTGACGCAAAAGTTTTATGCCTATCAATATCAATTGTTGCTGTTAATGGATTTGTGCCACCGCTTATTCGTTGAATTAATATTTTTACAGGTGCCTCCCAAAGGTAGTCAGGGCGAGTTCTATGAATTTCATCTTTATTCCAAATTATGTTTTTGTTTACTGAATTCAGACCATATCTTCTTATCGTTTTTCCTTCAAGCATAGGAAAACTATTTTTAACTTTTGATTCTATTACAAGATGTTTGTGTGCAACTATCCCTTCAATAATATCAATACAAAAATCCCCTAAATGCTTTTTTCCGTCATAAATTTTATTTAATAACTCATTCGTATCGCTATCTGCAAAAAGATTAAATGTAAAACTTACATTTTTCAAGAATTGGTTTTGTTCTATTTCAGAAATATCAAATTCTTCTTTTGTAATGTCTTTAATGTTGGTAATAATTTTTGATTTATCGGAGATAGTTGGTTTTCGGTTATTCAACCGAAAAATAATTGTTGAGGCAGTAACATTATCAAATACTCCGCTTCCTAAATCAACCAGTTCATCAATCTTTGAATTCTCTAAAAGGTATTTGCGAACTAAGTCGTAGGTTGTTGTTCTCAATAGGTTGTTTGGAACTATATAAGTTATTATTCCATTCTTTCTACTTTCGAATAAACCTCTTAAAATGAATAAGGCGAATAGATTAATTTTACCAGATTGATTAGCCTTTGATTTTTTGTCTTTTGAGGCTAACAGTGAAAAATATATTTTTGAAATATAGTCTTTAAACTCATCAGAAAAGTCAGCATCACGTGTAAAAATATATGGTGGATTTCCAATTACAATATCAAAACCACTGGTAAGTCCAAACATCCATTCGGGGTCAAACCAAGGGGCAAATGTATTTTGGTCGTAAGGGTCAAAAGCCACAATCTGCTTAGCTACTGAAGTTTGCCAGCCATCGCTTTCCAGCATTTTAGCAATTTCCTGTCGTAGCTTTTTGTCTTGCTTCTGGTATTGTAGTTTTTCTTTACGGGTATTGGCTGTAAAGTATTTGTGGCGGAGTTCTTTCAGTTGGTTTTCTTTTACTTCAATTTCAGGGTTGCGTAAAAGTGTTTGTGCGGGTTTGTCCAAACCAATCAGCGTATTGGCCGCAACAAATTTGGTTTCCAAATTGGGCAAACTTCTAATGCCAAAATTTTCTTTGCTTGCCTGTTTGTTTTGGTCAATAATGAGCGAGATGAAAAAACGTAGTTTTGAAATCTGAACGGCTATGGGTTGGATATCTATTCCGTAAATGCAATTTTCAATAAGGAATAACTTTCTAGAGTAGTCATCAAAATTGTTTTCGCAATTGAAAATATCTTTGATTTCTTTCAATCGCTCTTGAACAGCTTGGATTGCTTTTTCTTTTACTGCGGCATCGTTTAAGCCCTCAATGGCGCGTTTATCTTTTTCAAGTTCATAAATTTTATCACCGATAATCTTTTTTTCTTGTTCGGTTCTCCACTTGCTATTATCTGGGTCAAGTTTGCCGAGCAGATGCACGAGTTTATGCAGCACACCCATCGGAAAAGCACCGGAGCCGCAAGCGGGGTCTAAAATCTTGCAGCGGTTAATGGCAGAAATCAGTTGATGGGTATCGGTGTAATTAAAAGGATTTGCTGAGACAGTGTAGGCAAATAAGTCACGCAGTTTCAGATTTAACTCCGATTCTTTTCCCTTCCAAGGATTGAGGTTTGCTTTTTCTTCCAATTTCAACTGTCCGCTGCGGGTATCATTTCCAAAGGCATCAATCTGCTCGTCACCAATAGTGAGTTGACCCAACGGTTCATCAAGCAATGCATTTTTAAGATACTCCAAGAGCGATTCATCCACCATATAGTTTACGATTTCACGCGGGGTATAAAAGCTGCCCGTTTGTTTTCTTGCGGTGGTTTGGGTTTCGGGGTTATAACTGGCAAGCAAATTTTCAAAGACTTTGCCCAAGAGTTCCGGATCGAGTGCAATTTCTTCCTCTATGGGAGTGTTTTCTGCAATAGTGAATTTGTAGCTATGTAAGAGGTTGAATAAGCCTTTTGATTTGTACTTTTTATTTTTTGTGGCATAAACCTTATTAAGGTCAATGTCTATTTCTTCACTAAAGAAAATGTAGTCGGGCACATAAGCTTGCTTCTTAGGGTTGCGGCTAAAACCATCTACATAAATATTTTTCCCCTGAGGATTATCTAAACAGTCAAATAAACCACCATTCAAAAAAGGAATATCTTTGAATATTTCAACTACTTCATTTTCGCTAATTTTAAAAAGATCAGCATAACGATAAAGATTTTTAACAGTGTATTCTTCTTCATTTGTTTTCCTGTCTCCATCTTTAGCAAATTTTCGTTCATCCATTTTTTGGTTTAGCGTTCCAAAAAATAAGTTTTGCAAAATGGCATTATAGTAGTTTGCAGACTTCTTATTCTTGTTGAAGTCTTTCAAGATTTTTTCTAAGTATTCTTTTCTGAACAGTGCATCGGGGACGAGTGATTTTTCTTTGATAAACCAAATGAAAATCACGCGAGTAATCAGGCGAATGAGATTCGTCGCATTTCGAACATCTTTCTTTTTCTCCAAATCGTCCGGGAAAGAAACATTGTCCATTGCCCAGAAATACCAATTGGAAAGCTCCTGAAAGAATTTTTTATTGAGTTCAGAAATATTGAGCGTAGCTTTCCACGCTTTATGCAGTTCTACAAAGCTGGTGAACTTATGCTCATTATAAAGTTCATTCAAGCTCAGGTCTTTTAGAATTTCTTTATGTGCTCTTTGTGGATTGGTAATGTCAATGTCTTTAATTAAGGTAACTTTCTCTAATACATCTTTACTGGTGTCTTTTTTGTGCAACCTGCGGTCAATGATGGAAAGCGTGAGTTTGTTACCGTAATGAAACAGAACGATTACCGGCATTTTAAAGGGCACATTCAGTTCCCGGGTAATCTTTACAAGCTCGCTTCTTTTGTAGCTTTCTTCTTTCAGTTGTATGGTGAAAAACAAGAAGCTTTGGTATTCGTTTCTGTCCACTTCGCCAGTTTCAAACAGCGCTTGCACACGGGTAATTTCTGCATCAGAGAATTGAAAAATAAACTCAATGTTTTGCCAATGGCTAACCAACGCTTTCTCTTGGTTGATGGCGTTTTTTGTGAGGCTGAAACTATCTATAAATCCTTCAAAAGTGGCGGGACTTATGCGTTGTGTTTTATGGCTCTGATAGTCTAAAGCTTTATAAAAAGCCAAACTACTTTCATACAGGTTTTTATTGTTGAAACCCTGAATCGCGGCTTCTATCTGCTTGAGTTTATCGTAGTCTTTATCTGTCATTGTTATGTATAGACGTTACATTTTGTTGGGCTTTCAGTAAGACTTTATGCAGTTTTTCTTGGAGCAACTTTTTGGATGGAAGAATGGTGTAGTACTGAGCAACGCGAATATTCCCTTTATCGAGTTCAAGTAATTCTATATGTTCTTGTGATTTATCGGCACATAAAATCAAGCCAATCGGTGACTCTTCATGTTCCTTTTTTTCGTATTTATTTAGCCATTTGAGATACAATTCCATTTGTGCTTTATAAGCGGTTTTAAATTTCCCGAGTTTCAGGTCAATGGCAACAAGCCGATGCAGTTGCCGATGATAAAAAAGCAAATCGATGTAATAATCTTCTCCATCAACCGAAATCCGTTTTTGCCGTGCCAGAAAAGCAAAATCATTTCCAAGTTCAGTAATAAAGCGTTGTAACTCTGCAATAATCGCTGATTCAAGATCTTTTTCACTAAAAGCATCTTGTAATCCCAAAAAGTCGAGTAGGTAAGGGTCTCTGAAAAATACGTCGGGCGAAACGGGTTGTCGATTTTGCAGGGCTTTTAGCTCTTTTTGAATGAGTTTTGAAGGCTTTTTAGATAAGGCGGTTCGTTCATATAACATACTATCTTTTCTTTCTCTAAGCTGGCGTACACTCCACTGTTCATTTTTGCAAAGTTGCATATAAAACTCTCGTTGCAAATCATCTTTGATGTAAATCAGTTCTTTGATATGTGACCAGCTCAATTCTCCCGACAGTGTATAGATAATTTTTTTGGAAGGAATTGTCTCTACGGTGTAGAGACAATTCCAAAGTTGTTGTTTAGTCCAGCCTTTCCCGAATTCTTCGGTGAGTTTAAGGGATAAGGTTTCAATGACTTGTTCTCCGTATCCTGCTCTCTTATTGTGAAGAATATCTGATTTGATCGTTTTCCCAATATTCCAATACAGCAATGTTAATTGCCGATTAACTGAAATGGCGATGGCCGATTTACTCTCGTTGATTAGAGTTCTGATAGAATCAAAAAGTAACTGGCTGCGATCAGTTTCTATTTTTCTTTTGGCCATTTTTATTTTAATAACAACCAAGTAATGAGTTCAAATTGATTTGCGCGATCAATTTGTTTTTCTTGTGGAATGATGGTTGCGCTGCGGCTACCTGAAAGCATACCTAAATTCTTTTTCTTGAAAGTGCTTGTAATCTCCTTTACAGCTTCAGCGAGCAAAGCCGCATATTGGCTTGTGTTTAATCCGTTGTTGGTTTCTTCATTAAACAAATCGCATAATTCCTGAATCGGCTCACTCTTGCCTGTGCAAAGCAAGCGGTAGATGTCTAGTATTTGTTTTGGGTGTGTAAAGTTGTAACGAACGGTACCGTCATTGCGAACATAAACTAAGAAATATGGTTGCAAAGGATTTACCTTTTCGTTTCCTGCACTATCGCCCAATTGACGCAAGCAAAATATTACACCGGGTTTTACGACATCCGTTGCATCGGGATTAAATAAAGAAGCTTCCACTGTATGAGGAACTAAAGCATAAATACCCAAAGGTGCAGTTTCCAATTGTTTTCGATTTGCTTCAATGAAGTTGAGCAAGTCCATTCGGAAATCGTCTAATGAGAAATTACTTAAAGAGACACCGCCTTCATTCAGTTCGTCCATATCAAGAACTTCTTCCTGTAAGCGTTTCAACTGTTTATCGCGAAATTTTAAATCATCTTCTATTAATTCACGAATCTGCTCAGTGTTCAGGATATTATCCTCGTTTGTTCCGCTAATATCAACTAAGGCCATTCTTGCCTCAACCCGTGATTTTAGTTTAATGTAATTGTCAAGGTCTTTGGTTGGCCAAAAGTTTACCAAATGAACTTTTTGATTGATTGAACCGATACGGTCTATACGTCCAAAACGCTGAATGATACGAACGGGATTCCAGTGAATATCATAGTTCACCAAGTAATCGCAATCTTGCAAATTTTGTCCTTCGCTGATACAATCGGTGGCAATGAGAATATCAATTTCACCATCCGAATCTTTTGGCATTGTTTTTTGAGAACTACGCTTTTTGCTTATTGGGGAAAAGTTGGTGAGTATGTGATTGAACTCTGTGTTTTCTGAAAAGCCTTTTGGCTTGAAAGTCGTTTTGTTTTCATTGCCTCCTGTAACCATAGCTATGTTTACTCTTAATTCTTCTTTTGCCCATTGCTCTAAGTGCTCATAAAGATATTTGGCGGTGTCTGCAAAGGCTGTAAATACAATTACTTTTTTATTTTCAGTACCGGTTTTGGTAATTGTAGGATTTTGAACCTTCTTCTTAATTAAAGATTTTAATACTTTAAGTTTTGCATCGCGTATAGGTTCTACATCTTTTGCTCTCAACAGTAATTCATACAATTGGTCTTTGTCTTCCTGCATTGCTGCTCTCCATTCCTTTAATTGCAGGTGACTCATTTTGAAAGTAAGCTTTTCACCTACCTCAAATGCTTCTCGTAATTCATCATCTTCAATGGCATCAATCTCTACTTCTTCCATTTCTAAATCTGGGTTATCATCTTTGTATTTTTGGAAACGGTCAATGCGTTTTTCTAAGTTTTCTATTCGGTTGATTGTTCGTTGCAGTGTTTCTCTGAAAGAATAGATGGAACTTTCCAAGCGTTTCATGAAATTAACTTTCATCATTCCAATTAAATAACTTTCACGTAGTTCCTGCGAGAACATTTTTACGGCTGAAGGCCCGGATTTTTTCATTACTTTATCTTCATACAACGCTTTGTGTTCGGGCAATACAAATGAACTTGGTGTAAAGTGAACCAGCTTGTATTTGCTTATTTTCTCATTGAGTTTATCATATGAAAGGAATTTATGTGCAGTGTCAATTTCAGGGTAAATTGAAAGAACAGGTTCGTGTTCTGGAAACCCACCAATTCTTTCCATTTCTGATTTGTAGTATTTAGTAATGTGTTTTCTTGAACGGGCAATGGTTAAAGCATCTAACAACTTAAAGAAAGCAGAATCCAAATTATTTAACAAATCTCTTGTTGTTCGTTCTTCCTTCATTCTCGCCTTAGCCCAATTGGTAAATCGTACTTGAGATTGTTTAAGCAATTCGGCAATACTTTCAATACCTAATCTTCCGTCATCATCACCTGCAAACGCATTGTCATTTTCTGCTGTGATATACATTAATTGATTCCGTAGGTCTTTCAATTCGTTGTTAACCGGAGTAGCACTTAGTAAAAGCACTTTTGTTTTTTTACCACCAAGTATGATGTCTTGCATCAATCTTTCGTAACGGCTTTTACGAATAGTGTTACCTTCCTCATCTTTCTTTCCCTTTTTATTATTCCTAAAATTGTGACTTTCATCGATTACCACCAAGTCGTAAGCTCCCCAATTGAAATTCGATAAATCAATGTTGTCCGCTTCTGTAAAACCTATTTCACGGCTTAAATCGGTATGATACATTACAGTATATGAAAAACGGTCTTTGGGGAAAGGGTTTAAGGTATGTCCTTTATGAGCTTGATAAATAGTCCAGTTGTCTCGCAATTTTTTGGGCGTTAAAACCAAAATGCGATAGTTAAGCATTTCGAAATACTTGATTACCGCTAATGCTTCATAGGTTTTACCCAAACCCACACTGTCAGCAATGATACAACCATTGTATTTTAAGATCTTATTGATTGCTCCTCTAACTCCGTGCTGTTGAAAAGTAAAAAGGGTTTTCCAAATTTCTGAATCGTATAGATTGGCTTTAATGTCATAAAGTCCCGAAGTATCTGTTTCATTCAAATATTGTTCAAAGATGTGGAATAAAGTTTTGTAATAGACAAATTCAGGGCTATTGTCACGATGAAGAAGTTCTATGTATTTAAGAACTTGCTCTTTTACATCTTCCACCTCAACATCTTCCATTTCATTATTCCATAATTTGTCAAACCATTCTTTTAAGTCAGTTAAATCCCTGCGGTCGTTAACCACTAGGTTAAGTTCTATGTTTGGATGAGCACCTAATCCAAGACCATTCACAGTAAAATTGGAACTTCCTGTAATAGCCTCCTCCACGCCATTAGGTTTTTCTATATGATAGAGTTTGCCGTGCAAAAAGTCAGGCCGCACCATAGATTTAATTTCAACCTTCTCTCTTATCCAGTTTGAACATTGTTTGGCTATAACTTTTTGTTGAAGTCTATTCTCAACAGGAATAACAAGTTTATCATCCTCTATTTTGTAATTCTTTGCTTCTGTAGAAGAAGCCACACTTTTTATAAAGCGAGGTTCGCCAAAAAGAAGTCTTAAAGAATTAACATTATCAAGTTGGGGTTTAAGTTTTTCGTAGGCGTAAATGGTAAAATATGCAGTAACAAAGGAAAGGTTAGAGTTGTTTACAATGTTGTCAACTAAGAAGTCGCCAACACTGCCATTAGAAAAGTTATCTCTAATGCTAATAACACTTTTAGTAATTACAGGTTCTTTCATTGTATTTATAAGTATCTTAATTAATTCACATTTGTTATTGGAGGGAAAGAGGTTTTATTCCGAATCTGGTTTGTATAGGAAAATTAGATAAACTCGTTATTCTTTCGCCAGTAAATAAAATTATTAAAAATATAAGAATCGAATAAAGTAGAATTAATAAATGAAGTGAATTATTATCGGTGTATAGAAATTTAAGGAGGGCAATTCTATTTTTATTTGCACACTCAGTAAGCCCTAAGTCCTTAAAAGTATATGCGGTCTGCAAATACCTTTTGAGTTTTCTACGTTCTCCATAAACCCAGCCTTAAGAACTGAATTAGGCTGATATTTATTTACAGCAATAATTCTAAAAAATATTTCCGTTAGTTCAACCCCTAAAGACTTATATGAATTACCAGACTTATTTGAACTTGAAAAACTTACACAAGGCGGAATTACAATGATGATTTCTGTTTTCGGTAAATTTTCAATTTCATCAATTAAATATTTAAAATCTAATATATTCTTTATTTCACAGTTTAGATTAAAAATTTTAATTAAAAGTGTCTATGGCAGGTTTCCAATAGTCAAAACTATAAAATATCTCATATCCCATCTGCCTGAATCCTTCAGAAAAACCCCCAGCACCGCAAAAGAAATCAATTGCTTTTAACTCGTTTTTTTAGCTTCTATCATGTAAACAAGCAAAAAAAACATGTCAATTTAAATATTGGATTAAAGTGGCGTATTGAAAAGACAATCAATAAATTCATCCATAGAACATTTGTTGTCCCCTCTTGTGTTATTCTTGTTTGAATGAAAATATATCTTGGGGCTTGTCCAAAGAAAACTATTATTAACATCACCAACTAAAATTGATGTATAACGAGTTCTGCTTTTATATTCAATATCATTTTCCCACCCGTTATAGTGTGAGTGTTTAGTATGGGGTTTGTAATAATTATTAGGGGTATATCTCGCATTTCCGGATAATACATCTCGTTTAGGTTCAAATGCATCGCCAAGGATATTATAACGCGAGTTTTTTGCTTTCTTTACGTTTTCATCTAAACTTTGCCAATAGTCATATTGTGAATCATAAGCGTGAGCTACTTTCATCAAATAAAATAAAGCATTTTCACCAACACTCTTTTTCATTTTGCCTAAAACCCAATTACCGACCCAATCAGTTGATGAATAATAAGTTCGCATGTGATGCTTACATGTAGAAAGTGTAATCAATCCTCCCTGAAAGTTAGGTCCTGAACCATATTGAATAAGAGTTTCTCCTTTCCAATCAAAAGTCTTTAATATGTAAGCTCGGACTTCTTTCCCACCACTTTGTTTAAGTCTTTGTTTTAAGTCTCTAAGGGAAAGATTCATGTTGGCTTTTAGCTTTCCTTTTGTAGGAAAAGGTTGGGTTTCGCTTAAAGGATTTTTACAGCGTAATTCTTCTATCTTCTCTAATTGTCGTGGTGTGCAGGTCATAGGTGGAAATGTTTTGTTAATCGAGATTATTTAATGTAATAATTGTTAATCAATTTTGAAAAGCAAAAAACAAACTTGCACACCCCAATCCATTTCCGTACGTTTATAGCAGTTATGAAGTAATTTTCTTCTCTGTTAAAAATGAACCTGAAATCATTGTGCGATTTCCTTGCGAAGTCTAACACCCGTTTCAGAATGTCCCTTTTCCCGACTTTTTAGCGGAGACAATGCGGGCGCGCATTGCCAACTTATCAGCACCGTAGTATGATTCAGCTGACGCTTCTTCGCAAACTCGTAATGGCCCTTACGGGTCTCTTCCTCTGTGTTTTCCTTGTGATTCATCTCCTTGGAAACCTTCAACTCTTCTTGCCAAAAGAACACGCGCAAGAACAATTCAACGCCTATTCTCAACTGCTTTCCGGTAACCCACTGATTAAAGTGGTCTCGATTGTGCTGTATCTCAGCATTTTGGCGCATGCCATTTATGCCGTGGTCATTACGATTTACAATCGCAAATCGGGCGGAAATTACACGCACGATAGCCGCAGTAAAGTCAGCCCGTGGTATAGCCGCTCGATGGGCGTTTTAGGGACGGTTCTCTTTGTGTTCATTGTGGTTCACTTCCAAAACTTCTGGTATTACTACAAGTTCACCGCAATGCCACTTGATGCGTGGGGTCGAAAGGATTTATACAGCGCGGTTGTGAATTTATTCGCCAACGGTTGGTATGTGGTGCTTTATGTCGTCTCGATGATTGCAATGGGATATCATCTTTTGCACGGCGTTTACAGCGCAGTGCGAACCTTGGGGCTATATCATCCTAAGTATGTCAATGCCGTGAAATTCGCCGGCGTGGCCTATACCGTCATCATTGCCGGCGGCTTCACCATCATTCCGATTTATGTCTTCTTTGTTCAGCATCAAGAGAAGGTGCTCTCGTTTTTGCAGGTGAAATAGGAAGTTAAGGACTGTGTAATCCTGCACGAGGCAATTAGAAGTAGCCTCGGCTTATCAAAACCACAGAGGTGATGAGAAAATTGTATGAAAAAGTCGCTATGTCTTTTTTTTTAATTGATTAATTCTCAGTGTCCTTTGAGTTCTTCCTTTGTGAACTTTGTGTTTGTAATTCAATAACACGGAGGACGCAGAGAAAAGCCACAAAGAGCACCAAGAGAAAAGAAAAATTGTAAGGTGGTTTCGACTGGCTCAACCACCATAAAGATGAAGGGCTCGCAGATTCCGGACAAGCCGGAATGACATGTAGGGCACACCGATTCCCGACGCGTCGCAGTAGCGACTTGCGGGAATGACATGAAAGGGTTATTGACGGTGGTTTCGACAAGCTCAACCACCAAGAAAAAAAGGACACTTTGAACGGCAAAGCATTGCCAAAACACTAAACCACAGGAGGAGTACACCGTGGCCGCATTAAATACACCCGAAACCGTAGAACGCAAGGCTTCTATTGAAGCACTTCGCGAAAACACCCCGCTCGAATTAAAATATCCGGAATTCGGAATCACCGAAGGCAAACCGATTGCCGCGCAAATTCCGCCCGGCGACTTGGAAAAAAAGTGGCAATACTTTAAAGACCACGCCGGACTTGTCAGCCCCGCTAATCGAAAAAAACTCAATGTCATTGTCATCGGTACCGGACTCGCCGGCGCTTCTGCCGCGGCCTCGCTTGGGGAAATGGGGTACAATGTCACATCCTTCTGCTTTCAAGACTCCCCGCGGCGCGCGCACAGCGTGGCCGCTCAAGGCGGTGTGAACGCCTGCAAAAATTATAAGAACGATGGCGATAGCATTTTTCGAATGTTTTACGATACACTCAAGGGCGGCGACTTCCGCGCCCGCGAAGCCAATGTGTATCGGCTTGCCGAGTGCTCGCAGCTGCTCATCGATCAAGCTGTGGCGCAAGGCGTGCCCTTCGCTCGCGAATACGGCGGCTATCTCAATAACCGTTCTTTCGGCGGTGTGCAAGTCAGCCGTACCTTTTATGCCCGCGGGCAAACCGGACAGCAATTATTGCTCGGTGCCTATCAAGCCCTGATGCGACAAGTCGGTGCGGGCACAGTGAAATTGAATCACAGTCATGAAATGCTCGATCTCGTCCTCTCCGATGGTCGTGCCGTTGGGGTGATTGCTCGCAATTTGATTACCGGTGAAATCGAGCGGCACGCGGCGCACGCCGTCATATTGGCGACCGGCGGATACGGAAAAATCTACTACCTCTCTACGCTTGCAATGGGTTGCAATGCTTCGGCGATTTGGCGAGCGCACAAAAAGGGCGCGTTTATGGCTTCGCCGAGTTGGATTCAATTCCACCCGACATCGCTGCCGCAAATGGGTGAACATCAATCGAAACTTACATTAATGTCTGAATCGCTTCGGAATGACGGGCGAATTTGGGTCCCGAAGAAAAAGGATGAAAGCCGACATCCGAATCAAATTCCGGAAGAAGACCGCGACTATTATCTCGAGCGGCGATATCCCTCGTTTGGTAATCTTGCCCCGCGCGATATTTCATCGCGTGCCGCAAAAGAGCGCATTGATGCCGGCTTTGGTGTAGGGCCGCAAAAGAATGCCGTTTATCTCGATTTCTCCGCCGCCATTAAAGCGCAAGGCAAAAAGAAGATTGCCGAAAAGTATGGAAATCTCTTTGATATGTACCGCAAAATCACCGGCATCGATGCGTATGAAGAGCCGATGAAGATTTCACCTTCAGCACATTTTACGATGGGTGGCTTGTGGGTCGATTACGATTTGCAAACCACCATCCCCGGCCTTTTCGCCGCCGGAGAAGCCAACTTTGCCGACCACGGCGCAAACCGATTAGGCGCCAATTCACTCTTGCAAGCCTCCGTGGATGGCTACTTCATTCTGCCATACACGCTTCCCAATTTTCTCTCGAAACAATTGAAGACGCCTTTGGTGAGCACGAAAGATCCCGTGTTTGATGAAGCTGAGGCGGCAGTTCGCGCGCAATTAAATCGGTTTGTCGCAATCAAAGGCGATAAAACGGCGGAAGAATTTCATAAGGAACTCGGGAAGCTGCTGTATAACTACTGCGGACTTTCGCGCAACCGCGTAGGGCTTGAAACCGCGATTCGCGAGATTCGAAAACTCAAAGACGAATTCTATACCCGCTTGATGGTTCCTGAAAATCCGGATACAATGAATGTGGAATTGGAAAAAGCGGGGCGCGTGGCGGATTACTTTGAAATTGGTGAACTGATGTGCTTCGATGCCCTTACGCGTGAAGAATCGTGTGGGGCGCATTTCCGCGATGAATTCCAAACCGGCGAAGGCGAAGCCAAGCGCAATGATGACAGCTATCGCTTTATTTCAGCGTGGGAGTGGAATAAAGGTAACGGACCGATTCTGCATCGCGAGTCGCTCGAGTTCGAAGCGGTGAAACTCGCTGAACGGTCGTATAAGTAAAATTCGAGGTGGTTGAGCTTGTCGAAACCACCGAGTCGTTTGCAACATACAGTAACCAAGTCATTTCGAGCGGAGCGAGAAATCTCAGAATTTCAGCACGTACCAAAACGAAGGGGATGAAGTGAAGAATCCACCGATCGAATTGAAAAAAAGATAGCCATTCAAGTAAAATGAGTCTCATCAGAGTCATCCTCTCAATAATATTTCCGCCGCTTGCTGTGGTCGATAAAGGCTGTGGGAGTTTTGTGATTGTGTTTATTCTTACGCTTTGCGGTTGGGTTCCGGGTGTGATCGCAGCGCTTATTATTTTGAATAAGCAAAAGGATTGACATAAGAAAAATCGAGACAATAATATTTCATTCCAGCGCGCGAAGAATTGAGGTGGCCACGGCTTGTCGAAACCACCGAGTCGTTTGCAACATACAGTAACCAAGTCATTTCGAGTGAAGCGAGAAATCTCAGAATTTCAGCACGCACAAAATGAAGTGGTTGAAGGGTTGAAACCACCGTGAGCACGACAACCATCGGGTTAATTTCGACAAGCTCAATCAACCCGACTTGACCAAAAGAGAAAATTGAATTTGTTTTTGAAGTAGAAGTAAAAGGAGTAACAATGAAGCTACATCTTAAAATTTGGCGACAAGCTCACCCGGAAGCGCAAGGGGAATTCAAGGACTACACCCTTGAAAAAATGGAACCCGATATGTCTTTCCTCGAAATGCTCGATGCGCTTAATATTCAATTGGTGAAGAAAGGGGAAAGGCCTGTAGTATTTGATCACGATTGCCGCGAGGGCATTTGCGGACAGTGCGGAATGATGATCAACGGCCAAGCGCACGGGCCTATCAGCGGGATAACTACATGTCAATTGCACTTGCGTTCGTTCAACGATGGCGATCATATCAACATTGAGCCTTTTCGCGCAAAAGGATTTCCGATTCGAAAAGACTTGCGTGTTGACCGTTCTGGGTTTGACCGCATTATCGCCGTGGGCGGATTCATCTCCGCGAGCACCGGCTCGGCACCTGAAGCCAATAACATTTTAATTTCTCACGAGGTCGCCGAATCAGCCTTCGATTCTGCAGCGTGCATAGGCTGCGGAGCCTGCGTTGCGACATGCAAAAACGGCAGTGCTGCGCTATTCACCTCGGCGAAAATCACGCATTTGGCAAAATTGCCTCAAGGCAAGGTTGAAGCGGCAAAGCGCGTTACGGCAATGGTTGAACAAATGGATAAGGAAGGCTTTGGCCACTGCACCAATACTGAAGCCTGCGAAGCCGAATGCCCAATGGGCGTTTCGGTGCTGAATATCGCACGGATGAATTGGGAATACAATACGGCGCAATTGCTTGGGGTGTAAGTCGCTCAAAGGAATGCGGGAGAGTCTCTCTTTAATTTAGCTGAAAAGGGTTTCGTTTAGAGTTTGTCAACAATTGCTTCAAACCAAAATGAAATAGAATGTGATTTTCTTGGACGGATTAAGCAAACTAACCTCTAAAAAAATCTATGAGAATCTTTTCAAATTCTACCAAATCGCTCTGTTGCAACTTGCCTATTTTTTTGATGATGATCGTATGATTAATCGTAGCGAATTTCATTCGAATTAATGAAGGCTTAGGTAATCCGCTTTCCATTCTTGAATAAAATAGTCACCAAACCGTTTTGGTGTTTCTAAATTACTGGTAATGAACGCGATAACCACATCGCCGCTTTGATTGTAAGTTTCCGGTGAGAGAATGAGCGCAGGGCGGCGTTTTATGGCGGATAAATCCGTAAATGGGAAGGGTACAAGAACGATGTCGCCTTTATTACAATCGATCATAAATGGAATCGGCTTCGTTATCCCATTCCTTGAACGATTGCTCAGAAAGCCTCATCAAATCAAGTGTTTCTTGCTTTTCTGAAATATAGCTGTTAAGCAATTCTTCAATGAACGCATGAAGAGATATTCCTTGCTTTTTTGCCATTAAAGAAAGCGACTTTTCTTGATGCTCGTCGATATTGAGGTGAATCGTCATATTCTTCGAATAAAATTTTTGTAGAAAAAGAGGAAATATTTTAAGGATTTTCAAAAATGAAAGTTAATCTATTTACTGAAATCCAAAAAAGAGGAAAAGGTAAAAATTGTTTTCATGACCTCAGAATCACAATTTTTGCCGCACCCCGCTAAATTGCTTGGGGTGTAAAATAGTAAACCGAATCAAGAAACGAACTTATGAATTTTCTTGATTCGGTTTTTCTATATGCTACTTTATCCCTCGTAAGTGATGCATCACATAAAGTTTATAGGCCGCAACCCCAAACAGAAGCAGCGATAAAATGAAAGAAAGAAATTCGAAAACGAGCGGTTCATCCATACTCATAGGATCCATATCATCACTGTGATACCAATTTCCACTAAGCAATTCATTCTGTTTACGGAGCAATTCCGCTTGCTGTGCATCTGTTTCAACAACAATAAAAGTGGTGTAACAAGTTAAAAGTGACTTTGTGACGGAAAAATACACAGCTTTATGCCAATCTGTTGAAAGGAATGAATTATTATTTTCGAGGTAAGCCGAAAATGCAGCAAGTTGCAGTCCCGCTTCCCAAATATTATGAGATAAATGATTTTCTAAAAGCGGAGTATTGGGAAAAAATATGAGCGATCCTTCCTTTTTATCATCCAAAAAGTATGAAACTTGGCTTGGGCTACTATAAACATAAACACTTCGATTAACTAAATGAATAGGGAAACACTCCCTATTTACCAACTGAAAATCGCGCGCAAGACTATATTCAGCTAAAGGCCTACCCGGAATATGGAAAAATAATGATGGGGCCTCAGGAAATAGTTGTTTGTACAATGGATAACTATTTGATATTACTGAATTATAAAAATTTCGGGTAAGTGGAACAAGAATAGGATACTTATCAGAAGACGGGTTTTGAATAGAATTTTTCTCAATGGATTTAATTAATCGATCTAAGAAAAACCCACCTTCAAAGGTAGGATTTTTTAGTAGGACTTTATTCTTAATATCATATACTTGGCTTAAATCATAAGTCTCTACTTTATAACCAACAAATGATACCTTAGAATTCGGAACTAATTCGGGATAGGCTGATAGTAGGGAATCAATTGCTTGAATACTCGATTTAAGAATAAATTCTGCATTTCGCGAACAGTCAATGGCAAAATGAAAATAAGGAGATCGATTTACTTTTGGTAATTGAACTTTATATGATGGAGGAATATAAATTCCATTTGAGAACTCAATTGGATTTTGTGGTAAATTAGATGAAGACGCGAGCTGAATATTTAATTGGTCAATTTGAAAAGAGAATGGCTCTTTATGACAAATTTGGAAACCCGTCCGACGAATTTCAGATTTTGAAAATGGAAAAACACGAAGAGAATAAGAATTAGGAGAATTCATATAAATGACACCCGGGTCTTGCATCTGTCTTAAAATGCCCTTGTAAATCAATAAAGCAGCTTTTCGCTCGGTAAGTAGTCCGTATTTTCTCCGATCATTGACATCAAGGTAATAATTTGAAATTAATGCGCCGTCTGGTAAATGAAAAGAGGTTTGATACTCGCTCATACCAAGCCTTTCGTCACCTTGAATTTCCAAATGAACCCAACTTTTCCAATAACCATTCACCGAGTCATATTCGGAACTAACTAAAGAGCCAATTATAGTGGGTTTTACAGCCGCAGGATTTTCATTTAACGGGGAAAATATTTTATCATGAGAAGAGCCATATAAAGCAGAATAAACGAAACTAAATCGATTATCGAATAATGATGTATGACCGAAAATTAAATAAGATTGAACTGATTCAATAATAGGAATGGATTTATTAGAATAAAATGAGTTTCTATCTCGTGAACCAAACTCAAGAACTTCCCGAAAATAGGGGTAAAGTTTATCTAAATCGAGCGCATACTCTTTCCCTTCAATAGGATTTAGAACATATTCAAATGCTTCATCAAATTTTGCTTTCTCTCGGAAACTTGAAGCAAAAATAATAAGTGGAATAATGAATAGGGAAAAGAAATAAAGTAGCGATAAAAAGCGAGTAGAATAATTAGTTCTGAGAAAGCGGTAATCTTGAAATAGTTGAAAAGAGTGTATTATGAATAATACAAATGGAACAAACATCAAACCGCCCAAACCAAAGGCTAAGATGGCTAATGCAGCAAGCGGGATTAGTGGAAGAAATACCAAAGTAAAGTATAAGGTATAAGAAAAAGTAATTGAGAGGAGCAAAAATCTGAAAAAAGTCCAACTAGGAGGAATAAATGAAGAGAATGTAAGGATAATTCCGGTAAGAGTTGCTAAAAAGTAAAATCCTACATGATTAAAATTGCCAAACATTCCTGAATGATTAGAAAACGAATCATCATAAGAGTGGTTTGAGAATATGTAGTTATTAAGGTATAAACCAAAGATAGGTAAAAGAAGGGTGAAAAATAAGCGAAAGAGTGAAGAATTGATTAAAGAACGCTCATTATTTTCAAAAACTCTAAAATAAACGAAGCGAACAAAAAGAAAAAGCAAATAAACAAAAATTAAGCCCAAAAATATTAAACCAAAATGAAAAATAAATGCCGTTACTTCAATTCCATTAAAAAAGGGATTCGTATCATTAAACCAAAAACCAAGCAACTTTAATTGTGAGATTATAAGAGGAAAAATAATGACGAAAGAAACATAAAAAATAGTAGGTAAAATAAATAATCTAAGTAGCCAAGACGATGAAAAAGGAAGTTTATCTGTTCTTTCAGTTAAAATTGAAAATATCACAAAACCGGCGAAAGCACCCGGAGATAAAAGGATTAGGCATATAAAAGAAAGCTTATTTGGGATAAAATCGAAAATAGGAGTTGACGGGGTAAAAAGACTGAAAAGAACAAAATAGGAAATGATAAATGCAGAATGTAAAACAAATATCGAAAAAGCGTCATTTAAGTGAAAAAACGATTTTTCTCGAATTCTTTTATATAAATGAAAAGAAGAATATATAATGATACCCAATAAGAAGCCAATCAACCCAATCCACGTTACGAGTGCATATCGTGATAACTGATGATGAACAGAAACAAGATCGGAAAGAAAGAAATAAATAAATATGGCAACAGGGAAAATACTAAGTATGAAGAATAGCGCGGGATGAAGTTGGTTTTTCATAATCAATGATTTTTATTAGTATGAAGTTCAAGGCTATCAAAAAAAAGAAAAAATTAATGATACCAATTGCTTCATGAATAAGTAATGGATTTTGAAATTGAGAAACCAAAGGCGTTGAGTTGAAATGAATCCGAGATAATATTCTTGCGGTATTTGCAAGTATAACCACAACATACGCAATTAAAAGAGAGAGAATGTTAAAGAGAAAAATGTTATAAAAGCCTTTAATCAGCTTTGAATAATGATACACGCACAGGAGAAAAAGCATCATGAAAAAGTTATAAGCAGAGCATCCCTTTTCGATAGTAATATTCAATCTGGGATGAAAGTAACCATAAGTAGAAGAGTAAATCGACTCTGACCCTGATAGAATACTCACAAGAAAATTTACCGGAGAAAGTAGAAAGAGCATGTCTTCACACGCTGCATATTTAAAGAAATACTTAAACCCAACGAAAATAATGGCTGCGAGAAGAACATAAATAATGAGGAGCTTTTTCATAAAGTATTTTTATTCTCAAAGATATCGAGTGAAGTTGACATTTAAGGGTGCAAATATTCCCCTATACTCGTCCAAAACGACCTTCAACAGAGAAGAATTAAGCAATTAGAAGAGCAAATTATTGGGATTTAATCAACATATTTAAAGAAACAGAACGAGAGGAGTTAAACATGCAATCCGTCTTAATTGTAGGCGCTACGGGCGTTTTGGGGAAAGAGCTTATTCCGCGCTTAAGCGCAAAGGGGCTTCGGGTTCGCGGGCTTGTGCGACCTGAATCGAAAGAGAAACTTGAAAAGGCAATGGCCGAGGGCTTGCCCGAATTCGAGGCCGTGTTTGGCAACATAATGGATAAAGCGTCGCTTTTGGAAGCGACGACAGGCATCGATGTGGTGATTAGTGCCGTGAGCGCCGGGCAAGACCGAACGGCGGAATCGCGCGGGAATGCCGAGCACTTCGGGCAGATGAACCTCATCGATGCCGCAAAAGCAAACGCGGTGAAGCAATTTATTTTCACTTCAACGCTCTTTCCAAAAAATGCGCTTGGCTACAGCTTTGTATGGGCAAAGCTCATGACGGAAGAAAAACTGCGCGACTCCGGCCTTACCTACACCATCTTCCGACCGTGCGGCTTTTTTTACGAACTCTATTACCGCGGCGCCCCATTTGTGGAAGCCACGAATATGTTTCCCATTCTGGGCGATGGAAAATCCACCACACAAATGCTTGCCGAGCAAGATGTTGCGAAAATGTATGCGGCGGCGGTGGGTAATGCGGCGTGTTTTGGAAAGACGTTGGAAATCGGTGGCGGGAGAATAATGACATTCGATGATCTGATTGCCGAGTGGTCGCGCGTGCGTGAAAAGGTTGAAGGGAAATCGGTTTTGCCGATGCACATCCCGCTCACCCCAACGCGAATCCTTGCCGAAATGATTAAGCCTTTTTATGAGCAAGCGTGGGGCCTTGTTCACCTGCTCGACTTCAGCTACGACTCAATGGCCTGCGACATGACCGAACCCAAACGCCTCTTGGGCATCACCGAAGACATGATGACCCTCGAAGCCTATATCACCGAAGCGTATGAGAAGAAGTATGGGGGGAAATTGTTGGTGGGGTGAAAAAAGAATACAGACTAAAGCAAAACCGCTAATCGACGGTGTGAAAAGTATTCTGGCTGAATGTTACTTGGCAATTGCTCCTGAGAGGGGATTTCGAGGCACTTTACGGTCAGTCTATCACTAAAGATGACATAAACACAAAATTTAAATTAACGACGTCTAACCCATTGCGAAAATTTGTACTATAGCCAGCGGTCTCAATTAATCATTCAGTCAAAATAATTCTATTAATGTGTTTAACATTATGAGTGGTTGAAAATAATTCAAAATCCTATATCAGCTTTTGGGCCTATATAGCCGATATAAACTTTTCTATTTGAATTGTTTGGGAAGTAATATAACCTAAAGGGTTCACCACCAAAATACCATTTAATATGAAGACTAAATACACGGTCTCCAATGCCCGGACAATTGAAAGTTCTTAATGCAAGTGAATTAGTTATACGAGTAGGAGTATCAGGGGAATTATCCAATCCCAAATTTGAATAATCAAAATTACCGTGTTTCCAAGTTCCAGTAAACAAGTTAAGTCGCTTAAGCTTTTGGTCTATTAATCCAAAACGGTCATCATTTACAGAAAGATGCCGAATTTGCTCCAATACTCTATCACAAAAAATAAGGTTTGGAAAAAGAATATCTCTATTGTCCCAATAATTTTGAATTGATTTGTAAGCAACTTGTTTCGCACAATTAAATTTAAATTCATTGAAACTAACTAAATTTGCTATTTGTCTATTTGGAAGTATTGCCGTTAATGTAAAGTCAAACCCTTTAAAACCGTTACAGTCATTATTGTAAAGAATATCAAAATCAGCTTCGTTGGGTATATCAAATGCGATGGGAGAAAATGAATTAAACAACTTAACAACTAAACCCTTATACTCATTGGTAAGACTCAGAGGTAATTCATAAAAAACTCCGTGAACGCAACTTTGCATCCAGAAATCTTCATAACGAATAAGATTATCAGTCTGTGTATTCCTTTTCGCAACAACTTCATTTAACGATTTGATACCGTTTTCAAAATCACCAAGTGTTGCTGTATTTAAGGCATCTTTGAATAGATAAAAGTTGTTCATCCTTTCCTTAAATTAAATAAGTAAGCAAAATCAATTTGAGTTTGATCAAAAAATCCACTTGGCCAAACCGTCAACTCTCCCTTTTCTGTAATTGAAATTGGTTGAACATCAGGTTGAATGCTTTTTTCTTTATGACTGAAAAAGTTTATTGTAACAGCGTTATTAGAAATCTTCTTCTCTGCAACAGCTATTTGAAGACCATTAATCAAATGGTCACTGTGTGTTTCTATAATTACATTTACTCCTGAACTTGCCACCATAGCTAAAAATCTGCCAACTCTTGATTGTGCAGATGGATGCAAGTGGGCTTCTGGATTTTCAATAACAAAATAACTACCTTTTTTGGCAATTAAGCCAGTTGCAATAATTGGTAGAATATAGCTAATTCCAAAACCCAAATTAGTTGAAAGAGTTGGGTCTGAAATAGTAAATTGATTTTCAATTAACACTTGTGCCGTCAATGTATTTGGACTTGTTTCAACTCTAACTTTTACGCCTTTCATTATGAAGTCAAGCCAATTGTTTACTTGGTCTATAAGAAAGTTAGTTTGTGTTTCGCCAAATCGTCTTTCATTTTCAATTTTAAAATAGCCATTCTCTAAACCGATTAATTGGGCTGTTGTTTCACCTTGCCAACCAGCATTTGGATAATCAAAAAATTGTAATTGTTGATTAATTCTAGGGCCAAATCGTTCTGCACTTAAGTAATAAAACTCTTGGTTAAATATAGGAAAATTAGCAACATCAGTTTTGTTGATTACATTGGGTGTCAAATAAAGTTTAGCATCTCTGTTGTCTACATTATAAGTTACAGTTACTTCTTCCTGTTCATTGAATAGACCAATGGTAATTTGATTTAATTCAGCATTTCTATTCAAGACAAAACTGCTGTTTCCGAGAGCTAAACAATATGCTCCATTAAGTTGAACATTTAACCCATTTATTTTATTCAATTGGTATTGCCCGTTTATCCATTCTCCACAATGCTCTATGGTTCTTCTAAAATAGAGTAATGCTTGAATTGCGGTGCTTTTGCCATTACCATTTGCTCCCGCCATTACTGTAAGTTGATTGATATTTATATCAGTATCAACAAAGCATTTGAATTGATTAATTTTTAAATGATTCATTATTTCAAATTATTGCTGATTAATTGTTCGGCAGCCTTAAATGCTGCTTGAATATTTGCTTTAGAGTTTGTGCTGTATGATAGATACAAAAACAATTCTGTTTCATTAGAAACCTTTTCAGCTAAATTCATAGCAAATGATTCAAATTGATTTGATGATTTCAATTTAATAGATTCGATTTCACTCAACAATACACTCCAACTTACAAATAATGCTTTGTTAATTAACTGGCGGTATGCGTCTGAATTGATATGTTCAACTTTACATTTTCTAAAGGAGTATCTGCCGAATAAATGGTAAGCGTTCTTCATTGCATTGTCAAAGAGATTTACATACTTTGAGTAATCAAATTTTTTGTCCTTGCTCAAAGTTTCTGTCAATGAATTCAGTTCAGATTCTATGTTTCCGCTGTAATTATTTAGCGTTTTATCAGCAGCATACTTTCTGTAAAACATTATAAAACGTAAAGCTAATTCCTGTGCTTCCATTCGCACATCTTTTATGCTATACCCTGTTGCTTCTTTGAAACTTGGCAGATTAGCCATTTCTCTAAGGGCTTTTCGTAGGTCATCACTGGATAAACAGTTTCTAATTTCCTGAGCATTTAGTGGTTGACCACCTGTATTGATTCTTCTGAAAATATCATACTTCAATTTGAATGGGGAAGAAGGGTCAATTACATTCACCGTAATTTGAGTCATATTGAACCAACGGTAATATTTTGCATCAATTGCTTTTTTGGGGTTTTTATGTGTGTAAACTTTTCCGTCACATTTATCACCCAAATATTCAAGTTTTCGGAGTTGAAATTTGTTGTCCATAAAATCTCTGATGGTGCTTAGTCGCTGTAATCCATCAACTACTGATATTCTTCCTTCATCATCTTGGGCAAAGTAAAACATTGGTAAAGGAATTCTCATCAAGATTGATTCAATAAGTCTTGATTTTCTTTGATTATCCCAAACAAGGTTTCTTTGAAAGTCTGGAGTTAGATTAATGTCTTCTCTTTTTATCATATCGTAGATTTGATGCAAAGAAAAATTCTTGGTGTCAACCCTTATCTTGTCAGGGTCGTAAGGTGTTTCATCGTCTTCTTCTTCGATTTCTGTGTCTTCGGAACCAAATTGATGCGGATTATTTTGAACTAAATATTCTTCAAGAATTTCTTTGAGTTGGTCAATGTCTTCTTCAAACTCAATAGCCTTATTCAGAACGGTTAGTTTGTCATTTTTTAATTCTAGTTTGAGTAAATTTTGACCGTCAGCAACGGAAGCTAAATCGAACACCACTATGCCGTCTGTTGCTTGGGAATTGTCAATTTTCAAACGAAGAAGCCTTTCTTCATTTTCATTGACTCTTAAATATATGTCCGTATAGTTCATTGATATAATAATTTTTAGCTACAAAGATACCTTTTTGTTTATTGATTTCTAAATCAAATTATTCTTATAATTTATGAATGCCAATTAGATTTAATTAATAATTTGTCATTATAATCATTGGTTATAATGGAAAGTGGGCATACAGGATTGAAAGATACAAGGCAGCCCAATGATTCTGGATAACTTGATGTTTATCGAAAAAAAGCGAAGTTTAGGATAACAATTAATTAGGCACATCCAATACCTAGACCAAAATTAGTCATAAAAACATCTAATTCAATTATTAATGCGAAATAAACTAAAATTTGTGAAAAAATCCGCTCATTGTATTACATCGATGCAAAAAAAAAGATTTTAGAATTTAGAAAAGGGAAAGGAATTTTGAAAGGGATATTTTAAGTGAGGTGAAGAAATGTTGTAAGGCATATCGGTTGCCGAACAAGTTGCTGAGTCATGAAAGAAATAGAACACGGATAACGCGGATTGAGCAGATTAGCGCGGATGATCTGTGAATATCATCTGAATCTGTGTCATCTGTGTTCAATGGCATTGTATTGGATTCGGCACTTCGACAAGCTCAGTGCGGCGCAGGCTCAACCGTCACAATGTTGGGTTTCTCAGATTCCGGACAAGTCGGAATGACTCGCTGGTTTTATATCAGATACCGAACAAGTCGGTATGCTTGTACTAGCCAGTCGAAGTGACAGTCTGTTTTGGTGCATGCCGGATTCCGAACGCGCTTCGCTTGTCGGAATGACATCAAAAAACACCTTCAGACGGACTTTGCCAAAGCCATAATCTCCTCATAATGATAAACATTAACCCCCGGCTTTAATTGCAGTGCAGCCGCGAGCATCGCTTTTGCGACCGCTGAGGCTTGAATCGCTTTGTATTGATTCGGAATCAAAAATGAAAACGGCGACATCACCGCTTCGCTGATTCGCTCGCCCAATCGAAATTCCTTCCGCTCTCCCAATAGCAGCGACGGACGGAAAATCGAAATGGAAGAAATCGGGAACGCTTTCACCGCATCTTCAACCTCCCCTTTCAACCGCGCATAAAAATTAAAACTTTTTGAGTCGGAACCGGTGGAGGACACCAAGGAAAAATGCGGGCATCCAAGCTCGTTGCAAAAGCGCGCCGCATTCACCGGTATGTCATAATCAACCTTGCGATATTCGGCCTCATCGCCCTTCACTTTATTCGATGTGGTGCCAACCGCAACAAATACGGCACTGCTGCCCTCGATCGCCGATTTAAACTGCACAAGATCGGAAAAATCAATCACACGCACCTCAAGTTTGGGATGCGTACGCTCGAGCGGACGCCGTGCAATGACGCGAACGGCCTCAATACTGGGATGTTGAAGCAATTCGGTGAGCAAATGTCCGCCGATAAGACCTGTCGCGCCGATGAGTGTGACTTGTTTCATAAAAATTTATAAGACAAACCAAAATTTTAGTTTTTTAAGTTATGATTTTGTTGATAGCGAGTACGGTAAACCCTTAAAAACTTCATAATCTCACTATAAGAGTTCGATAAATCCTTAATATACAAACGTTCAACTCCATTTGGATGCTCAAAATAAAGATATGGAGATTGTTTATTAAAGTAGATATTTTCGTTTGAAACCTCAGACCAAGAATAAAAAGGTGTATTAATGGATTGAATACCAAAATTATTTATCTTAATATAAACTTTATTATCTAATACAGATTTATAATTTTGTGAAATAGTAAAAATACAAAGGATAATAAAGAAACCACCAGACCAATAATTTTCATTATATAATTTATAAAAACCAATAATTAGCATTAAAGCGCTGAAGAATAAATTTAAGTATACAGAAGATTTTTCTAACTTTATATTTACTTCAAAGGGTATTGAAAAATCATATTCAAAATAGGGTTCATCCTCAATTAAAAACTTAGATTGTAGTTTATTCCATTTTTCCTTATCCTCACCACTCCAAATTAAAAGTTTGTTCCAAAATGATTCATCTTTATAAATCAATTGATGATAAATAGCTAATTTCTTCAACTCATGTACATTTCTAACATTTTCAAAAGCCCAAACTAACCATTTGGGAGTCACGACTAAATAGTAAATAGCTGGAATAAGAATTGGAACAAAAGTTAAAAGTAACCAAATTATATCTGTATTCTTATATGGAAGACAAAAAAGAAAGAATAAACAAAACAGAACAAGCATTAAAATAAGCGAAGGATAAATAATCATATTTATTCCTCGCTTTAGTGCATCCTCAACAGAAATTTTTTTATTCATTAGAAATTTTTACTTGTGAATAAACAACTTTTCAAAAGTAACTATGTTAAGTCCCGCAAAAAGTGCGATAACCTTCCTCAAATTGGCGATGTGAGGGCAATGAATACTCAGCGAATTCCGGCTTAAAGTCGTACGGATGGGCAAGAACCTGAAGAAGCTGTTCAAAGGTATGCATATCTCCCATTTCAGCGGCATCTAAGGCCGTTTCCACCAGATGATTGCGCGGGATAAATGCGGGGTTTCGCGAGCTCATCACTTCATTGGCTCGCGCCGGTGTTGAAGTGGCCTCTACTGCATTTTGCCAAGATTCAAGCCAAGGCTGAAAAATCGGGTTGTTTTGTATGGCGGTTTCATAGAGCGATGGCTCGCGAAGTGCCAAAAATGTATTGGTGTAATCCAAGTGATGGGTGTGCATCAAGTTGAAAAGGTCGTGAATCAATGAGGCGTATTTCGATTGGTTTTGTTCAATCCCAATTTTTTTCAGCATCGTGTCGGTGAAGGTTTCTTGCCAAAGGGTGTTTGCTTCATTGATGGCATCTTGAGCAAGTTGCCGTGCCGCATCTTTTTCGGGGTGAAGGGTGGGAATGAGCGCTTCAGCGAATCGCGCGAGATTCCATTGAATGATATTCGGTTGATTGCCAAACGCATAGCGGCCGTGATGATCGATGGAGCTATACACCGTTTTAGGGTCAAACACATTCATAAAGGCGCAAGGACCGTAATCAAAAGTTTCGCCACTGATGGCCGTGTTATCGGTATTCATCACCCCGTGAATAAACCCAACTCGCATCCACTGCGCCACCAACGCAAGTTGAACGCGAATCACTTTTTTGAGAAAACTGAGCGGCGGGTTTTCGTCGTCAAGAAGTTCCGGATAAAGGCGACGGATGGTGTACAGCGTGAGCGCGGTGAGGTCGGGCAAGGTGCCGAATCGTGCGGCAAATTCGAAGGTGCCGACGCGGATATGGCTTTTCATCACACGAACCGCCGCCGCACCGGGCTGAATGGATTCGCGAAAAACCATTTCTCCGGTTTTGACCACCGCAATCGTCCGAGAACTTGGAATGCCCAAGTGATGCATTGCTTCGCTGATGAGATATTCGCGTAGCATTGCGCGTAATGTGGCCTTGCCATCACCACGGCGCGAATACGCGGTGCGGCCGCTTCCTTTGAGTTGTATGTCGAACCGGAGGTTATCGCTCGTAAGATGTTCGCCTAAGATGATGGCACGGCCATCGCCAAGCATCGTAAAATGCCCGTACTGATGACCCGCATACGCTTGTGCGAACGAATTCAAATCGTGGTTTTCATATAAAAAAGAAACCAATGATTCGGGTTGAAAATGATGAAGATCTAAATCGCTTGAAAGCGGGGCGTTGAACAAAACAAGTACGGGTTTCGTGAATGCGGAGGGCTTCGCCAAGCTGTAAAAAATCTCGGGAAGGGTGAGATAGGAGTTATCGAAACGAAAAGAATTGGAATTGGGCATTTAAGGAAAAGTAACTTAAAAGTTTAAATCCACTAATTATTAATTCTATCAATGGGAAGCAGATGCCTTTGTTCAAAAATATAAGGGGTATTTTTATCCGCAAACCAATCAATAAACTTAAGGATGCCAATCACATTCAAAATAACTCCTAATGGAATTCCAATGAAATAATCGGTTAAAGTGACCAAATGATCGTTATGAATGGTTAAAAAAAAGAAAATAGCACAAGGGAGAAACAGCGTCAAACTTGTCGCCATTCCGGCGTTATAATATGATTTCCCCTTAACATTAAAAATAAATGTATGGGCAATTGTATTACCAATAGAAACTAAAATCGTTGCAATACCTAACCAAATTGCTGAATTTCCAAAAATGGCAGCAAGAAAATAAAATAACCAACCAACGAATACATTAACATACACAGCCGTTTTCGCGTTTAAAGGATAACGGTCGGGGATTTCACTGTTATACATAACACGATTAACCATCCCCGGGAAAGTCCCTACAACTCGATATTCTTCAAGCTGATGTAAAAATAAAGAAATCAAACTAAGCCAAACGATATAGTCATAAGTGGAAAAATCTTTGGCTTGGAATAAAAAAATTAAGGCTAAAACAGCAAATAAACCAGCTAAATCGTACCAATGTTTACTTAAGAATTTCATGTTCACAATTGAAACAAAAATTGAATCTATAAACAGAATTCCAAAACAAGAGCAATAACAATGTATTGCTAAATATTTGCAATTGATTATTAAAGAATTAAAAAAAATCAAATTAATGTAAAAACGGTAAAACGGTAAAACAATAAAAGGAGTTATAACTTAAATGAAGGATGATAAAATCCATCAGATAATGAAACCGTTTCCTGAAATAGAAGTTTCAAATTCTTAACATTATCACTCAAGGAGTTTTTCGTGCAACTTAAAATACTATCAATTTTAAGAGTTAAATTCTCGGGCTTGGTTTTCGCATTTTCTAAAATGTTAAGTGCTCGTTTATCGCCTAAGGGATAGAGTTCATTGAGTGCAAAAAGAGACGTCACTATGCATTTTGTTGTTCGAGTTAAACAGCCTACGGTATTGTAAATATCATTCTTATCTGCAAATTTTTGAGCATGAATAATCGTAAATTCAGCTGACCACAACGATTGTTGAATAACAGACCGTTTTAATTTTTGAGGATATTCCTTGACTGAATCCTTCAGTTTGGTAATAATACCATCAGTATCAAAAAGTGGAATGCAATAATGGGTCTCAGCTAAAAAAATAATTGAAGAAAAACCATAAGGAGGCTGCTGTTCAAAATTGTTCTCCCAAATTCCATTTATTGCATTTTGAATGGTAAGAGAAATTTGATCAATATTCTTATATATAAAATCCACTTTACAGAGATTCGTATTAATCCAAGCACCGCCATTCACCCAAGGACCCCATCCATAAAAATCAGTTACAGTCGGCGGGTCTTGATGAGCAAAATGGTTTGCAATAACCCTAATCTTATCAATATCAAACGGATTAGATTCTTGATAATAAATGCCGATATCAAGATCGGAGTTTTGAGATTGCATACCCACTGCATAAGAGCCACCAAGAACAATGGCTTTTACCCCATCAACATTTCTCAATGCCTCAACAATGCGATCTATTAAATATTGCTTTTCATTTGGTAATCTCATTTCAGATGAAATTATAAAATTAATGTTTGATTTTCTTCCTCAAAATTTCTGCTTGTATTCTCTCATTAATGTTAATCGTCGGTTCAGTAAACAATAAAATCGTAGTGCCAAATTCACGCGAATATTCGTTTGTTATAAAACCCGAAATTCGTGCAGATTTAAAGTATGGAGATGTAACAGTTAACTCATAATTAACCTCTTCACTTTCTTTTATTCTGATAAAATTAACATAATTTGGAGATAAATCAAACCAATTGATATAATCTGCATTAAAAGAAACTGCTTTAACATTGTATCTTGAATAGTAATTAATTGCGCCGGCTTGTCCATAATTATCGCAAAGAATAAGGGTGTTTTCTCTATTGGGCAAAGATGAATAAATGCTATCAACTTTGTAAGCCAACTCTTTCCAGCCAAGCATATCGGCAAAATCTTGAGGAAGAGAATGATCTTTCCCATCTTCCCAACGCAATAAACCCAAAGCCTTATATTTATCAGAATTCGCGATATAATGTTTCGGCGATTTTATTGAAAAGGCAATGTCGAACAAAAGACTATAACAAATAATTGGGATAGAAACTAAGGCAGTTTGAAAATATTTCTTCAATTCAGGTTTTATCCATTCTGAAAGAAATACAGAACCAAATGAAATGTAAATGGGATAAAGCCCTATGGCGTAGTAACCTTTAGCCTTAAAATAAACAAAAACAATAAGTGTAAAGAAAAATGAGTATCCAAAATGCTTGAATTTCTCAAAAGGTTTGTAGAAAAATAGTGCGTAGATAGCGGCAACAATCACGGGAAATGACCCAAGAATAAAGAAAACTTGCTCCTTTAAAAAGTTTAACCGACTGACATGCGCCAATTGAGTTTCTGCAAGATGACTTAAATGGATAAAAACAGGGAAATTATTGGAGTACTGCCACCAAAGATTTGGAAAAATGAACAAAAATCCTAAAAATAGTGCAAAATAAAAATCCTTAAGAATATAGACTTTACGATGATTGGTGAGTAAAACTGCAGGAACAAGACCAATCAGTAAAAAAACGATATTATACTTATTCAAAAAACCGATTGCAAAAACAAAACTACCGATATAAAGCCATCGCAGTTTATCGCTATTAAAATATTTAATTAGAATAAAATATAAGGCTGTCCAACTTAACACATCAAATGAATTGGGTTGATACAGTGTATTGAGTCGTAAAAGGCTGGAGAATAAAATACAAGTAGCTCCTAAAATCAAAGCAAATAAATTTCCTTTTAATTCTTCAATTGCCTTCCAAACAATAATAATGGTCAAAGCACCAAACAAAGCAGGAAAAAATCGAACCCAAAATACTGAGTTTCCTAAAGCCTTGATAATAAAGGAAATCCAAGAAGTTAGTGGAGGTACGGATAAAAATCCCCAAGCCAAATGGTTTGCTTGATCAAGATGAAGAAATTCGTCTCGCTGTAAATCATATTCAGGGTTGAAAAACAAATACTGCAAAAGAAATTTAGCAAGAATAAAGGCAGCTAATATCCAGTATCGATTGTTCATTAAGCTTACTTGAATAATTCAAAAAATTTATAAATGAATATGAATGAATGATTTTATCATAAATGAAAACAAAGAAAGAAGAAATCCTGTGCGCTTAACCAGTAAAATAGTTTGTAATAAAGAAAAAAGTGAATAAATTGAATGCCAAATGGTATTTACTACCACAAAAATTAATTTTGCGTAGCCACAGACCACATATTCCCTGCAAAATCCTTAAATGTTCCTCGTCGATCAGAATCGTTGGCTTTCGTGCGCGGTTCATCAACGATTTCGCACCCTAAAGAAATGGCCTTTGCAAAAGTGGCATCAACATCGGGAACATAAACATGCATCCAATATCGATTTGATGGATAATCTACGGTAGAGTGGCTCATCATAATGATAGAATCATCAATTTGAATTTCAATATGCATGATTTTACCGTCGGGTTTTTCATAGCGCCGGTGAATTTTAGCATCAAATATATTGGATAGTAATTCAATCAACCTCTCGGCATCGACAACCATAAAATAGGGTGATACCGAATTGTAATTTTTTGGCTTAAAAAAGTCCATTTAAATAGATAAATTAGAATATTTCGATAAGATAATTCAAGACGAGGCGATAAAATGGGTTCAATATAGTTCTTCCAAAATTAAAGTCTTTCTGATTACATTAACTGCAAGGCTAGATGAAAATCGATATTCTGTGGCGTATTGTTAAGGTGATATCGTTATTGGCAAAGATTAAGTCGTAAGAAAATAAATAAAAAAGAAACGATTTATGTTATTTAAATTGATAAAACCCTTTCCTGATTGATTTCGATGACATTCAACGAATGTATTCAATGGAAAACAGCGAACCCGATATGGATATTTGCGGTTTGTTTATCCACGTAGAATTCGCGTTCTTTGGCTGTGCCGTGACAGGTATTCGGTAAACAAAATAGCGAACCACCAGCTAAACGTATATTACCGCTCTTTTCGGTTAAAGTAATTTCCCAAACATTCCCTAACACGTTTACTTCGTTTACAGCAGAGATAGGGCCATTATTATCCTCAATAACCCTCCTATTATCCGTCTGAATTAACTGCCAATATTATTCGTATGAAGGAAGCCGAGAACCTGACCACTTACAATAAGCCATAGCATCATTATAGCTAAATTGTGTTACCGGTAAATCTTCAGACAAGGGCTCATTTCTTCCATCGGGTTTTCTCCAATTCGCTCCAACGACTTTTGAAAAATCGAATAAATCTTTTTGAACAATTGACCATCCAAATTTGTCGGCGTCTGTGACATAACCTGTTTCTTTCACGAATTCTTGAAATTGATGATGGGTAACAACTTCAAGTTTTCCCTTTGAGCTTGGTGATTCAATTTGGCAAGAAATAATTAAGAGCAATAAAAATACCAAACCAACTCTTATATAATCATTTTCAATTTTCATTGGGAATCCGGATAAGGTAGATGTTAATTTTCGATTTATTTCCAACGGCTTTTGATTTCAATTTGAGTTTTTGGGTTTTTATCATCATTAGGACCGATCGCTGTATTTTCTTTTACTTGAATGAGGATTGGAATCCCCATTTGTTTTAAGCAAAGATCAATATTATTGTCATTATCCCCTAAGTCTGCCAATTGAAAAGGCGATACCATTAGCGTGTCGGAGCCATTAACTAAAGTGACAATAAAATTATTCTTTTCTGGTTCACCAAGTTCCTTGCCATTTACCGCGCGAACTCCCCCGGACCAAACGGCTTTTACAACTAGTTTTGTTTCTGCTTTTGGGCAATCACAGCCTACGCCGCTGTCGATATAGGGGTAAGTATTATCAATAGTAAAATATTCAGCATAACTTAATACCGGACCTTCATCCAAGGGGATAACACGGATGGTCTGGCCTTTAAAGTTTTGCCCTGTTCTTGCGATTAAGTCGCCAATTATTTTTACGGATACCGGCGGGTTATCTGATTGACTCCCATATTCACCGATTAATAGCAATGTTCTAAGTTCAAACTCTTCATTGGCAGGAAGAAAACTGGTTGCCTCGACTTCGAAGACCGTACCATTTTTGGTGGTAACAGCAAAATCAGAAGCTTGAACGGTACTTGGTTCAAGTTCATGAGAAAATACAAGGGGCATCCCATCTTTTCCCGGGGCGTTGCTATAAATTAACCGAGCGCGTTCTGTTAAGCCGTTATCCAATCCAAAAAAAGCGGTTAATATTTTGGGTTCTCTTGTTTTTTCAATTTGCGGAATAGTATCTGATAAATAAATTTTTAAAGGGCTTCGGTCACGAAGGCTAAGGGCAAGTTTTGTTACAGATGTAGGCGAGCAGCCACTTAAAAACGAAGAAATGAATAATAATCCATAAATAATTAATTGGACTTGTGAAATAAATATTCTCATTTTTTTTTATTAATTTGGAATTGCCGGTCGTTCACTTTAGAAAAATCAGAAAAAACCTTTTAATAGATAGAATTATTTTGCATTTATAAAATGCAGATTAAAATTGATATTCAGTAAAGCAGTCGCCACTTAGAAATTAATTACTTACAAGCGCTTTAAATGAAGTTGCATTTAGGAATGACCTAGTGATGTTCCAAATCCCCGTGAATTCGACTCTGCGAAAGCACTTAAATTGGTAATTCAACAATGAAGGTAGCCCCTTTGTCCTTTCCCTCCGATTCAGCCCAAACTTTAGCACCGTGCATTTCAACAATCTGTTTAACAATGGATAACCCTAAGCCCGTCGAACTTTCACCCCCTGTTGGTTGTGCAGAAAGTCGTTGAAATTTGCCGAAAAGTTTTTCTTTGTCCTCCTCGGTCAAGCCTTGTCCGTCATCTTTTATTTCAATTCGGATACATTCTTTCATCGAGTCAGTAGAGTGCTTTTGGCAGCTTACGCCAATTTTCCTGCCTTTGGGGCTATATTTAATTGCATTGGAAACAAGATTATCAAAAACCTCTTGCATTCTTGAAATATCAATTTCACGATACAGGCAGGCTCAATATGTAATTCACAGGGTTGCTCCTTTTGCTCCAATTGAGCGAGGTTACTTTGAACAACCATATTTAATAATTCACCGATATCAATGGGATGTTTTTGGAGCTCAAGAGTAGCGAGCTCGTAACGCATGCTTTTTAGCAAATCATTGATAATTGCAAGCATTCGACTCGAGCTGCGCTCTATCGTTTCGGAATATTTAACAATAGCATTAGGATCGTCCGCTTTCGCAGGCAGGAGTTGCGCGAAACCCATTATTGATTGAAGCGGATTTTTAAGGTCATGCGCAGCAATCGCCGGCAATTCGGATTTAAGTTTATTGGCTTCTTCAGCGCGTTGTTTTTGAGTTTCTGCTTCGGCGAGTGCGCCCGCAAGTTCAACATTTTTCAGAGGTTGCAGTTCGGCTTCTTTGGAATTGATTTCGGCCTCGCGTTTGGCTTGCTCGGTTTCCAAGCGGGCTTGGAGTTGGGCGATTTGTTTTTGGGAATTGGCGTTGAAGACCGTCTTTTCTGCCTCGTGAAAGCGAAGATGGGTTTGGTAAGCTAATTCAAATCGCCTTGTTTGCTCGTAAAGTTCGGCAAGGGGTTGGAGGATTTCAAAGCGCCATTGTTTTAAACCAAGTTTTTCAGAAATGGAAAGAGCTTGGTTGAGATGGTTTTCGGCTTCGGTAAAAGAGCCGAGTTTTAAGAGAGTAGAGCCAATGGCGCAAAGCGAGATGGCTATGCCCAACTTATCACCGATTTCATGTCGAATTCCTAGACCTTGCCAATAGTACTTGAGTGCTTCCGAATAGTAAGAAAGTTTATTTTTAGCATTTCCGATGTTATTCAGAGTAAGAGCGATGCTATATTTGTTTCCAAAATTTTGATGTATAGTGAGGCTTTGCAGATAGTATTTGAGGGCTTCTGAATAATCCTTAAGACCGGCTGTATAGATATTGCCAATGTTACCCAATGAAACGGCGATGCCTTTTTTATCGTCAATTTCTTGCATAATTCCAAGGCACCGCTGATAGAATTTAAGCGCTTCGGAATAGTCGGAAAGGTTGGTATAAACATTGCCTATGTTATTCAACGAACGGGCGATGCCAGTTCTATCGCCAATATCTTGGGAGAGAGCAAGGATTTGCTCATAGTATTGGAGCGCGTTCGGATAGTCAGAGAGGATCGCAAAAACATTACCAATAGAATTCAGTGCACTTGCAACACCCTGTTTGTCATTTAGCCCTTGGTATAAAGCCAACGCAGATTGAAATGAGGTAAACGCGTTGGGGTATTCGCTCAATCGCCAAAATGCAAAGCCTTTAAGAAACAATCCGCGGGCTTTTTCGCTTTGTAAATCTTTACGGTTTCCTATTAAAGTGAGAGCCTCGGTTGCAAGGTCAAGCGCACGTTGGATTCCAAGTCATTCAATTCATTTGCAAGGGCAATTAGGGCGCGAATTTTCCCTTCGTCGCTTTGCGATTCTGGAACAACCAATTGAAGTTATTCAATCGCTGGCAGTATTTTTGGGGGTTGCTGACCCGGTGTTTTCATCGGTTGTTTTTGTTAATTCTGCAAGTCAATTGAGTTTTACGATCTTTTTCCGAATGTCCTATTAATTAAAGTGAATAAGCAACCAAAAAAGTATATCCTAATTGACGTTCTGAATTTGCTCTATAAAACTCTTCCAGTATAAGCCTTAAAGAAAGTTCGTGCTCATGATTCAAACCAATGATTACAGTTACGCCATAATCTCTTTCATTAGAAAATCGCTCAAATGTCGCGGGGTTTCTAATAAAGAACCATTCAAAGAAAGAGCGAATCGTTAACGAAAAGTCCTCTGAAGCAGAAATTGGGAAATCAAAACTCAATTGATACCGTAATCGTGCGTAGTCTTCTCTTGCTGAGAGAGGATCTTCTGTATAGAAAAATCTGTATTCATATCTCAGTCTCTGCCGAAAAGAAATTTCCGCGATAACCGGAATTTTTAATTGAAGAGCCAACCAAGGGCGGACCTCAAAAAAGTTTGTGATATCTTTGTTGAAGGTATAATATCCGTTGGTTCCTCCTGAAAATGAAAAACTCTTAATTTTTCGAACGCCCCCAAAAGAAACGCCTATTCTTCTCTAACTGGGTTCATTATGCAGATGTTTCCAATTCGCCTCACCAAAAAACTCCCATTCTTCATTTTCAAAAAGAGGTTTCTCAATAACAATTTCATGAAAAAGCTCATGTTGACTAAATGCCGGATAACTTTTAAAGAGGCACAAAAGCACGAAAACCTTAACAAAGTATCGCATTATTTCTATTAATCATGATGATTCATCGATTATGAAAAATTGTGTCTAACTGTTGGGAAAAAGAGATTCGACTCTCTCCTTTAGCTCTTGGTTAAACCTTTCGTACATTGACATCATATGATGCTCAGCAAAAAAATTCAGTAACCGACTATGAGGTCCGTGCAAGCCATCTTCTTGTTCGAAAATTGTAGTCCCATAATTTGTAGGCACTAAAGAATAAATATGATGATCTTGTGTATTCGAAAGAATATCGCCAGACCAACCAAATTTTCTGCCTTCTTCATAATCTGTACAAATATGCTCGAGCTCCATAATGCCGCCTGTGAGCGGATTTTTGAAATATGAAACAAATTTTTCGCCTTTGATCATTTTTTTAACTGAAATGCCAATAAACGATGAGCTCCATTCTTTTAATTTGTCCCAATCAGTCAGCACACTCCAAACTTTATCAGGGGAGGCGTTGATTTCAATTTCAGTATAAACATGATTTTGTTTGTCTTCCACGATATTGAAGTTTAAGCATTGAATATTAAGGAAATAAAGGATTCGCTTGTTCGGATAACTATACTTTGTTCCACTCCAGTGTTTTAGACATGAACCCTTTTTTAACCTTTATCAATAATTTGTTGTCCTTTTTTGTAATCACAACATCAAACCATTCTCCCTGTTTTGGTACAAAAAGCAGCCCTTTCCATTCACTTCCTTCAAGTTTCACTTCCTTGAGCAAAGTTCTCACTTGTTGATTTGCATGATCTGAAGAAATCACTATACCCTTAAAGACACCATTTTCTTCAGTAATTTCAATTTTTGTATTGTCTTTTCCAGTATCCCAAACACCAAGGATAGAAATTTGGTCATTGCGATTAAAAGCAGTGAGTAAAAGAAATGAAATTAAAATTGATTTCATCTTAGGTTAATTATTTTATGAATTATAAATCCTTCTTAATGTTAGTTTACCAAGAAATAAATCGGGCATATTGAATTATTTTTGAGCAATTATATTATTTCCTTCTTCTGAACCAAAAAACCAAACCTAAAACACCAACAACTAAAATCAAGAGGTATGGAATCCAATTCCATAACATCTGTTTGGTTGATTTTTTAGCAACTTCTCCGGAAGTAGAATAACCCTTCGGCATTTTTACAACGCCTACCCTTCGCTCATAGGCTTCATAATCTGCAAGCATTTTCTGAAACAATTCAGGCTTTTCGGCAGCTAAATCATGACTCTCGGTAGGATCAGTTTGAATGTTGTACAAATACCATTGATTATCGCCGAGAGGAATGTTGTTTTTCACGATTTTAAAGCCATTTAGAAAATAGGCCGAACTCCCTGCTGCTTCCAAACCCACACCGTCTTCTTCTCCATAAACCGGTTGGCTAAAATCTTTGATATGACTAAGCAAGCTTTTTCCGGTTATTGGTACTTCACCTTCCTTAGCAGAAGTTGTAATCCCGACTAATTCATAAATTGTAGGCGCAATATCCGTGAAAAAACAAAAAGCATCGGTGCGCTGACTTTTGGGGATGTTTTTCCCGGTGATAATCAAAGGAACGCGTAAACCGCCCTCGCCAGTATAGTATTTGAAAAAAGAGAAAGGAGATGATAAACCATTGGCAAATTCTGCCCCGATGTAGCCATAATAACCTTTCTCACCCTTTTCATCATAGTCGCGATGATAGCCGTGAGTTAGCGCCCAAGGAATTGCCATTTTATAATCACCGCCATCAGGACCGTTATCGGAAGTAACAATAAAGATGGTGTTTTCTAACAAACCATTGCTTGTCAGATACTCAATGTATCGCCCGATGTGATAATCCATAGCTTCCAGCATTCCAGCTGTTACGGCCATCGACATAATAAATTTTTCCTGCTCTTTTGAGCTTAATTCTTCCCACTTTTTTAGTCCTGATAAGGCGTCTGTTGTAGGGGTATTTGCGGGAATTAGCCCCAACTCTTTTGCTTTTTCAAAACGGTCATTACGGAGCTTATTCCAGCCTTTTTTATAAATTTCTTTGTATTTCTCCACGAACGATTTTGGTGCCTGAATGGGCGCGTGGATGGCTTGAAAAGCGAGATATGAAAAGAAAGGATTCCCCTTTTTTTGCTCTTCTTGATGAAAGGAAATCACCTTATCAATGTATGATTTTGAGGAATAGAAATCTTCCGGAAGTTCAACCTCTTGCCCATCAGCATACCAATGCGCCACAGGTTTCATTGGAAGGTAACCACTGTTGTCATAATTACTTGCACCCGAGCCGCCAAGGATGAATGAACGATCGAAGCCGCGCTTATTCGGAAGGGTATTTTCATCGTGCCCCAAATGCCATTTTCCTAAGGCATAGGTATTGTAGTTGGCTTCTTTTAATCGAGTAGCGATTGTTTGTACCCGATTATTCAAAACCCCTTCATATCCTTCGATACTTTGATATTCTTCGGGAAGGAACTCTGGCAAATTTGCGACCCCCGCCAAATGACTGTCAGTTCCAGTCAAAAGCATTGCCCGAGAAGGTGAGCAAACCGGAGAGGTGTGCATATAAGTAAACATTATGCCGCCACCGGCAAGCCGATCAATGTTAGGTGTTCGTGCTTCACCTCCAAAGGCGCCAAAATCCATTAAACCGGAGTCATCCACCAAAATCAACACGATATTCGGTTTTGAATTTGTGGTCAGGGTGTCTTGGCTAAAAACCAAATTGGTTAATCCTAAGAAAAGGAAACAACCGAGTTTTACTTGCATTATATACTTATTTTTCATAGTCTTTTTTCTTTTAGTGTTTTCATCATCAATTGGGCAGTCTCATGACTTGAGTTCTGATTTTGACCCGTGATGAATCGTTTTTCGTTGTCAATGACAGTAATTGTATTGAATTGATCTATACGCTTCGATTGATCCGCTTTGTAAATCGCGCCTGCTTTCTTCAGCTCTTCTTCAGGATGAAAAGGAGTAAACTCAAGACCAAATGATAAAATCTGCTTTTGAGTAACCCCGGTCATCGGTCTTCCTTTTATCAAATAATCCCCATTTTTATCTCTAGCTTCGGTAAATGCCAATGCTCCGTGGCAAACACTTCCCATTATCGCATCGGAATTGTAATAAGCATCAGAAACTTTCGTGGCAACAACTTCAGAATTCATATCATAGGCAGCGCCCCAACCGCCGGCAAAAAAAACGATATCGTAGTTTTTTATATCGATCGTAGCAATCGGGATAGAATTTTTGATCTTGGCTTGGAAGGTCTCGTCCTCTTCAAACCGTTTGTCTTCATTGGATTTGAGGAAATAGTAAAAAGATTGCGGGTCAATTGGAATCTCACCGCCTTGGATGCTTGCAATGTCAACCTCCATATTTGCATCCAAGAATTCATAATAGGGGATTGTCATTTCAGACGCGAAGACTCCGGTGGGTAGTCCTGTCGTTTCGCCGGGTTTATTCAAAACGCGGTGTCTGGTAGAAACAATATGCGCCTTTTTGCCCCTAAATCGAAGGCTTCTCCTTTATAATCAGGATGGAATCCGCGCGATTTCAGGATGGCCGGTAGGGTAAGGGCAATGATTACTAACAAAGCTACAATTGCAGCTAAAATATAAATGAGTGTTTTACTTAGCTTCATGATATCGAACAATTTTGTTTAAGTGAATAAATAAGTAGAATATGACAGTAATTATAACTTTTATCTTCAAACAGTTGATATCTATCAATCAACCCTGACGGTATAATCTTTATTCTCACCTTCAATTGTTATTCTTTCTGTAGGCAATTCCAGTTTTGATTTTGAAATATGGTTTATCCCAGAAGATTGAAAAATTTCGTAAAGAACTTCCCATTTGATTGGGTCTGAACCCATTTTGGTTGAAAAGGACTTTCTTATGAAGAATTTTGTTTTAGCATCAATAAAAATTGTTAACTCATCTCCATTAACAATTACATTTTTACCAAATACCTTAATAATTCCGTTACTTTCATAGACATCGGCCTTCTCAAAAAAATCCAATAATTGACCTTTCGTCATATAGGTATAGGCCAAGCTATATTTCATTGCATTGCTAACATACTCGAGTTTGCTTTGCATTGCATTCTGTTGAACTTTACCTCGAATTCCAGCCTTTCTGTCAATATTTGTTTTGCCATCCACAACTGTAATGCTGAGTTCTCCCTTTTGGTCAAATTTGAATTCACTTACAAGTGTCGTTTTATTGCCACCCTCACCTGAAACAACAGAATGCATTTTCCAAATATATTTTTTCAGTTTTTCAATATTTTCGGCATCCACTTTACTCACTTCTAAAGCCAATTGCTCCTTATCAGTTTGAATAAAACCGGTATAAATACAAATGGATATTACCAGAAATAATTTGATATTATTTTTCATTATTCATTTTTATTTTTAAGAATTAATATAGAAGGTAATCAAGAATGTTATTAAACACTTAAAAAAACATAATTGATTCTAAAATTATTTTCCCGATAGATGCTCACCAATGAATGGGATTTGTTTATAGATATTCGCTAAAATAATGGTATTAAAATAACCCTCAATTTGCCAAAATTGTGCGGCTTTACTTATACCAACTTCCTTTTTCATTCGATTGAAATAAGTTTCTTGAAGTTTATCAAATGCCTTTTTTTGGGATGGCGTTCTGTTAAAGAGATCCTGTATCATTTTATCAGAAATGTTAGGGTAGTTTTTAGCGTAGTCTGAAATTACAAGGAGTCTTTCTTTCCCAAGCTTTTTGCGTTCTACTTCATATTCGTCGTAGATTTTCCAAAAAACAACGGCCGAGTCACCCAAACTCATAAATTTGGCGACCGCGATCTTCTTTTCAAGCCCTAAGGCGTCCTGAAAAATTTCAATCTCGGTTGGGTTTGATTGGGCAAATGAGGTGCTCGCAATGAGCATAAGGAGTGCGGTTAGGAGCTCCTTCGCGTGACTAAATCAAATTCGTTTACAAAGCGACCGAAATCCATTTTCTTTACTCTGTATCATGTTTGGACATTATTTTTAATTGAAAAAAAACATCCAAAAATACAGGCTTCGATAGGTTAAACTTCTTTACATATGTTGATAAATTAAAATTAATTAAGACTTTTTGCTTCTAATTCTGCTTAATTGTGTAGGCGTAACCCCAATCATCGAGGCAATAAATCGAAGCGGAAATTTCTTAACCAAGGAAGGGTTGGTTGCTATCAAATAGTCGTATCGCTGTTTGGCGGACCCATTTAAGAACAAAAGATGACGTTTAACGAGTTGCATCGCCCGGTCACCCATATATTCGCAATGAGGATATTAAAGGTAACATTTCGATTGAGCAAATCTTTCACATTGTGCATCGACGCAACAAATAAAGTGGATTTTTCTAAAATTTCAATAATAATAGGAGATTTCTGATTGGTTCTAACACTAATGATGTCGGATAAGAAATTTTTGCTTTGGAGTATCTCGTCTGTAATTTCATCTCCCCTTTCATTTAAGAAATAAGTTCTGGCACTTCCTTCTGCGAGAAATCCCAAAATTTTGAATTACTGTATCGTGCTCTTTAAAGAATGTCCCCTTTTTATATAATTGCTCATTGAAAATGGATAAAATTTCCTTTACTTCTTCAATTTTCGGATTTTTTACCCTTTCAAAAAGAAATTCTTCGAATTGATTTTTCATTTGAAAATCGGTTGAATTAAAAAGAAAAGTTATTAGCAAATAATATAGTGTGAAACACAGCGGTTGAATGTTTACAATAGAAGATGTCCAAACCTAAATTTTTTTTAATAGTCGTGCTTGAAGATTGCCTTTACGGTAACCACAAGCATTATCTACATATCTTTCAAGTTAATATTTTTGGTTATAAAATGATGTCTATTTATTATTCATTTTCCTTTTTTCTTTAGCATTAAAATGCACTGTAAGGGGAAGCGACTTCACCGCAAGTGAAAGGCGCGAAGCAAGCCGGAAAGCCTCACGCAAAACCAGTTTAAAACTAAAGCCCCAAATAATCTATTAAAATTATATATTTTTTCTTTCCTTCCCGCCGAAAACATCAAGCACCCCACCTCCGAGGTACCCCCTCCCACCTCAAAACCCGAAAGTTCAAGGTCAAAGGTCGAAAGTTCGGGGTAAAAGCTCCAATTGTCGAGGTTCGAGGTCGAACTTTGAATGTTTAAGAACCAAATTTCGATGTTTTAGGTCGAAAATTGGGGTTTAAACCTGCAACTTTGAATGGTTAAGGTTCAACTGCCGATGTCTGAAGTCCAATGGTTTTGTTCTGAACCCGAATTGTAAGGATTCATCGTTTTCCCATTTTTTTATGAACTCCGATCGAAGCGTATGATTAAAACCTATAAAATCGTTTTGGGATTTGGAACATTCATTTTCGCGGATTTTCGAAAGTGGCACTTTTCAACACAAAAGTGTCTAAGTAGCACGAAATCACGCTTAATGTAAATATGGTGTAAGTGGCTGGCGTTCGTTTCATTCTACTATTTTAATAATAACATTTCCTGTTTTTTGCCCCGAATCAACGTATTGATAGGCTTCAACAATTTGGTCTAATTTATAGAATCTGTCAATGACAGGCTTGTACTCACCTTTTTCAAATAGTTCTTTCAAAAATATGAGATCTTGTTTGGTGATGGATGGAATTGGAAATAAAAGCCTTTTGCCTCCCCATAGCGGAGTCGTTAAAGCAAAAAATAAATTTTCTCCGTTTTTTCCAAATTCGGTTGAAATGTAAATCCCTTTTTCAGTTAATAAAGGTTTACACTGACCAAATGAACTTTTTCCAACCGCATCAAAGATGAATTCAAACTTATCTTCAGTCTTTGTAAAATCCTGCGTTTGATAATCAATAACAGTATCTGCACCAAGAGACTTTACAAGACCTACATTTTTTGTATTGGATACTGCTGTTACTCTTGCGCCAAAATGCTTTAATAATTGAACAGCCGCAGAACCAATTGCACCTGTTGCGCCATAAACTAAAACATTTTGTCCGCGTTCAACTTTTGCTGCCCGTATATCTTCTAAGGCATAATGAGCGCCTTCCGAAAGAGCTGCTGCTTCATCAAAACTTAAAGTGTCAGGAAAATTTATAACCGCATCAATTTCAGCAATAGTTAAATACTCTCCGTGTCCGCCGCAGGTTTTATCATTAAATCCAAATACTTTATTACCCTTCTTGAAGGTTGTTACCTGTTGGCCAATTTCTTCAACGATACCCGAAAACTCACAACCCAATATTTGATATTTTGGTCGAAAAAGTCCAGTCCAAAATCGTGAAATAAAATATTCGGCACTACGGAAACCTGAGTCAGTCCGGTTTACTGTTGAGGAATAAACCTTCACCAATATTTCATTGTCTTTCGGTATCGGTTTGGGAACTTCCATTAATCTGGCAACTTCCGGTGGGCCATATTTTGAATATACAATCGCTCTCATTTTCTTAATAGTGTATTGATTATTGGCGTCCTTCACTTGCATAAATGGGGAGCGACTTTTCAGTGTTTGAAGGGCGCGAAACAGCCAAAAGTCTCACGCAAAACGGATGTTCAGCGAAGCGAAGCGAGCGAACAGCGGTGGTGCCGCTCCCCATTCAGCTAAACGGAGCGAAGCGGAGTTTAGCTGAACGGTTTTGGGCTTTGCGTTGGTGGGCTTTTGAAACGGAAAACTGTCTGCCAGCACCAATGTTTATTTATTGCTCAAATGTTTCTATTCGCACTTTCCGGCCACTAACGCAAAACCCGTGTTATAGGCAGTTTTTTACTCAGTTAAATTCAGCACCTGTTTACCAAAGTCAAAAAAGTTGTCATTTTCATTTTCGAAACTTTGATGGCTAATCATTCTGATGGCAACAATTTTATTCTTCGGATCTACAATAATGTAATTTCCCAAGTATCCGTCAGCCCGATATGTTATGTTGCCGCTAAATTCTTTTTTTCGTAAACGAAGATTAGAACCAAGTGTTTCATTAATGTATCCCCAAGGATTTTTTCCAAAAACATTTTGAACTTTAGCATAATATTCATCATTTGTAGCATAAGTTCCTTTCATTGAAATAACCTTTTGAACGAAGTCTTGAGGTACTTCTGCCTTTGTAAGTTCATTTATTATTTCATCATCAATTACTGAAACTGTCTTTTCATAGTCTATCCACCACAACATGCCATATCCTTGATATTGTTTACATGGCGTGATTACTTCAGTTATGTATTTTTCTGCAATTACTACCTCATTATTAAACCTTCCTTTATTTAATAATAAAAGTCCAATCTTAGCAAAATCCATTGGTTTAATTTGACATCCAGACATTACATGTGGATTGCCAACACTATCTAGGGACCAACTGAAATCAGTAATTCCCAATGGTCTGAAAAGACGTTCACCAATATAATTGTCCATTCGTTTGCCTGTAATTTTTTTTATTACTCCTGCCATAAGATTTAACGCCTTGTTGTTATATGCCCAAACCTCACCTGGTTTATATGAAAGTTCGGCAGTAAGGGCTAATTGCACAAAGTCGTGACTGGGATATATTTCAATTGATGCATTAGGATTGTTTTGCAGTCCTGAGGTCATATTCAACAAGTGTCTTAAGGTGATAAATTGCTTTTGGCCCTGTTTCCATTCGGGGAAATAAGTTGAAACAGGAATATCAAGACTATCAATCAACTTGTCATTAAGAAGGCAAGCAACTGCAAGCCCAACAATACTTTTCGTGCAGGACATACTTTCAATTTTATTATTGGCTTGTCCGATGCCAAAGTACTTTTCTATAACCAAATTATTGTCTTTATATATAATAACAGCTTCTGAATGCGTCTGCTCAGCCCCTTTTAGAAGGATATCTATTTTGCTTTTGTTTATTTTCTGTCCATAAGTAACAGAACCCATCAAAAAAGCGAATACAAGAAATAGAAGTATTTTTGTCATATTTATGTTGTTTTAAAATTGCCTATAACGGTTTGGGGCTTGGCGAAGGCAGGGCATTTGAAAACCATCAGCCGAAGTTTAGCACAAATGTTGATAGAAGTACAAATGTTCAATTACTTCTGTCAGCCCTGCTTTTGCCAAACCCTTGTTAGCCGTTCGTTGTTTCTTTTTCGTTTGTTTTATTGTCTGTTTTATGTTTTAGTAGTTGTCTAATTGAAACCAAGTGTCCAAATAATACGATTGGAACGATAAATGTCGGCAACCAACTAAATGGAAAATTTAAAATCGCAATATTCGGTTGGTCAAATGCAAATTTTTGAATTGGTGAAGGTGCTGAAAATAAAGCGTTGACAACAATGTTTATCAAAAGTCCGAGGCAAACAAAGTTCCAAATTAAAACTGCCTGTTTGTTGAATTTGTTTTTTGTCAGCCAAAAATATGCAATAAGTGGAGCTGTTATTCCTGCAAGAATGTCAAAGTTCCGTCCTTCAAAAGTCATTAATTCAGGTATTGCTTTGTTGAGAAAAAGCCAAAACAAAACTATTTCAACTGGTATTCTCACAATGTTTAGATAGGTCAAGTTTTTAAGTGGTAAACTGTCTATGAACTGTCTGCCTTTTGAAGTTGTAAAAAGTAAAATTAATGTCAATATTGTCGGTAAAATTCCTGTCAATATAATTTTTGGTGGAAATGAATTGGGGTCGGTGTTGTAAATGTTTTTAAGTGTCAAAGCTGCTTGAATTATTAACCAAATTGTCAAACTGATAAAGATTGGTGTCGCAAGTTTTTGTGTTTTTTCAAAGTTTGAGTTTCTAATTGTCCAAACGAAAAGTAGTAATGTCGCAACTGTCGTCAGTCCGAAAATTAGTGAGATGTATGTCGGTAAATTTTCTATCATTTTTCCTGTTTTTTAAATGTTTGAAGTGTCGCAATACAATGACGGCTAATGGGGAGCGGCTTTGCGGGGGTCAGAGGGCGCGAAGCAGCCCGAAGACTCACGCAAAACCGCTGTTCGCCGAAGCGAAGCGAGCGAACAGCGGTGGAGCCGCTCCCCATTCAGCTAAACGGAGCGAAGCGGAGTTTAGCTGAACGTTTTGCAGATAGCCGAAGTGCCCGCACCTTTTTCATCTCCGCCGAAGCCCTGATAGCTATCGGGGTGGAGGTATTATACAAAAAAGCGGGCATTTTGGCTAGGTGCTGTTAGGTGCTGATGTTTGATATAGTCACAAACCATTCAAAGTCACCAGTCATTATAATTGTTTTATCCGTGTCAAACAATTCTACCTTTAGTTTTACCAATGCTCGTTTTCTTGTCAAGAGTTGTTCAAGTATTTCGTCTAATGTATTATCAATTAAGTGTGCAGTTGAATTTATTTGTCCATTTGCAGGTTTTTTATATTTAATTTCAACGTGTCTCACAACAGGAATAAGTCCCGAGTCGAATTTTGGAAAATTAACTAGTAGGAAATGTCCGCTTGTAGCTTCAGCCAATGAAAATAATGCACTTGCGTGTACTGTCCCTAAATGATTAGTGTAGTCACTCTTGTCGTCCAAACTTAACAGATATTCTGGATCTGTCGAAACTTTCATTCCGATTAATTTATTAAATGGTAAGTCTGTTATTTTCATATTTATTACTTGTCTTTACATTTGCACCTACCGGGGAGCGGCTTTGCGTTCGGGCGGGTTTCGGAGGACAAAACTGTCAACCTGCACTGCACTTGAATAGAAGCACAAAACTCCAAGTTTGCACGTCTCCCGCCTGACGCAAAACCCGTGTTAGCGGTAGTTGCTAAGTTCTTTGTTGATAATTAAAGCAAATTGTTCTATGTCCAAGCTTCTTTTATCACTGTCCTTTGCAAATGCGAGTATTTCTCCACCTAAATTTGTAATAAAAAAGTACGGACCATCATACATTGTTTTTCCAAATTTTGACAAAACAATCGAATAATCTTCATAAATGGTGATTACATTTGAATGAATACTAACAGGTATACTTGCCCTCATTTGATTGTCAATAAATTGTTGAATGTATTTATTCGGTGCTTGTTTGGGTGAAACGATGGGAAACTCCAAATAGTTAAAATTTGGATGTTTACTAAATTGGTTAACAATATTTTTGCTCCAATAGTCAATAATACGTTGTTCGTCTACCTGAAAGCCAATTGAAATAAAAGTTATTTTGTTTAGAAGTATTTCAGGAGTTTGAACTTCAACACCCGAAAGGGTTCTTCCTGATAATAGTGGAAACAACTTATTTTGCATTAGTTGAAAAGGACGATTTAAAGTTATCAAGCCAGTTTTTCATTCCAGTATCCAATCCTTTTTGGAATTGTTTTTTAAAGAGCCAAACGATTAAGCCATTCATTTCCTCATAGTCATAAACTGTTACTTGTCCATCATTTTCTTCAAGTGTCCAAGTGTTAATACCTGTAACTCCTTTTGCTGTCGCCTTAAATTTGAAAGTTTTAAAAGGAATAACCTCTAATATCTCCGCTTTAAGTTTAGTCTTGTCATACTGGTAAGTAAAAATTAATCCATTTTTTATGGTTGTATCTACTAAATAAATATTACTCAAAGTTGGATGCCAAGACGACCAATTTTGAATATCAATCAATTTTGCCCAAACTAATTCAATAGGGGCATTTACTGTTACGCTATATCTGCTCTGTATCATTTTTATTGCTTTTTTGTTATAACACTTTTTGAGGGTATTTGTTTGCAATTACCGCTAACGGTTTGGGTATTGCCGAAGGCGGGGCGTTTCAGCACTACTGTTGATTTGAAAAACTAAAGTTCGGTTAAGCACAAAAGTGTCATTGAAGCACGTCACCCCCGCTTTTGGCAATACCTTGTTAGCGGTTCGTTGTATTCTTAGTTTATTACCGCATTAATTTTTGCCCAAAGTTCATTGTCAAAACCAGAAACTGCAAAACTTGGATTTGCGGGGTCAGACGCTTCTCCCATTCTTACAATCACCATCTTTTTACTTTGAATTACATAAATTCGTTGGTCGTTTGCTCCCATAGCAGCATACATATCGGCTGGTGCATTTGGTACCAAAAAACCCTGATAAACTGTTTGTGAACTGGGAGCCATATAACTTGTTTTCCCATTCAACCACCATAAATATCCATAAGATGGATTGACATTTTGAGATGTTGAGATACTTTCATTAAAAAAGGATTCATTTATAATTTGTTCGTTATTCCATTTTCCTTTGTTCAGTGCCATAAGTCCAAACCTTGCCATACTTCTTGTTGTACTATGGTAAATGGTGAAAATGGTTCCAAAATTCCAATAACCATCCATTCCTATTTTTGCCTTTATTTTTTCATTAAAATAACTTTCAAAAGACTTACTGCTTACATTTGAAACAATATCTATTAATTTTTGGAATATATTACTATAAGCCCACCTTGTTCCTGCATCTGCAACGTATGTCAAATTAGGTTTAATAACATATTGTTTTGTGTCATCATTACCCGATGTCATCGTGAGTAAGTGCCTTACAGAAATTAGGTTTTCTTTTGCCAAAGGCATACTCGTCCATTGCACACCTAAATAATCCGATGCTTTGTTGTTAATGTTCAATAAACCTTCTTGTTGTGCAATTCCAATTGATGTAGCAACTAAGGTTTTGCCCGCACTATTCCATTCCCAAGTTGTGGTTGCAGTGTGACCACTAAAATACTCTTCCATTACAATTCTTCCATTCACAAGTATCATAAAAGACTTTGTATTTTTCTGAATTAGAAAGTCTTTCAATGGTTGAACAGCGTTTTGATTCCAGTTTAAGCTTGAAAGTGATTTTGTTTCCCAATTTGAATTAGATGGGAAATACATAGATTCGGATGGCGTAGGTTGAACAACATCATCATTTTTACTACAACTCGTAATTGATAGTAGCAATAACAATAAAATAGGGAGAGACCTCATAAATATTGTGCTTTTAAGTTTGATATCAATTAGAGTCTTTATTTGTCAAAAGGTTTAAAGAGTTTTTGTATTTTTTTTGGGGTACATAATTTCACAATGATCGCCAAGCCTATGTTAGCGGTTTGTTGTTTTGTCTGCTCGTCTAATTGTAAAACTCTTTGATTTTACTTGCCACAGAAATATAGGTATTTGAGTTTGAATAATAGCCCATTGCAAATAGTCCCACCATACTTTTTATCCAATCAACTTGTTTTGGCTCTCCTAAAAAACTCTCTCCACCTGGATAAACTCTTATATTTCCTTGTGTTGATATTTCACCACTTGCTAATATTCTACTTTTTTGCCAATCTGACGCACAACTCAAACAATTCCACAAGTTTGCTTTTAAATTCAAACTATTGGGCAAAATTGAATATAAATTAAAGCCTACATTTAAGGAAACTCCTTGATAACTACTGTCCCAACCATTACCTTCTAAAAAATATCCTTCAGGGTGTTTTTTGGAAATGCCAAGATTGGTAAATGAAATTCCTGCATTTTTTAGGTTGTTATCATTTAGCCAAATTCCCAAACCATAGAGAGCCAAAGCGTTGAAAAATAATCTGTTTGGTGCATTTTGGTCTGCTGTTTCCAAAATGTTTTTTTGTGCGAGTAACCAATTTGCAGCAAGTGTTATCTTGGGTCTCAAGGCTTCTATTCTATTTTTGTAACTTGCCATAGTTGTTGAATTGTACCAACTACTTTGCTCAAAATTGTTGAGTGCTAAACCAACAGAGGCAAGAAAAAAGGAAACACCACTTGCCAAATCTGCTTGGTTTGGGGTTTGGCTTGCTAAGTTTGGCGGTACAACTAATTCAAAATTTCCATCTGGTTGTTGTTTTGCAAAAGAATATTCAATAGACTTTATAGCATATTCTAAGGCTTGACTATTTTGTTTTGCAACTGCATAATCAGATTGTGCTAATATTCCTACTTGAAACCTTACGTGAAAATAGCCATTTTTATTTCTACTCATTGCCCCCTCACTATTTGGTACATCAACAGAAGCCAAACCTTGAAGTATGTTACTATCAAAGGATTGTAAGAGTTGGTTTCTTGTCAAATTATTTTGGTTTGGAATTATTTGGCATTGATAGTTGCTATTATCTTTTACAAATTCGTCTTTCTCTTTGCAACTTGTCAAAAGCATAAGAGTTGTCAAAATAAAATATTGTAATTTATCCATTTTTATTTTCGTTTTTTGAGTTTGACATATTTTGTTGGCAAAGGTTAAATTGAGTGTTGATTTTTATTTTTACAATAACCGCTAATGGGGAGCGGCTTTGCGAGGGCCATTGGGCGCGAAGCAGCCCGAAGACTCACGCAAAACCGATGTTCAGCGAAGCGAAGCGAGCGAACAGCGGTGGAGCCGCTCCCCATTCAGCTAAACGGAGCGAAGCGGAGTTTAGCTGAACGTTTTCGGGCTTTGCGTTCGGGCGGGTTTCTGAGCACAAAGTTTCAATTTATTACTAAAGTTTATTAGAAGCACAAAGCTCCAAGTTTGCACGTCAGCCCGCCTGACGCAAAACCCGTGTTACCAGTAGTTTTTATCTTCTCGGTTCCCATATTTCTTCGCCATTTTGGTTAATATAACCGTATTTGAAATTTTCGTATTCTGTCCCGATAATTACTTCGGAAAGGCCATTATAAAAGTCGTCTACGTGAGTGAATTTCGGTTCTATTTTTACAATTCCTGTTTTGTCAATGAACCCATATTTTTTATTTCGTCCTTTAGGTTTAAAGACGGCTAATTCTTCTTTGAAATGTTTTATTAAATCAAATTCATAAGGAATAATTAGTCTTCCCTTTTCGTCAATGCAGCCATAGCCTTCGTCCCAAACTGCACAAAGTCCTTCGGAAAATCTTATATCAGCACCTTGATAAATTGGTTCAATTAAAAACTCATTTTGGTGATTTATAAAACCATATTTGTCGTTGCGGTTTGGTTTTCCATCGTTGTCTTTTTTTGGTGCAACTGCTCCTTTGCCTTCATAAAATGGTCTTGTCGATTTATAATTAAAGTCTATTATGATTTGGTCGTCTATATCAATAAAACCCCAATTACCTTTGTCATTAGGGCAATTAATTAAACCTTCTCTAAGTTCAGATATTAAAAAATTTCTACCTTTAAGTTTTGTCTTTCCATTTTTGTCGATAAAAAAACCTTTTGATATAACACTGTCTTTTACTAATGCAAATCCATCTGAAAAACTTTCACAACTATAAAATTGTGGTTCTACAGCAAACTCACCATTCTTGTCAATGTAACCGAATTTTTTATTTAATTCAACATAAGCAAGTCCTTCTGAAAATGGCATTGCTAAATTGAATTTAGGTTGAATTACAAAATTACCTTTGGTGTCAATATACCCAGCTTTTCCGTTAACTAATACACTAGCAAGTCCTTCGGAAAATTCACGGCAACCAAAAAAGTCAAATGAAAAGTCAATAATTATTTGTCCAGTCGAGTTTATGTAACCCGATTTCCCGTCTTTTTTTGCTGGAAATAGTTTTGGTGTGTCGTTCATAAAATTACTGGTAATGGGGAGCGGCTTTGCGGGGGTCGGAGGGCGCGAAGCAGCCCGAAGACTCACGCAAAACCGATGTTCAGCGAAGCGAAACGGTACAGCCCCTCCCTATTTGAAAATTTTAATGCAAAAAAAGTTAACGGATTAAATATAAATTGAATCGATGATAAACCAATAGCTTAATATGATGTAAAACTAACAGAACTGGAGAGAAGTCCGTTATCTTAATCTTTTGCATAATATGCTTTAATAGAAACGGAAAGTCGCCTTTTTAAAAAACGGAAGAAATGGTAAACAAAAACAGAAGTAAAGAAATAAATGAATAAGTAGGTTTATTATTAAAGTATAAAAATTATCAATGAACAAATAACTAAATTAAATTTGGTTTAAGCAAAAACACTCATACCTCAGACACGGATAAAATTTTAGCGATTTTTTTTGCCACGTCCATATTCTCCCAATATCCGGTATGACTATTTAATAAAGACCCCGTGTCAACTTCAATATCCCGGAGTGTTTTGGGATTATTGGTATTTGATGCAAAAAACCCTTGAAGCGGATAGGCTATTGGGTCGTAAGGGTGATAAAAATTAAGCCAATGTTTAGAAACAGGATTGATAAGATTGTTAAAATTATCTTTCCATAAATCGCTCTTACGCATAAAGAACAAACCGATTGGCGAACCCATTGTAAAAAAATTTCTGAAATTTTCTTGATAAGGTTTTACTACCGATGGGGTACTCGTCGAATTAGTAGGATAGAAAAACTGATTCTTCGCAAACAAGTAGTAGAGAAAATCAAATGCAATTACCGACCCTAAAGAATGTGCAATAATGCTATAGGGAGCGTCAGCGCAATGCGCAAGCAATTCTTGCTGTACCGCTTTACGAATGCCGTTGTCGTTTTCGTCGGTATATGCAACCACATCGCCGATAAAATATGTAATGAAATACCGAGCGGCTCGATTTAAATCACTGAAAATTTCCAACGAAGTAAAGTGCCGTGGAATTTCAAATTGAGGAAATGCTCTTTTGAAAACCAATTCCTCGCCTTGCGCCGTTTTATCATGCCAATGAACAAAAACCGGTTCAAAAAGCTCGATAAATTTTGTTTTACTTTCGGCGGAGAGCAAAAGAGTTAGGTTGAACAGCATGTCGTCGTACGCATCTTGCGAACTGCCTTCGCCCATTCCGTGAATGAAGATTAACTTATGCTTCTTCTGCATCGAGCGTAAAAATTTAATTTACATTATAGAATTTCAATACGCCTGTTACAAGTAAATCGCGCTCGCTCATTCGGCGATAAGTTAAGCCCTTCAATTCAACAAGTTGGCCGTTGACTTTGGCTTTATTCCATACTAAAAGCCGCGCTCCCGCCTCAGCGATATTTTTTTGGTTAATGAATTTTAATGCGCTGCTCCGCAGAAAACTGCCCGTGCCGACATTGTAGGCAAAGGAAGTCAATGCACCGATTTGATTGTCATCTAATTTTGGTTTCACAGCATTGCGTACGGCTTTTTCAAACGCAGAAATGTCACGCAAAAATAAATCATCCGCTTGGCGATCGTCAAAATTTGGAAATAATTCCAGTGCGCGCTTGTAATTTTCTTTTCCGCGCACAAATTGACGAGTAATTGGATCCACGATGGCATGACCCCAGCCAATTGTCCAAATGCCGACCGGGTCCATCTTTGGCTGAATGCCGAGTTCCTTTAAGTTACCGTCGTGCAAGCTTTCGTAATGCTTGATGAGTTTGATTGCGTTCTCTGAGATTGGCATAAAAAAAATTAGGGAAAGCTATTTTTTAAAAAATTCAAATGAAAGACGTTCTTGATTTTCAAAATTAGTCAAGATTAGAAAGTTTGGCTTGTTTACGGAATTACATATTACAGTTCCAAGATAAAGCTTCATTTAACCACTGAACCGCCAATTTCTTATAGGTGCTGTTGCCAACCGTATTCATTTTCCTTTATTCTCTATCCCTTTAATATACCTATTCGCATAACCTTAAATATTCATTCTTTAAAGCATTTGCTACTTACCAAGAATAGAAATTATGAATGAAGATAATAGTATTAAACTTATTAAAGATTGTAGTCCCGTAATGCTTCTAACCCAGCCTTTTGGAATAAGGAAACTTTCTGAACCTTGGAGGCGATAAAGCCAGCTACCTATGTCAAATTCCCTGAATCCAACAGCAAAAGCAGAAAATACACTAAGCTTTGTTGCCGTTCCAAAAGCAATCCATCCACGCTCTTTTATTGGTGAAACAATTCTATTCCCGTCTCCATCTATTCTGTCAGCTGGCAGGATTTTATATATTAATCGTTGGTTGGAACTTAAAATGGCAACGAAATAAATGACTGCAAAGAAAGGTATCAAACCTATTAGTATTAGTAATGCTCTAAGCTGAGCAAGACCATAGTCGGTAGTCCATTCCCAAAACACTAAACGAAAGAGAGCCTTCATGTAATTTTTATCTTCTAGAAGTTTTCTTGTTTTAGAATATTCTATAGCTCGTCCAATTTTGCTTGAAATATCTTCTCTCCCAATTTCTGCAAAATTATTTCTTAATTGGTAAAGAGCATCTGGATAGTTGTTATACTGCATAAACTCAATATTTTTTGCTCGTCTAAACGACATTAAATTTGGGAGAAACTCAGAGTTTATTTCAAAGTTAACTTCTGACATGTCTGCTCCACCAAGGTGTGAATTCTTCAATGATGCACCAAGAAAATTTGCTTTCCTAAGATCGGCATCATTAAGGGTCGCTGAATCAAGATTTGCTCCAGAAAAATTCGCTCCTTCTAACTTTGCCTTGCTCATCTGTACATGACTAAGGTCTCGGAATGAAAAATCTGCATTTGTTAAATCCGCTTCAGTAAATATTACACCAGCAAATGAAGGGAAAAAGTGCTCGGAAACATCAAAGCCTTTGTAACCTGATAGAATTGCACCTGTTAAATTTGCCCTTAATGAGTCTTCTTGTGAAATGTAGTCTGAACGTTCTATATGAATCGAAATACTTTTTTTAAAATCTCTTTCTTTTAGCCACTTCTGATGATTTTCCAAAACCTTTCTTAAAACATGTGTAGGTTTGCCATCAATCACCAATTTCACTCCATCAAATGGGTTCGCTCTATTTTGTGCAAATGAAGATAGTGGCATGCTCAAAAGGACGAGTGGTAATAATATGATCTTAACAGACAACATAAAATAATGTATATAATTTGCGGTTGTTAACAGTCTCATAGTTTGCAGTGTTTATTTTAATATGGTTGCCAACGTTTTCGGGCTTTGCGTTCGGGTGGGTTTCGGAGCACAAAACTGTCAATACAACACAAAAGTTGATGCGAGATAGAATGTTTAATTAACCAAATCACCCGCCATTGAGCCAAACGCCTGTTACCTGCTGGGCTTTATTTTGTTTTCATTTTTCCAATCAGTCTTTGTTTGTTAAACCCTGCTATTTGAATAATTCTGTCTCGCTTGCTTCTTTCTACAAAGTTTGTATATAAATACCTCTTAATGTATTCTCTCAAGATGCACTGAGCCAAATAATTGTCCTTAACATTTTCAAATAAATTTTCTAATTCTTTAGTATCAATTTGATCATAAAAAGTTTTAATAGCGAATGTTACTATTTTGGAAGCTGTAGTGTCTATGTTTGCATTAACTCTGTCAAATAATTCATTTTGGCCTTTTGTTCCAACTGCGAACATTAGATTAGTCATACTATCTACACAAATACGCCACGAAATAAATTGAAGTAAATTTCTTACTGTCTTTTCTATTAACTTAATATCTATTTCGCCACGTTTACTTTTCTTTTCTTCTTCCTTTTTCTTTATATCCTCGACTATTGCTTCAATAAGTAATTCTTTGTCTTTTTCTAGCATACCTGAATAGAAACCAAGAAATCTAAAAACGGTGTTGTAGGCTGCTTCAACAAGGTTGATAAGTTTTTCCTTTTCAAAGTCACCACTTTGATTCATTACAATCTGACCGATGATTTTAACTGTTCTAAAGGCTTGATTCATTTCGATTGCCTCAGAAGGTAATATACCTTCTTCATTATCGCTATCTGTATCAACTCTATTCCTTCTCTCAATGGCATCTTTTTTCTTGAGTTCCTTTTTTACTTCTTCTTTTGGGTTTCTATCTTCAATTATTTCATCTTTGATTTCATTGGTGAACTCAGTTATAAATTGCACAAACGCGTCATCCTTACTTAATGTTAGTGGATTAGCTTTCTCAAAAGGTATTTGACTAGTGAAAACGATACTATCTATAAGAATTTGTGCCTTTGAATGGTGAGAAAGAAAAATCAAAATATTGGCATTTATCTCTAAATGAATATTGTTACATAAGTCGTATATAAGATCTTGATAGCTTTCTATGTCTGTTGAAATTTTTTGGGCAATTAGGAAGTAGTATATGTATTTGTAAGAAAAAGTGTAGTATTCATCATCATATTTCAAAATATTAGAGTTGCAAAGTACACTAAGAATTTTATCACTTGTTAATGATTTGTGACGAAAATATTTAGCTGAATATTCTAAAATAAAACTGTCATAATCTTCTCTATTAAAAGGGCTTTTCTTCTTGTCGTACATATAAAAAGCAAGTTCTTTGAGAATATTCAATAAACTCGTCAAAACTGAATCTTTGATTCCTTCTTTAATGAGACCTGCTTTAATTAAAACTAGGTAGATATTAGCATATGATGTTTGCGAAAAATTTTGAAGATTATCATCAAGATTTTGTAAAAGAGACAATATAAAAATTGGGTATGAAGGCATCAACCTATTGCCAATTAATGAATTGATTTCATTAAATCTTGATTTTACAGTATTTAATATTACTTCTTCTTGAATCGTCAACTTATTTTCGCCAATCAAGAGCCATTGTTCAATTAATTCACTTCTCTTTTCGTGACCAAGCGGTAAAAGCTTATATTTAAAATAGTCCTTAAAGCTCGTAGCTTCCTCAGTTACATTTTTTGAACTGTAGGTGTTGTCAGATGTAACAATTATTACTTCAAAATTATTGTTGAATGATTCAACTAATCGTTTTTTATATTTTGAATTAAGACTTGATTTATGGAAGTTGTCAAGTAAAAGTACTTTCTTGTCAAGTTGGAAAAATAAATCTACATTTTCACTATCGTATTGCTCCTTTAAAACCTTTTTTACTAATTTCTTAACATCTGTTTCATTACAATATTTACCTCTCAAATAAATTGGAGTAAGCCCCATTTCATAATACCTTTTGTAAAGGACATAGAGCAATGATGTTTTACCTGATTGGTCAGCCCCCTCAATTAATATATTTACATTGTTTTCATTTTTAACTTGTTCAATTAATTCAGAGGAGTTTGGATATTGAGCTACGTAATTGTCTTCTTCGAGCAATGGCTCTAGGTCTGGATATACGAATATATCGGATAAAATTAATTTTGGTTTTTTTGAGTGTTTTAATGGGATGCTTAATTCTGTGATTTTTGTTTCAAATTCTTTATTTAAAATAAATTCTCGTTTAACTTTTTCAATTATTTGATGTTTGTCCTCTGTCTCAACTAAATACGTTTCACCATTAAAATTGAAAGTTTTAATATTTATTGACTTGTCAGTTAGGTCTATTTCATAAAGACAAAACCCTGTTTCAGTAATAACATTTTTATTGAAAGCTTTGCCACCGCAAAAAACTACATTATTGTTTTTTTGAAGTACAGCCTTAGGATTCCCTTTGTCGTGTTCGTGGCCATAAATTACAAGATTTGAGCTATTTATTAAATGCTCTTCAAATCGTTGTTTATTATTTCTTCTTGTATTTGCAGAAAGCCAATCTACGGGATGATGAAAAACAGAGATTACATATTCGCCATTTTCATTTTCAATAAATTTATTTTCAGGAATTATAAGTGACCCTTGTTTTTCGTTTATTTCAGTAAGCCAACTTGTATTGTAACAATGAAAAGTCACCTTGAAATCTAAATGTGGTCTGAATTCATATTTATAAGATACTAAATTTCTATCCGATAATTCTGTTACATCATTTGTGAAATCCCAAAAATCAGACTGAACAGCCATAGCGTCTATGAAATAATCTTCTTCATTAATTATATCTGTTTTGCAATCATTTAAAATTGATTGTCGAGTTTTCTTTTCATTGTCAAAACAACAATCGTGATTTCCCGGAACTGCAATGATTTTAATATTTAACAATTTCCACTTTTCCTTTAATCTACCTGTTAGCCCCGAAACAAAAATTTTGGCTTTTTCAAATTCAGATTTTCTACCAAAATTTACAATGTCTCCGGAGAAAACTAAATATAAGTGTGAAATCTGTTTAATATCATATTCTACAGATCTAACAAGGTTTTCAATTCTATTTGTTAAGTCGTCTTCTTGTATATGTAGGTCGCTTAAATGTAATATTCCAATTTTCATAGTTTATTATTTCTGTTGGTATTTTAGCCTTGCAGGTAACGGGGAGCGGCTTTGCGGGGGTCTGAGGGCGCGAAGCATCCCGAAGACTCACGCAAAACCAATATCCACCAAAGTGGTGTTTTACTTAAAAATTGTTGCTAAAAAAACTCAGGATAACGAAAGGACAAAAGGAATGGCGGATTGAAGGAAAAAACGGGCGGAAGTCGCCGAAAATCTAAAAAGGGTTACTTGCAAGCCCACTTCAAAAGCCGCGCAATTTTAGAATATAACAACAAGATTCAATAAAAAAAACTTTTTTTAATGTAACGGTAGTTAAGTGGTTTTACATAGAAGTCAAAGAAATAACGATAAGCTATTTCACAAGGCGGTGCGAAGATGTATTTTTGGAAAAGTAGTAACCAATGAAAATCCCGAAGGTACTTCAGCACCTAAAGCTTTGGCTCTTTGCCTTGGCACTCTTCGCCGGAAATAGCGAAAAGCTCAACGCGTGGGTCTATCCCGAGCATCGCGAAATCCTCGCTCGTGCCATACAGATGTTACCCCAAACGCACCGCGCGTCGCTCGAGCGGCTTTGGGCACAAGGGCGATTGGCCGCACCAAATCGGCTTTCGCAATTCACCATCGATTCCGCCGCAACCGAACGGCCTGACCGCTTAGACTATGCCGCGTGGGCCGCAATCGCCGGCGACCACGCCTCAAGCTCCGAAGAACTCCTGAAAACAGTGCTGAACGAAGCGTGGATTTTGGATGTCGCTCGCATCGCCGCACGGCTCAATACCGACTTGAAAACACTCAAAAAACGGGAATGGCGACTCAATGCCACGCGCGTTTCCGATATCCTTCTGCAACGCGCCGACCCCGACTATGCCACGCGCGCCGGCAAAAACAACGCGCACTTTTTGCTCCCGCTCCTCACCCCCTCGGAGCCGCTCTTGGATTATCTCTTTGAATGTGTTGATTCACTCGCCGAACCCAACGCACTCGGCATTTACTTGTGGTATCATCACCGCGCATTGCTGAAACTTCGCACGGCAATTCAGCCGCACCACACCGAAGAACATCGCAGGCAAGCCATCCTTTCTGCCTTCGCCGATGAAGCCTTTGCAATTCACTTTATTCAAGATATTTACGCTGCCGGCCACACGGTCGGTTCGCGCGGAAATCCCTCGCTCCGTAAAGGCACGCACGATTTCTACAACGAAAACGGATTGCAAACCAATACGTGGAAAGGTGAAAAAATCATCCTCACCGGCGATGCGTGGATGCGCGAAGACGATCGAAATCTCGCCGCCTCGGTCGTCACCAAAAGCTTAATTCAATTTCTTGAAGCCGCAGAACCTGAAAGTGAACCGCTTGGAAATACCGAAAGCAATGATCTCAACGCCATTGAATTTAATGTGGGTGAAGCCCGCTCAATGCCGCTGCATACTTTGGATGCCGCTGTTTTGAAAAAGGTGATTTCAATTCTAGAAGAAACGCCGGTGCCGGGGCTTTCGAAGGGCATTGGCGAATTGCCGCGATTTCGGGCGGAAATAGGGCCGTTTATCGGAATTTCGCCATCGGCGGGAATCTCCGTCATCAATGGGGCTTTTGGGCAAAACCAAGTCAAATTGGGGGCGGTGAGTTCGCTTGAATTTTCAGTGCGGGTGGGCGTTGGGCTCGATGGCGTGCTGAATGAATCGAGTGACGGATTGGCTTTTTTGCAAGCCGGGTGGCGTCAAGATGCCTCGTCGAGCACGGGCGTCGTCGATGCGGAAAATATTCAGCGATTCGGCTCGATTCTCTCCGCCATTCCGGGTCGAACGTCGTATTCCTTTCGGCTTCGGCTCCCGTACTTTCTCTTCCCCGCAGATTTGCTCATCAGCGCACCATTTCTCTTTCTTTTTTCACCAAAAACGCTGCAAGAAATGGGAACGACGGCCATCAACGGCGGATTAATTCCGCTTCAAAATGGCTTTATGACACCCATTGGGCGATTTCAATTTATGCTTGGCCGTGAAGCAAGTGTGTATTTTTTTGGGCGCTCTGCTCAGCGCGACGCCCTCATTAGCCCCAAATTCGATGAAAATGGAAACGAAGAAACCACCATCTTGGGCTACCGATCAACCTTGGTGGAATTTCCATTTTTAGAATACCGACCTTTTCGGAATTTTTCAACCGATCAAAGTGCCGGATTGATGATGCAATTTTATTTTGGGTGGGATTTTCCGCATCAAGTTGAGGATTTGGTCGATAGCAATCTTGCCCCACCGGAATTAAAATCCTATTGGTTTGTGGGCGTTCGGTTGGTATTTAATTGGCGAGCGTATTTTTAGAAAAAATAATTTCTATTAAAAATAAAAGGACTGAAATTAAAATAATTAAAAATTATAATTGATTTCAGGGAGCGATTCAAACGCAGGTTTCGCAAGGAGAAACCCTTGAACCAAATCGATGCCGAGCGAGCGAATCATTTCCAATTCTTCTTTGGTTTCAATGCCTTCGGCGATTACTTCTGAACCAAGGTCGCGGGCGGTTTGCATAATGCCGCGAACAATGGATTGACTGGGTTTTTTTCGATCGATTCCCCGAATGAGGGCCATATCGAGTTTAATGATATCGGTTTGCAGTTCTGCAAGCAAATTGAGGCCCGAAAATCCCGCGCCGAAATCATCAATGGCGGTCTTAAATCCGCGAGCGTGATAATATTCAACGATATTGCGCAGGTGTGCGAGGTCATCGACGCGTTCGCTTTCGGTGATCTCAAAAATGATTTGGTCGATTGGGAAGCCATAAGTTTCCGCAGCGGTAAGGGTGGTGCGAATGCAGAGTTCAGGGCGATAAACGGCGTTGGGCAGAAAGTTGATGCTTAAAAAGGTTGGCATCTTTAATTCAGCGGCCAATTTAATGGCCTTGGTCCGGCAAGATTGATCGAAGCGGTAGCGGTTATCATCATTCACAGAATGAAAGATATTCTCGGCGGGTTCGTTGTGCGTGCCGCGAACAAGGGCTTCATAAGCAAAAACGCTTCGGGTTGAAAGGCGAAAAATGGGTTGAAAGGCCATTGAGAAGTGAAAGTCGAGTCCTTCTCCTCGCAAACAGGCGTCGCAGCCTAAGTCAGTCCAATTGTTTGGTTGTTTCATGAAAAATTAAGTCCAATTCGCAAAAAATGTGATGTCTTTTGAAGTAGTGTTTATCAAGAGGATTGAATTTAAAGATACGAATTATAATAGAGGATGAAAGGTCGAGAATGAAACTATTGAGAGATTAATTTGAAAGTCGAACCAAAGAAACCGGCTTGCCGCCCACCTTCAGCGAAAGCCACGCGCGAAGTTTGGCTTCATCAAATGGCGGCGCCTTTTTGCCTTTCTCGCGGCTTTCGTTCAACGAATACAAGAAAGTGATTTTCGGGCCTTGGCCGTAACTGCCATACGTCAGGGCGTGCTTCCCCATCGAAACGGATGCGATTTCAGGGAAAAGAATGCGGAGTTCGCTTTGAATAAAAACCGTATCAAAGGTGTATTCCGAAAGCCTTTGCCGAAGCGAATCCAATTCGATTTGTTTTTTGCTCAAAACTTGATCCTTCGCGCTAATTTCTTTCAGAATTTCTCCCTTCAAATCGCGCGTGTTTTGTTTAAGAATGAGCGAGGCATCGCTAAGCCCAAAGCGTTCAAGCGAGCGTTGCAAATTGGCGAATTCGGTTTCGGAAAACTTTTTATCGTAAAGAGCCAATTCAATGGTTTTAGGTGAGCCTTTTGGGGTAAGTTTTTGATAGAGAATCGCGTATCCGCGTTGCAGAAATTCTTCATCAATAAACCGCTGCATTTGGCTGAGAATCTTTTTTTCTTGATAAAGATCGTAAGCCAAGTACACGCTTGGAGCAATCAGCACAATGAGAAGAATCGAAATCACCCGCCGTACAAGCGATGCCCGCCGCTCATCCACCGCTTCCACGGGCGGATATCGCAAAAGCTTGGCAATGAGTAGCGTGGCAACCCCAATGAAAAAGCAATTGATGAGATAGAGATAAAGCGCGCCAAAAAAATACGCCGCGTTACCAATCGCCAAGCCATAACCGGCGGTGCAGAGCGGCGGCATGAGTGCCGTGGCAATGGCCACACCCGGAATGGGATTTCCTTTGCTGACACGGGTGATGGAAATAGCGCCCACCAAACCACCGATAAAAGCAATCATCACATCATAAATATTCGGCGATGTCCGTGCCAAAAGTTCCGATTGTGTTTCCTTAAACGGGCTCAGAAAAAAATAAAGCGCGGAAACGGTAAGGCTCACAACTGTAGCAATCGCCAAGTTTTTTAATGCACGGCGAAACAGCGCAAAGTCGAAGGTGGCGAGTGCAAAGCCCGCCCCGACTATCGGCCCCATCAGCGGCGAAATCAGCATCGCGCCGATAATCACGGCTGTAGAATTCACATTCAGCCCAATTGACGCAATAAAAATGGCGCAAGCTAAAATCCATAAGGTGGAATTGCGAAAGGATATTGAGTTTTTAACTTCTTCTAAAACCAATTCCTTTTTCTCTTCACCAACCTGAAGGCTGATAAAGCGGAAGATGTTTCTAATCATAAAGTTATTGAGGTAGATGAACAAAGCCGAAGAAAGAAACGGATGATCGAAATAGATCAACAAGCAAATTTATCGAATCTGAACCAAGATTCTTGAAGAGGAAAACGAAAGATGATGAAAAAACCTTTTTCGACCCCAGCGGTGTCGCATGTTTATTGAAGGAAATAATTGGTAATTCTTCGACCCGGTTCCGGGCCGTATGTTCTTCTTGGAATACAATTGCAAGGGTTATAAATACGAGAGCCACACCTTTTCGCGATGCGATGTTTTATAGGCATCATATCGCTTGCACAACGGATACAAGCCCGCGACAACCGCCATCCAAACCAAATACACCACCCCCAAACTAAACCCGTAAGGTGTAGTGGTAAGCAAAAAGAAAGTTTTGGGCGCTAACTCAATCGATTCTTGCAGTGTATGACCTTGCAAAAAAAATGCGGCGGCAGAAAGCAAATGAATCACATAAAAATGAATGAGGTAATAGAAAAAGGCGGTTCGGCCAAAAGTCTCAAATGGCGTGAGATAGGGTAAGAGCGACTGTTGAAATCGCTCAATCGCACTTAATGCAAGGAAAAGTCCGCCCAATGTCGCTGACAGGTAAAGAAGCGAGGGCGGGTATTTATTGACATTAAAAAAGGAATATAGTGTTTGAGCAACGGAATCGCCAATGACCCAAGGCTGTGGATTCCCATAAAAATTGGTTGCGCGGAGCACCAAAAAAAACAACAGAAGCACTGTGCCGGCAATGCTAAAAAACCGTGTTCGCGAAGTCGCATTGTTAGGTGAATCAAAAAGCTTTCCTGCGGCATACCCCAAAAGCATAACTCCTGCCCATACCGGGGCGGGATATATAAAAAAAATTGAAAATGACTCCGAAATCGGATGTATAACAAAGCCAAGATGCATGATTTTCCAGAATAGAGATGGGGAGAAATCAGGTTGTAGTTCAAGTGAATCAAATGCATTATGCCCAAAAACAATGATACTTCCAATGGCGAGATATACCCAATAGGGGGCACGCAAAAGAATAAAAAAACCAAGCACAATCATTGAAAATCCAATGGCCCAGATTACTTGTAAGCCAAGAAAATTAAAAAGCGGGTTGAAAGTGAGTGCAAAGGTTACGAGAGTGATTTCGGCGAAAATCAACCAAAGGCCTCGAGTGAAAAGAAAGACGGATAGTGATGAAGACGTTTTTCGTAGCGATTGCAGATAAATCGATGTTCCGGAAAGAAAGACAAAAGTTGGCGCACAAAAATGAGTGATCCACCGTGTGAGATACAAGGCCGGGTGCGTGGTTGCGGGATCGAGCGGGTCGTGAAAGAGAACATCGGCATGAAAGAAATCGCGGGTGTGGTCTAAGGCCATCACCACCATTGCAATACCGCGCAAAATATCAATCACCACAATGCGCTGCTTTTCGACTTGAGTCATACAAGAACAAATTTTTAATTAAGAGCCATTGGGCGATGTGCAATAGTAACAAAAAGAACCAACGCAAAAAAATTATTCACTCTCGCAGATGAATATTTCTGGATAATGGGTTTTCGGCCCCAGCGGGGTCGGATATTAATAAAGGAAATGAAGGAAAAAACCCCGACCCCGCTCGGTTTCGATTGTTCACTTTAATGTAGAGTATAATTCAGAAAGCTGTTTAATCTGTAAAGCAATTTCAGGGGGATAGTTGGGGTTTTCAGTGGTTGGTTTATACCACTTAAATTGAGAAAACATTTTCTCCCATAAAGGATTCTTAAACCGATACCCAAATAATGCAGCAAATCCATTAATAATGTGTCGGATTTGGTATCGCTCTAAAGGAACATATAATCCATTCAAAATAAATTTTGCAACTGATTCATAAACATAAACAAAATATTCTTTACCATATTCTGATTCATATTTTAATTCATTTTTAACTTGGTTGAAATAGCTATCAAAATTTTTGGGGTTACTTTGCTGAATAAAAAATGATAAACTATCGCAAACAGGAAAAAATAAAATGGAATTTGAAATAGCTGAGTTATAGAAAATAGCAGAAACATCAAATTTTGGTTTGAAGTCTGAAAAGAGCCATTCTACAGTATTATTCGTTGTATCAACCTTAAAATTATTGTTAGGAAATGGTTTTAAGCCCTCTTCGTAATTGACCAATGAAATAACTCTCTTATTATCTTTAAAATCAATTTTAATATCAGATCGATTTGAAAAAGTCATTTTAAAACCGGGTGAGAATTTAAATAAAATTCTTGCTTTTTTTATATTTCCTGCCCAAAGTGAACCTGTTTTAAGAATATAGGTATAAGCATCATATTCTGTTCCATCATTTGAAAAGCCATAACCTTTACCTTGATTGAATGTATTAACAACTCGAATCTTTTCTTTTGGCTTAAATGTATATGTGAAAGAAAAAGCATAATTATAATCTGTATCAGGAATTATAGGAATCAAATTTCTCTTGCGTTCTTTTCCATTGACCCAAGTAAGAAAATTCATTTGACTATTGATTCTTGCAATTTCATATAATGTATCTCTTGAAGAAGGATCGTAATCATACTCTTGCTCATCAAACTTTGCAGAAATTGGAAATCCAAATGTAACCCTCTGAACAGAATCTGAGAGGTTTAGAAAAATAAAGGTAGTAACAAATTCACCGCTCGTAACATCGTAAATTACTTCTTCTTCAACCATTTGAATTGAAGAACTTTTGAGCGGAAATAATGCCCCACCTTCAGGCCCTGAGATATAAGATCCGTCGTTTGCAAAAAGTGAAAACTTATTGAAAAAAATTACAAAAAGGGAAAAAAGTAAATTTTGAAAAGGGATAAATAAGGTTTTTTGTCGCGGAGTGTTCATTGTAAAAAAAAATATTTAAGCAATTTTAGAGAGATATTGTATTAACCTTCCTCTGAATATAGCGTTCATAGTAGAAGTTCACAAAAAAAGGAGGAAACATGAACTGTTCATCACTTGCATTACTTATTGGTATTTTTTCAGGATTTGCTGTTCTCTTGGGCATACAGATTTACAGATTTGGAATCAATAACCCTGAAAATATCGATTTGTTAATTCTTTTCTTTATTACTTCGCTCGGCTGCGCAATCACCCTTACATCTACAACGCCCATTAAACAACCTCAAGGCCATTCCTGCAAGAAATTGAATCGAAATCAGAAGGAATTAAAGGGAACGGGAATTCAAGTATATTGAGGTTCAAAAAACTTCAATGATATGTCAATCGAACTCATCATTCACGCCCGCGAGCGGCAAGTCGGAAATTTTACGGTTAAGCGCTTGTTGCCCTTTGGGCTAAAGCGAATGGTTGGCCCTTTTATCTTTGTTGATGAAATGGGGCCGCACGCGATTTCTCCCCACACCGAAGGCGACGTATTGCCACATCCCCATATCGGGCTTTCAACCGTGACTTACCTCTTCAGCGGGGCGATGCTTCATCGCGATAGCAGCGGAAGCGTGCAAGAAATTCACCCCGGCGATGTCAATTGGATGACTGCCGGCAGCGGCATTGTTCACTCTGAGCGCTTTCCCGAATCCGTCAAGAAAAACGGAACGCTTCTGCACGGACTTCAAACGTGGGTCGCACTCCCAAAAGACAAAGAAGACACTGCGCCGACTTTTGAGCATGTACCAAAATCCATTTTGCCCACTTGGGAATCGGGGTCAATCTCGTGGAATCTGATTTTAGGAAATGCCTTCGGGAAAGTAGCGCCGGTTCATGTGTATTCACCGCTCTTTTATTGCCACTGTGTTGCACTCGAAACCACCACGTTACATCTCACAGCCGAATTTGGCGACAGCCCAACGCTTGAGCGTGCCTTTTATGTCGTTGAAGGCAGCATTGAAACCGAAGGGCAAATTATATCAAAGGGTACAATGGTCAGCTTTAAGCCCAATGAACCCATCTCACTCACCTTGCAAAATGGAACGCGTGGGATGTGGCTTGGCGGTGAAACATTTCCCGAAAAAAGATTTATATGGTGGAATTTTGTTTCGAGCGATGAGGCGAAAATCGAGGCCGGAAAAGCGCGTTGGAAAGCCCAAGCATTCCCGAAAATTGAGGGTGAAACCGAATTCATTCCGCTGCCCGAAAAGTGAACTCCCCAAAAGGATTTCAAAGCGAATCGGCTCACTTAATCAAGCAATTCCTTGCGCAAAGTGGGCACTAAAAATATCTGCCACGCCGCTTCTTCATCACCGGCTCCTCCCACTTCTCAACAGAGTTTTCTGTAACCACATAAACATCAAACCCGCGCGTATCGGTCGCTGCGCCGCCGGTGAAATCGCCGAAAGCCGGTAAAATAACCTGCCGCTCCGAAACAAGAAAGCACGGCAACCGCAGGCGAGACTGCTTCCCGCCAATCGAAACCCGTGGATGCAAATGCCCCGCAAACGTGAGCCTGCCCGCCGTTTCGGAAGGATGATGATCAAAGATGAAATCGCCGGCGGCCATCGGCCCGCGATGAATCGTGAGTGAGAGCGAGGAAAATGAAACACGCTTTTCATGATTGCCTACAATCAGCGTTACTGAAATGCCTTCGTGAAGAAGTGATTCTATCCATTCATTGACTTCTGAAACAAGCGACGGCGTAAGCCCTTCCGGTGCGTGAAAGAAGTCGCCTAAAAGAAAAATGGTTTTTGCGTTACACCCAATCGCGGCCTCGCGAAGCCGAGACAAATCGCGCGCGCTGTGCCCCGAAGGAACGGGAACGCCGTAGGCTTGGAAGGTTTCGGCTTTGCCTAAGTGAACATCGGCGGCAAGCAAAATCTGCTTATCCGGAAGAAAAAGTGTTTTGGAAGGAAGGAGTAAAAGGCTTCCAAATTGGGTTAAAACGGATGTCATTTCGAAATTAAATTAAAGTGACCGTAGGCAAGCCAAGTGCGCCGAGCTTTTTGAAAACGCCCTTATATTCTCTACTTTGCCAAGAGAAAAGCGCCCAACATCACACAAAATTCATAAATTAGCCTAATCGTCATTTAATACTTAGCGATAATTAAGTTCCGGTCGTCATTTTCGGTATGCGCTTTCTTTTCGATAAAATCCTTATAAAAATTCTTCTCATTGGAGTAACGCTATTGGTTACCGTGAGTGGATTCAGTCAGAACCGAAAAATCGATAGCTTGAAAGCTGTTTTGGAAGCGACGCCTTATGGCATAAAAAAAGTTCAATTGCTTCATGAGCTCTCGATTGCTTGCGAAAATTCTACGCCCGAAACCGGATTGCAATATGCTATTGAATCGCTTACCCTCTCTGAAAGTTTGAAAGACTCGTTGCTGATTGCGTTCTCTTTGGCGCGAGTTGGTTTTGGGCATTTGACCCTCTCTAATTATCCGCGTGCGCTTGAAAAATTCTACCAAGCCCAATCCATTTACGAAAGCAAAAAGGATCGCGCCGGAATCGCTGAAATTAAAAATTACATTGGCAATCTGTATTCGATTATGGAGCGATTCGACGATGCCTTGCTTTACTTCCGCGAATCGCTGACCATTTATCAAGAAATCGGCGATTCTCTTAACCGCCCACGCGAGTACGGCAATATTGGCATTATGCTTCTTCGTTTAAAAAACTATAGTGAAGCCTTGGGCTACCTTACCAAAGCCTATAAGCTTCATGAAAATATGAATCAATTGGGGTCGATGGCTGTGATGCTGACCTTTATTGCCATTACCTATCAGGAGCGAGGGGACATCGATAATTCATTATCGGCAAACCTCAAAGCCATTGAACAGTTAAGAAAGGGTCTTGGCAATGAAAAGTTTCTTGCCATTGCGTTGCAAAATGCCGGAATCATTTACACACAGAAAAAAGTATTCCCAAAAGCGGCGGCTTATCTCAAAGAAAGTATGGAAATCGCCGTTAAGGGTGGCTTTCGTGAGCAAGAGCGAGATGCCATTTTAGCCATTTCAAAAATGCACGCCGCGGAAGGAAAATTTAACTTGGCTTATGAAAAACTTTTGGAATACCAAAGTTTGAAAGAATTGCTATTTAATCGGGGCTCGGCAAGCCAAATTGAGAAGCTGCAAAATGATGCGATAGAAGTAAAAAATGCACAGGAAATTGCACGACTGCAGCAAGAAAGCACGATTCAAAAATTAGAATTGGAGCAGTTTAACTTTACGCGCAAAGTCGGGATTATTTTTCTTGCACTCTTGATAGTGGTTGCCGCACTCGGGGTAAACCGTTACTATATCAAGCAACGCTCGGAAAAAGAATTGCGAGAAAAAAACAACTTGCTTCACAAGCAAGCTGAAGAGCTTGACCGGCTCGCGCGAACCGATGTTCTCACCGGCATCGCCAATCGCCGCGCTTTCGATGAACTTTTAGAATTGGAATTCGGAATTGCGAAGCGCTATAAACATGTGCTTTCGGTGGCGATTTCCGATATCGACTTCTTCAAAAAAATCAACGACAATTTCTCCCACGAAATGGGAGATCAAGCCCTGAAAGCAATTGCTCAAGTGTTTAAACAAAACTGTCGGAAAACAGATACGGTTGCTCGTTACGGAGGAGAAGAGTTTGTTTTTCTTTTTCCCAATACCGGTTCAGACCAAGCAAGAATGGTGTGCGAAAAAATTCGCCAAGCCGTTGCTTCCTATCCGTGGAGCACACTTCACCCCGAGTTAAAAGTGACTGTATCAATAGGAATTTGCAGTGATGTCACAAAAGAAAATGCGCTCGATATGATTGCCGCCGCCGATGAAAAACTCTACGAAGCCAAGCATAACGGGCGAAATCAAGTGAGGATGTAGCCTGCTTCCTTTCACACCAATTAAAGATTAATTGGCGCTCACCCGAGAAATCTGTACGTTAGGCTTATAAATTGGAAAGAGTTGAAGTATGACAAATCTCATATCCGAAAACCGGCATCTTGCCTTGCTGCACAAATACAACACGCCAGTTCCGCGCTACACCAGCTACCCCACCGTGCCGTATTGGAAAAGCAATCTGAACGAAACTGCTTGGCTTCAAACGCTCAAAAAAACCACTGAAGCCGCTCAAAATGGCTGTGGTCTTTCGCTCTACATTCACATCCCGTACTGCGATTCCAAATGTTTTTTTTGCGGATGCAACACGGTCATCACCCGCCATCATGATGTCGAGAAACCGTATATCGATGCGGTCATTGCAGAATGGAAAATTATTCGCAAAGCACTGGGTTTTAAACCGCTCATTCGTGAGGTGCATGTGGGCGGCGGCACACCCACTTACTTCGCCATTGCAAGCCATCAACGGCTTTTTGAAGCGCTTCGCCGAGAAGCGGTTTTTTCGGATGAAATTGAAATGAGTTATGAATCAAATCCGAAGAATACAACACGCGAACAGTTGGAAGGATTTTTTGAATTAGGGTTTCGCCGCCTCAGCTTTGGGATTCAAGATTTTGATCATGAGGTTCAAACCATCATTAATCGAATTCAACCCGTCGAAATGGTGGCGGAATCGATGCGGCTTGCAAGAGAAGTGGGTTACGCATCCATCAATCTTGACCTCGTTTATGGCTTACCGCGTCAAACCCAAGAAAGTGTGCGTAAGACCATATTGGCCGTTCGCGACCTTCGCCCCGATCGAATTGCCTTTTATGCCTATGGGCACAACCCACAGCTTTACCCCGAGCAGAATCGATTTAAGAACGAACACCTCCCCGAAGGCGAAGAAAAGGAAGCGCTTTATGAATTGGGGAAAATGCTCTTAGAAGAAGAATTCACCGGCACTCGTTACAACGAAATTGGAATGGATCACTTCGCCCTCGAAACCGATTCGCTTTGGCATGCAGCAAAAGCGAAGAAGCTTCACCGAAACTTTATGGGCTACACCACGAGCAGTACGGCGGGCGTCATCGCACTCGGCGCTTCGGCGATTAGCGATGCGTGGGGCGCGTTTATTCAAAATGAAAAAGAACCCAACCGTTATATGGCGCAAATTGCCGAAGGCAAACTTCCCATCATTCGCGGGCACTTGTTAAATGAAGAGGACTTGATTCTTCGGCGGCATATTCAAAATTTGATGTGTCACTTCGAAACAGATTGGGTGGAAGAGGCACTGCAAACACCGGCTTTGGATGAAATTTTGACTCGGCTTCAAGCCCTTCAAGTTGATGGTTTGGTTGAACTCCTGAACAAGTCTGTACGCGTTACAAAACTTGGGATGCCCTTTATCCGTTACATTTGCCGCGAATTCGACGAGCGATATTATTATTCGATAAATGAAAAAAACAACTACTGCCGTTTAGCAAAGTGAACACACCATTACTTTCGACTCAATCAATAAGTGAATGAATTGTTTTGTATTTTGAAAAAAACAGTTGAATGGAAATATATCTTGTAAGGCATACCACGCCTTCAGTCGATTTGGCTTTGTGTTATGGGCAAACCGATCTTGACTTAGCCGATTCTTTCGAAAGTGAAGCTGCAGCAATTAAAGAAAAACTCCCTTTGGTATTTGACGCCGTTTATTCAAGCCCGCTACAACGCTGTGCAAAACTCGCAGGCTTTTTAACGCAAGGCCCGGTTCATTACGACGCCCGCATTATGGAAATCAGTTTTGGTGAGTGGGAACTTAAACCGTGGGATGATATCGGCAAAGATGAAATTGAACATTGGGCTGAAAATCTTGAACACCGTGCCCCGCCCGGTGGAGAGTCGCTTTCGGATTTATTTCTTAGAGTCAATGAATTTATTGATGAAATCACGAAAATGAAATATGATCGGGTGCTTATCGTCACCCACGGCGGCGTGCTTCGCTCGGTGCTTGCTCGAGTTCTTGAAATGCCCGTCCGAAATATTTTCCGCTTTAAACTTTCCTTTGGAGATGCTTTTCTCTTTAAGCATTCACCCGATAGCCAAAGGCTTTCTATTCGCCAAATCAAATGATGGTCTCCTCAAATCAAGCCTGCTGCTCTCTTTGCGGAAGTGAGCGTATTATTTCTGTTAGTGCAAAGACCGGCGACTTGTGCGTCATTCAATTTAAATCAAAACGATTTTTAGGCAATCTTCCAAAAGAAATTGGCATTGGCGGCGGAGAATATCTCGAACTTCGCTTTTGCCTTCAATGCGGCCGAATTCAAAATGACTTTCCTCGTTTGCACACTTCCCTTGAAAGCGATGCCCAAACCTAAAGAAGAATTGCTCCAAACGCTTTCGCGTTACAAATCAGATCGAATTCGCGGCGTGCTTCTTCAAGTATATTTCGATCCCGACTTTCTGCCGAATGAGGGCTTTGACGATGAACTCGAATCGCTTGGCAGAGAATTGCTTGATCAATCCGGATCACCTTTTCTGGCTTCTTTGGAGTGTGAAGTTGGGCTAAGCCGATTTGAAACTGTTTATTTGGTTCATATTTGGTCTGAAGAATTTCATGAAAAAAATCTCCCTGCCGGCGACCTAAGCGATATGCAAAAATGGCATCAAGAGTCTGAACTAGAGGAACTATGTCGATTTATGAAAAGTCTTTCTGACGTTATATTATCGCTACCAATCAAGGGACTTCACTTAGTACCTGAACCAAAAGATTAAAGAGGCTTCAAACCTTGTATAAATGAAATGGCGAGAATAAAAATTGAGTTTCCGGAAAAGGTGGTGTTTCAAACCCAATTGGATATTCGAATCACCGACCTAAACTTCGCCGGGCATGTCGGGAATGATAAGTTTATGTCGCTTGTGCATGAAGCTCGCGCACAATTCTTTAAGGCACACGGGTGGAGCGAATTGAATGTCGAGGGTGTGGGAATTGCGCTTGCAGATACGGCAATCGTTTTCAAGCGCGAACTTTTCTATGGCGATTCGCTTCTCGTTGAACTAATGTTAGGCGGGTTTTCGCCTGTCGGTTGCGATATTTTCTACCGCCTCATTCATGTTGACTCCGGTCGCGAAGCCGCGCATGCCAAAACGGCAATTGTATTTTTCAACTACAGCGAGCGAAAAATTGCCCCGATGCCCGCAGCCTTTGGTGATCGCTTTATGTAAAAAAAGCTAAAACAAAAAAGGAGCACCAATCTGGCACTCCTTTTCAAAATATCTGAAGTCGTTCGTTACTTCTTTTTTGGAAGCATCTCAGCCGCTTTAACGGCCATTTCTTCTTTTAGCTTTGTAAGTTCTGCAACAGCGGAATCAAAATCACCCTGAATTTTGGTGACATCGCCGGTGAATTCATCTTTCTTAGCCATTAATTCCGTACCTAAAGTCTTTAAAGCTTCAAGAGTTGGGAGTTCTTTCTTAAACCCATCCAGTTTTCCTTTTTGCTCGGTAACGAAGGTCTTGTACTTGGCATATAAACCATCATACTCGGCAATTTTAGAATCAGCAATAGCAAGAAGCGAATCGGCTTTGGTTCCCTTAAGGGTTGAATCAGCTCTGAATTCAGCCAGTTTTGACTTCATGCCATCAACGGCGGCACCCATTGCACTTTCGCTGTCTCCAAGCGAAGAAACGGTGGTGGTAAAATCAGCAATTTGTTTGAGTTGCTCAGCGGAAGGTCCGCAGCTTGAAAAAAGCACTAAAAGTGCAAAAGCGAAAACAAAACGAAAGTTCTTCATCTGAATGATTGGTATTGATTAAATAAAAAATGAAATTTTAGCGGTGACGCTCAAATTTGTGGCGCAAAAATAGACAATTACCATAATATTGCCTCAAATTCATTGCTTTAATTAATCATTACTTGTTTTCAATTCAATTTGGTTAATAAAGGAAACGGACAGAAAGCATATTGGCAGTCCCTAAGCTTTCACTAAACGGGATAACGGCATAATCGATTTGAAAAGGTTTTAAGCCAATGCCTACACCAAATGAAAGCGTCCGTGCCGTTTGAATGAATTGATATCCTGCACGAACAGAAAAGATGTTATCATAGTTAAATTCCGAACCCAACATAACTTGATTCGGTGTGCGATTCAAACTACCGGAATTTGGAGTAACATTGTCAGTCAGTAAAAGGGAAAGATTGGTAATGGAATTCGCTTCAAAAAGAATTGAACTTTTTAGCGAAGCCAGTGGAATTCGATAGGAGGCCCCAAGCCGAATCTGTGTTGGCATTTGAGATGATTCTCCGGCAAGCGGCGACATCCACCCGATATTTTGTAGTGAAGCCCCAAGTTGAAACAGAGGAGTAACGGCGTAGGAAGCAGAGATATCAAATGCTGCACCCATTGCATCATCAACAAATAACTTTTCATAAAGCACCTTTCCGGTTAAGGCAATTGAAAATCCCTCCGCCATATCCCGAGCATAAGAAACCGAAAGTGCAGCACTTTGCGCGGTAAAAAAACCAACAGGATTTTCACTGGCAATTGTGCGAACAGGAATATCACCAACGGTAAACCACTGAAACGATGCGCCAAAAGCCGATTCTTCACCTTTTGCGGAAATCGCTACAAAGCTCGACTGTGTATCAAAAATCCATAAGTTATGAGTGAAAAGAACCTCTGAATTTTCACCTGAATTGAGCCGAGCAGGATTGTAATAATTTGCAGCTGCCCCAATCGATGAGGCGGTTCCGGTATTGCCTCTTGCTTCTTCTTGAGCGCCGTTACCAAGCCCAAGAAATGAAAGTCCGCCACTTTGCGCTAAGAGAAGATTCGGAAAAAATGAAGTGAAAAGTAGAAGAAAACACCGAAGCGAGTGAATTCGAAATGCTGACAATTGAAGTTCGTTTTGACGCGTCACGATTAAGTCGAGTAAGTTGAATCGAAAGATAATCAAGTTCCATAGGCATGCAAGCGGCAAATAATGGGATGATTGTAGGATGATTGAGCCGAGGGAAAACATTTGTAGAGAAGAATTTTTCCAAAAAAAGTCAAAAATCTACTTGCCTTGAATCAACATTTCTTCATACTTCTGTCGCCTTGATGGATCGGCTTTAATGACCGATTCATATACTTCACGTCGAAGCTGTTGATCGCTGGTTCGGAAAATTTCACCAATCTCAAGAAATTTTGAATCAAAAAAACGGCGAACAAACATTGAGCGTGGGAAGCGGAGTTCAGTATCAACAACCGCATTGACTGCATCGGCAACTTTGCGGCGTGCCGCTATAGGATCGCCGTGAAATTCATCAAGCGCATTGTAATGATAATCGTAAAAAGCTTCGCGTGCGGCGTTAAATCGAGGGTCTAAAAGCTCATCTACAAGATTTTGCCGGTTGATTCCGCCGCCGTCGCTTAGTCGCCAGCCCCTCGGCGAAGTATTATTGGCTTGTGCCAATTGTAAAATTCGTCTTGCGCGTTCATAATGAACCGTGCCTCCAAATTTTTCAAATGTATCTTGATCGTACCCGATAATGATGTAGGCATAATAATCAAGAAAACTTGGAAGCGGATTGAAAATCAGATCGTTATGAATCAGGTTTCCTTGCCGGTCGTCATAAAGAAAATCAAGATCGGTATCAAACAAACGAATAATCGAAGCAAAACGGAGTGAACGGTATATCGGGCGACTGCTGCTAAATGCAACCTGAGCCGAATATCGCGGTGGTGAGGCATTGATATCCGCAGCGGTGAATTGAAATTCAATTCGAACTTGAATTCGATCTTCAGGGGTTTGAAATTCAGTGAGGTTCGTCCAACGAAAAGTATTGATGTAATCCATCACAACTTGCCGGAAGTTTTCGATCCTTTTCCTTGCGTCTGATGGCAATTGATCGACATTGATTTTGACATCGCACTGAATTTCTTGACCAAAAACCACTCCCGTTGAGCCAAAAACAAGAAAAGCCAATATCGCAATAAGGCGCTTCGTGAAGCATTTGAGAAATTGAGAAAATTGCGGAAAGAATTGATTCATTGGCTAAAGTGTAAAAATGCATTTTTCAAGAAGGAGAAAAAAATCAAACGAAAAAAGAGAATTTAGCGAGCGAAATCAATTTGAAAGGAGAAATATAGAGAATCGCTGACAGGAATAGCGAAAAGCGTAGGTCGCTCAACCTTAAAGTCCGTGAGGCGAATGGCGGCTGTTCCTTTAACCTTCCAACCCATATCCGTGGCTGACGCAGAAGCGCGGAAACGAACGGGATTTTCTACCCCGTGAAATTGCAAGATGCCTTCGGCATTGTAAATCACTTCAGCGGAATTCGTCCCAAGTGGGGTGAGGGCAGTGCTTGAAAATCGTACCTCCGGGTAGGTCAGGGCATCAATGACTTCCATTGCGTGGGAATCGCGGTTACTGTTGCCACTATCAAAAGTTGAAACATCGGCAACAAACGAAACGCGCTCTAACTGCTTCCTTTCTAAATTCTCTTCGGCTTCGCAGTAAAACTCCCGAGAAGTTGCTTCAATCTTATGCAGTGGGTGCGAAAGTGAATAAGTTATCGATGATGTCGCTTGTTTGGCTTTGAGTTTCACGGTTTCATTTCTTCCTTCAACCGTTGATGACGCTGTGCAAAAGAGGATAAGGGAGAAGGCAAAGAAAACTGCCGTGTGAAAAGTAAGTCGGGTTCCGTGCATCTTAAAAAGTGATTACAATCATTGAAAGTGAAAGCGCGGCAAATGTGGTGTAAGCCGTAATTTGATGAGCTGTTCGCAAATTTTTTTGCGCTTCAAGCGAAGTTGCATCAAGCGAAAGTTTAATAAGCACTGGTGTCGCGAGCATTCCGATAAAATGAATCCAACTTAAAAGCTTGTGCGTGGAAATCGTGCTCCATTCATCACGGCGAATGAGTGGCGGCGGCGAAAGCACTGAGAGTAAAGCGGTGGTCATGTATGAAGCAAAAGTCGCCATTGCGAATGCACGGTGAATCGAGGCGGTGTTGTTATTGGGGAAAAATGAAAAATCAGTTTGGGCACGATTTAAATCATTGATGCGTGATTGCCCGAAGTAAAGTGTCGGAATAAAAAGCGCAAGAGTTAAAAAGCCGCTGATTTGATGAAGCGAAAGCGTTGTTCGGCGAAATTCCAATTCACTTTTCCGAGCTGTGGGCGTTAGCTCTGCAAATCCCAAAGAACGAAAAAGCCCCGATTCTCCCCAAAGCGCGCGTTCACCAAGGCTCATATTGGCAGGCAAAAGCTTTAGCCTTTTAGGAACTTCACTTGAATCTGTGGGTGATGATGAAATTGGCAAGGCCCAAAGAGCCTCTTTGAAGGCTTCAGTTGTTTCAATCGCGTGTTCTTCGTTAGACGGTAAAGATTCAATGGTGAATTGAGAAGTGGAATGCGGTTCAACCCAAAGCGGAACAAGCAACTTTCTCTCTTGGGCTTGCAAGATGATAAAACTTGAAAAGATCAGAATCAAAAAGAATGAAGTCTTCTGTTTTGAGAACCGAGAACACAAAGGTGACACAAGCGAACTTGCAGCGGAATCTAAACGAAAGACAGAAATCAATAGGTTCATGTTTCAGCGTAATTTTGAAAAAAAGTCGTTGAATGCGTCTATGATTAAAATGTAATCGTCAGTGTGTTTCCTTGTACCGAGGTGGCGAATGTTCTTAATCCTCGCGGTGCTGGACCTGAGAGTCTTGTTCCGAAATTTGAAGCACTTGTTCCAAAGTTTGAATCATGACAAGGGCAAACGGCTTTTCCCTCAGAAGGATTTCCCACATTGCATCCTTGATGCGGGCAAAGCACATCCATTGCGCCGAATGACGTTTCGGAAAGCCGCATCACAATGACCTCGCGTCCGCTGTTATTGTTACCAAAAGTTCGGCGTATAAAACCGCCGACAGTGTTTAACGCAGTGTTTGCAGTAAGGTCTAAAGTTTCAGTAACACCGGTTGAAACATCATTAGCGCTCGTTGAATCGCCGCATGAAGAGAGCATTGCAGCAAATTGTAACGAGCATAAGGCAACGGCGGATGTCGCGGCGGTTTTTAAGAAATCCCTTCGGCCGCTGTCAAGCCCAACTTTTGAAAGAGAATTTTCTGTATTCTTTGATTGATTTTGTAGCATATCGTTTATGCGTATCTGATATTGGGTAAAAAATTTATGTAGAATAATACAAAACGCCGTTAAAATAAAAGGTGCTTCGCAGGTCCGTAGAGGTTCTTTAAAAATCGTCTGGAGTGGTTTTAATCACGCAGCCTCGTGCAGGTGTAACAGGAATGAGCGGTGCGCTTCCGGATAAAAGTGCAGCAATTGCTTCTTCAAGATTTTTTTGAGTGACACGGTCTTCACGTTGATTATCATCAATTCGCCCTCGATAGATGAGTTTCAAAGAAGCATCGAATAAAAATGCTTCAGGCGTGACTGTCGCGCCAAATTGCTTGGCAATCCCAGCATTATTATCACGAACGACAGAAAAGCGAAATCCTTTTTCTTTTGCATGCAAATCAATTTCCGTCGCACTTTCTGTCACATTCGGGTAAATAACAAAAAATCCGATGTTGGCATCACGTGTGAGCTGATAAAGCCCGTTGTATCGCGCATTATAAGCATTTGAAACCGGACATTGGGTTGAAACAAATATGACCAATACACCGGATTTTCCTTTCAAAGATTGCGTATTAAATGACGCACCATTCAAGACCGTAAATCCGGCATCCGGTAAACGATCGCCCCGCTTTAATCCTTGCGCTGAACTTCTTCCCGCAAAGAGAATCGCAGAAAGGAAAATGAAGGTTAGAAGTAATCGTTGAATCATATGAAAATTTCAAATTCAAAATATCGTTTTGGGTTTGACACGCGCCCTGACATTTGGTTTAGTAATATAAGTCATAGCTTTTGAGCTTCAAGTGTCTTTTGTTTGCCTTACGCTCAAATTGATTATTAAGCTTTTCAAAGTGAGGTAAAACCAAACTTAATTGATAACGCACTTCTTCATCAGATGGTTTTTCCACGATAACTGCAAACGGTTTTGAAATCATAGTGTCCATTTTCAGATTGATATCATAATCCATAAAAGCAAACGACGCAATACCAATAGTCGTGCAATGAAATCTCGCCGCATTCGGTAAAGGCATGTTTGTTTGCTGAGGGTCGTTGCCTCGCCAATAATAGGTTCGTTGTGGATTAATCCCGCCTTGAACCGAAATCTTTCTTTCTTCCGTGACATACAGCAGCATTTCAATTTTTTCTGTATTAATCACCCGAGTGATTTCTTTCATCCCTCCAAATAATCGAATCAGAGATAGCCCATTGAGTGAAGTCGTGTAACTCCAAAGCATAAGCACGACAAGCAAAACCATCCGAAGCATTGAACGGTGTTGACTCCCATCAGCGATTCGTTTCGAAAAGTAAAGTGCTAAACAAAACGCAATCAAACCTGCAACGCCCAAGAACTGATTTGATTGAATGAAATACTGAAAGGCATCAATTGAGCGAAATGCCGCCAAAGGCTGAAAGAACGACCACATCAACACTGGCAAAAGAAAGAGAAGTGCGGGGAAAATTCGTTTGTGTTCAATTAACCACAATACCGATTCCGCCGTAATGAGAACCATCGGTGGAAAAATTATCAACCCATACCACAGCAATTTGGTTGAACTCAAAGTAAGAATGACAAACGGAATCATTACCCAAGCCAAAAGGAACTTCCGAAATGGGGTTTGAAGCGGTGGGTCTTTGAAAAAACGAAAAAACCAAAAGAGTGAAAGAAAAGCTAAAGGAAATCGAACGGCAAAGAGGTTCACATAATAAAAATACCCGCTGTGCTGAATCGCTCCGGTTTGATTGATAAGCATTCGCTCGCTGAAATAATGCTTGAAAAATTGAACGAAGAAGTCGGGGTCATAAGCTTGATTGGCCAATAGCCAAGAGCCTCCGATAAAAATGCCAATCGAAAAAAATAAAACGAGGTCGATGAATCGGCGTTGCAAAGTGTGAGAGCGCTCAGTAAAAAAAATTCCGTGAATTAAAATGGCAAAGGCAGGGAAAAAACAAACTAAACTTTTCGAGAGAAGCCCTAACCCTAAGCAAATACCGCTTAGGATAAGCGATTTCATTTGCTCTTTTTGTTCATAGCAGAGATAAAAATAAACTTGCGAAATCGAAAATAGCATCGCCCCGCTTTCTAGCATCGCCGATTTACCAAACCAAAAAGCAAACGGGGTTAAAAAAAACAGAAGCAAACTCCATCCGACGAATTCGGGCAATTGGTCTCGCTCTTCGGTTAAAACCGAAATGAATAGAATTCGCACAAGAAAAATCCCAGATCCTAAAAAACAGATCCACATCGGAAGCCGAAGCGCAAATTCAGATTCACCCAAAATCAAAACAGAAATTGTCATCATCCAAATCATCAGCGGCGGGTGCGAGGCCGAGTAAAACCCTTTAATGCTAAACGCTTCTTGAGAAATCCAGAGCGAGAGATTGGTTGGATTGGCGGCAATGGCTGCAGCACGAAGCGCATAATAGCCTTCATCAAAAGGTTGAATCTCTTGAAGTGAAAGTGAAAAAGTGGCGTAAAAAAGAAATGAAATGAAAAGAAAAATCGAGAGTTTATTGGGAAAAGAAAGGTTAAGAAGAAGGGTTATCAGAGGGTGACGTTGCCGAGAGATCATCGAATTTATAGTAGTTTTTTGTCGTGCTGAGCATCCCGTGTCGAAGCCGCCGTTGAACTTCCGGAAGCGACAATTTATCACGGTGAATCCACAAATAAGCAGCCGTATGTCTTAAACTGTGCGGCGTAATCCCTTCCCGATTTAATCCTGCCACTTTTAGCCAATGATCGATGCGGTAACGAATCGCTCGAGTGGTCAGAGTTGCTTCGCTCACACGGTGGCTATGGCTTGCAAAAAGCGGAGATTCCGGTTCAGACGATTTTCGAAGTTCAAGATATTCTTCCAACTCAAGACCTAAGTCTATCGAAATATCAGCGGTTTCTTCTTTGCTCCGGCGGTTATTCGATTTCAAGAACAAAACATAATGCGTCGAAAACTTCTTCAAGTCACCAATCAATGATTTGGCTAATTCATTTTCTGTGAGACCCGCTTCGATCATCAATCGAATCATTAATCGATCTCGTCGGTCTTGAACTTTAAGAGTCGGAACAATAAGCAAAAGTTTTTGAACTTCGGGCTCCGTTAAATATGAAATGACAGGTTTTGATGAGGGTCGAGAGGCTTTTATTTGCCGTGCGGGATTTTCGGTAATAACGCCAATCGAAATTAAATATTCCATCAACCGTCGAAGCGCTGTAAGGTAAGTTGAAATGGAAACCTCTGAAAGCCCACGTGTTTGAATTAAATATTGTTTGTACGCTTCTATCTCAGATTCCTGAAATTGAAGCGGTTCCGTAAGACCAGCGCAAAAGCGTTGAAATTCCCGCAAAGCACGGCGGTATGTTCCTTTTGTTTCAAGGCTTTTACTTTTTAGAAAGTGATTCAGAAAGTCATCAATGAATTCCTGAAGCATTTCTGAAGTTACGGGAAGCTTAAGGCTCATATAAAATTATAAAATCGTGTGCCCTAAACTACTCTACAAGAGAACTTCAGCCAATCAATAAATCGTTAAGAAATTGTTTTATTTATGCGATTAAACAGAAAAAAATAGCCAAAAATAAATAAACAGAAATCAAAATGGCTATTTGATAATATCTGAAGGTATTGAATAATTCAAAATCAATTGATGATTAAGAGAGGATTAAAAATTGTTTAGAAATTGATTAGAAATGTCTTTCGAATTAAATGAAATGTGGGAAAAAAAAAGCCTGCACGAATGCAGGCAAAGAGGATAACGGTGCAGGTAACAGCCAAAAAAACAAAGTCAATTCACCAATCTATCAAAATCTATCAATCTATAACAATCAAAATCGCCGAACACTCGAAAATCATCGCCAAACACTCAAATTTCGTCGCCGAATAAATGAAATTGGTCGATGAATAAATTTAATTTTTGAAAAAAAACGGTTTAAAAATCGCAACTACTCCCACTCAATTGTTGCCGGTGGCTTAGAGCTGATGTCGTAAGTTACGCGATTTATTCCGCGAACCTCATTAATAATTCGATTTGAAACCTTCGCTAAAAAATCATTTGGAAGGGGCGACCAATCAGCCGTCATTCCATCGGTTGAAGAAACTGCCCTTAAAGCAACGGCATTTTCATAAGTTCGGTTATCGCCCATTACGCCTACCGAGTTTACCGGAAGAAGGACAACAAAGGCTTGCCAAACTTGATGATAAAGACCGGCTGATTTCAATTCGCTGATAAAAATATGATCGGCCTCTCTGAGCACATCGCATCGCTCCTTCGTTACACTCCCAAGCACTCGAACCGCGAGCCCGGGACCCGGAAACGGATGCCTTCCTAGAATTTCAGAAGGGATGTCTAATGCTTTTCCCACCGCACGAACTTCATCCTTAAATAGCTCACGAAGCGGCTCTATCAGTTTAAGTTTCATTCGCTTTGGCAAACCGCCTACATTGTGATGCGATTTGATGGTTTGGGATGGCCCTTTAACACTCACGCTTTCAATAACATCAGGGTATAAAGTGCCTTGTACCAAAAACCTCTCGGATTTTATTTCTGATTCAAAAACATCGATAAAAGCTTTCCCAATCCGCTTGCGTTTCTCCTCCGGCGAAGTCACACCTTTAAGGCGTTTCAAAAAGAGTGCAGAGGCATCTACTGTTTTGAGATTCAACCCAAGCGATTTCAAAAGTTTCTTCACCTCACTGGCTTCATTTTTCCGCAGGAGTCCATTGTCAACAAAAACGCACTTAAGGTTTTTACCGATAGCTTTGCTGACGAGTGTTGCCGCAACAGTTGAATCAACCCCACCCGAAAGCGCACAAATAACCTTCTCTTTTCCGGCAATAGACTGAATTCGTTCAATTTCAGAATCGATAAAACCGGACATTGACCAATCGGGTTCAATTCCCGAAATTTCAAACAGAAAATTTGCAAGAATCGCCTTCCCTTGTTCCGTATGTTGAACTTCCGGATGAAATTGCAAACCATAGCACTTTCGCTCATGATTCTCCAACACACAAAATTCGGAATTCTCACTTTCAGCGGTAATGATAAATTCGGGAGGTAATACTGATACTTTATCACCGTGAGACATCCACACAGCACTTTCGCCGATGCCTTTCAAGAGCAAAGAGGGCTTCGTGACCCGCATTATGGCTCGCCCAAACTCTCGCTTTTTTGCTGATTGAACTTTTCCCTTAAAGTGTTGAGCAATGGCTTGCAGGCCATAGCAAATGCCAAGTATTGGAATTTGCATTGTAAAAAGGGCTTTGTCGGGTAAGGGAGCAAATCGCTCATAAACACTTGCCGGACCGCCAGATAAAATAATAGCTTTTGGAGCAAATTCTCGAATCTTATTCAGCCCAGTGTGATAAGGCATAATTTCAGAATATACCCCAAGCTCTCGTGTACGTCGGGCAATGAGCTGAGTATATTGAGAACCAAAGTCGAGAATCAAAACCTTATTCATCATGTGGGTGCGCTTTTGCTGATTTACGAGGGTTGGCCTTCAGCCGATGATTCGGCCCGTTTGATATCTTCCGGCAAAAGCGATTTATATCTTCTTGCATCAAGCTTTTGTTTTTCAAATTCAGCCTTCCATTGCGACATAGCCTCCGGGTCAACTATCGAAGTATATTTATCCAACTGCTCTTGAATCTTTTCTTCGCGCCACTCAATGGCTAAAAGGAAAGCCTTTTCTTCACCGTGCTTACCGATGGAAAATCGCTTTGAGATTTGTTTATAGGGCGCAATGTAAACCGTCGCTCGATAGGCTTCGTCTTTGTAAATCTTATCGCCCTTTTGCCGTTCATTACAAAATCTGCGAACCCCTATAACCCCGGTTTGATTGCGAGAGTGGAAGGCAGCAAAGGGTTTTACAATTTTTGGCGGAAGCGTTTCCATCATTCTATTGTAAAAAGAAAGGGCGGCTTCAAGCGCCTTTTCTTTGGTCTTCATCTTTTTGACGGAAAATTGTTTACGGTAATCTTTTCCATTACGATTAATCGTAACAGCATAGCCGTAAAGGATACTTCCTCCTTCAGACTCTGGATTTGGGGTTTCAAGAATTTTGATCCCTTTTGGCAGCGTCATTTTTGCAATTCCTTTTTTATCGGTTAAAGATTGAATTCAAATGTTTGACAAAAAATATAAAATTACCCTAAGTGGGTAAGAGGAAAAAATGGGCTTTATTGAAATTTAATTCATGAGGGGTGCACACGCCTTGTTTGGAAGAGTGCTGAATTAAAATCAAAATACAGTATTTTTCTTATAAATCAAGTAAATTTCAAAGGTTTTTTCGTGAGTCAACTGTCACAAATGAACATCACGACTCTATCAACCCGAATTGAATGGCAATCTTAACCAATTCAGCCGTATTCTGTGCCCCAAGTTTTCTTGAAATATTGGCGCGGTGAACTTCAACCGTTCGTGGGCTTATGAAAAGCTTTGTTGCAATTTGTTTGGCCGAGAGACCCGAAACGATTCCTTCCAAAACCTGCCGCTCTCTTGAAGATAACGCCGGCACTTCTGGAGGGGTTAATTTTTCTTCACCTTCTTGCGCTTTTGTCATTCGCTCTAAAACCCCTTGAGCAATACCCGATTGCAGATAGATTTTACCGAGATAAACTTCTTCAATCGCATGCCTTAACTCCTTTTCTTCAACACTTTTTAGCAAATAACCGCTCGCACCAAGCTTAAGGCTTTTAATGATATACTCGGGCTCTTCGTGCATCGATAGCATTAAAACTCTTGTGTTTGGTGAAAGAATTCGAATGGCTTTAAGAGCCTCTAAACCATTTAATACAGGCATCGAAATATCAAGTAAAAAAATTTCCGGCTTTTTGATTTCTGCAATCTTTGCCGCGGCTTCGCCGTCTTCAGCTTCTCCAATAATTTCGATACGCTCATTTTGGTGTAGCAACGATTTAATACCGTCACGTACAAGCCGATGGTCATCGGCGATAGCGATGCGAATTGAAGGTTTCTTTTTCATATCGATATTTCACTGACACTAAGTCGCACTTCTGTGCCTTGTTCTGGGGTCGAGTGAATTGAAAACGCCGCACCCAATATTTTAGCTCGTTCTTCCATATTTCTAAGCCCATTGCCTTTGCGATTTTCAGCCGAAAATATTCCTTCTCCGATACCTTTTCCTTTATCACTGATTGACAAACTTAATCGATTATCGTTTAATAAAAACTTGACGGATAGAGACCCGGTATTAGCGTGCTTAACGGCATTGTTGATGGCTTCTTGGGCAATTCGGAATAAACCGATTTCAAGCGGTTCGGAAAATCTTTTGTCGGTAGGCACATTGCTTTCAAAACGAATGGGAATCGCGGTATGTTTTGCAGTTTCAAGCGAAAGTTTTTGGAGCGCGGCTCTTAAGCCAAAATCAACAAGTACCCTTGGCATCAGGTTGTAAGAAAGCAACTTCACTTCTTCGATGGCATCATAAAGCAAATGCAGGAGTTCTTGCCGTTTTTCACTTTCCGGAAGTGATTGAATTTGAAATTGAATGGCCGTTAAGATTTGGCCTAACCCGTCGTGCAATTCACGAGACACCCTTTTTCGTTCAGATTCCTCCCCTTCTAACAGGGCTGCGGTTTTCATTAACCGTTCGTGTTCTGCAATTTCTGCGAGCCGCTTTAGTTCACGCTTCATTTTTTCAAGAGCTATCCCAGTTTCATCTTTTAGGCCAAGAGGGTGAAACGGTGTATCAAAATTTCCCTTACCGACTTCAACGGCAAAGTCGCGTGTTTGACGAAGTGCTTGAAGCAATCGGGCAAGGGATCGTGCGGAATCGCCGATTTCATCCTTTCGCTGTGTTATTGGGTGAAGCTCAAATTCTAAAATTCCTTGCGCCAAGTTATCAGTTAATCGGCTGAGTTGTAAAAGAGGCAAAGAAAGATGACGGGCGATAAAAAAAGAACCCAAAGTAACGATCACTACAACCATAAACCCTGTCAGAAGAATTTTTTTTGAGCTTTGCTCAAACGGAATCATCACTTCCGAAACGTCAATTTCAGAAAGCAAAATCCATTTCGGCCCAAAAGGGACATTAATCGCCGTGAAAGAACTCATGACCTGAACTTCGCGATAATCATTCGTAATCATATACCCATCACCGTGAGCAAAGGCAGATTGAACCGCCGCTGTTGAAACCTCCGTTTTCATGACAGTCGATTCAGAAAAAAAACGAGATTGAGAGCGCATTTTGAAATCGGGGCCGACAAGATAACTTTCTCCGGATTCGCCAAGCCCGCTTCGCTCCAAGAGGACACTTTCCAATCGAGAAAATGAAACGGATTTTGCGGCAAAACCACTATCAAATGAGCAAACAGCAAAGATCAATGGCTCACCGGTTGAGGGATGAAGCCTCACGTCTGAAATTGCAATTAAAGCTAAAGGTTCTTGGTTCAAAGCTTGAATCGATTTTGGGTTGCTTAATCGACCCTCGCGAAGAAGTAAAAAAACAGTCTCTTTGGCGGCAGATAAAAGAATCGGGTCTTTATCAATTGAATCGAGCGGTGTAAGCCCCGGATCAAATAAAAAAATGGTTGAATCAGTTTGAGCGCGTGTTTTGCGAGCTTCATGAACAGCTAAACGCCAGACCTTGGCTTCCTCTACAGAGCCACGAAGAATGTCTTCAATCTTTTTCGACTTAAGCGTTTTGACGGATGAAAGCTGTTCAAAAGCACGATTGAGAAGTGCTTCTTTTGAATCTCGGTAGAAAAGAAAACTAATAACAACCGTGGCTCCAATCCCAACCGTTAAAAAAGAAAGCAGCAGTTTATGAAAAATACGCATACTGAAATTCCATTACGCCTAAATCGAAAAATTCTCGGTGAATAAAAAAAAGAAACTGAGAAAAAAAAGAGGCGCTTCAAGCGCCTCAAAATAAACGGAAACATCGCAATCTTAATTCCATTGCCGTAATGCTTCTGCAAGAAGCCTGACACCAAAACCGGAGCTGCCTCGTGAGCCGCTTGAGCCCATCGAAGGAAAAGAAGGTCCAGCAATATCTAAGTGTGCCCACGAAGGATGATCGCCAATAAATTTTTCTAAAAACTTAGCCGCGGTGACAGCCCCTGCGCCGCGTCCACCGGTGTTTTTGACATCGGCGATATCAGATTTGATTTGTTTATCATATTCTTCCCAAAGCGGCATACGCCAAACCTTTTCACCGGAACGAAATCCGGCCTTGCTTAGTCGTTCGGCTAAAGCATCATTATTGGTAAACATTCCTGCGGCTTGATAGCCGAGGGCAATTACACAAGCTCCAGTTAATGTCGCTAAGTCAATGATAGTATCGGGCTGAAACTGCTCTTTGGCGTAGGTAAGTGCATCAGCTAATATCAACCGACCCTCTGCATCGGTATTATCAACTTCAACCGTGATGCCGGCGTATGTGGTGAGCACATCTCCGGGGTTTTGAGCTGAGCCGCTCGGCTTATTATCGGTTGCAGGAATAATGCCAACAACATGAACGGGAAGTTTCAATCTAGCAGCAACTTCTACGGCGCCAATTACATCCGCTGCCCCAGACATATCCGACTTCATATCCCCCATATTATCTGCCGGCTTGATTGAAATCCCGCCAGTATCAAACGTGACGCCTTTGCCAACAATCGCAATGGTTTTCTTGGCATTCTTAGGCTTGTATTCAAGAATTGAAAAAGTTGGCGGTTCGGTGCTTCCTTGATTCACCCCAATAAGACCACCCATTTTAAGGGCATGAATTTTCTTTTTATCGAAAACAGTAACCGTATATCCATACTTTTTCCCTGAAGACTTTGCAGCGTTGGCAAGGTCGGTGGCACTGAGGTAATTGCTTGGAGCATTAATCAAATCTCGAACCATCGATTGGCTGCTGCCAATAATTTCACCAACTGAAACGCCTTCTTTTGCTTGTTGCATTGAGGCATCATCGCAAAGCAGAGTCACATCCTTAAAATCAAACTTCGGGGCGGTGCTTTTCTTTCCTTTCAGTGCATCCACATTATCCGTTTTGAGGGTATAATCGTAAGCACCAAAAATGAAACCTTCTGTAATTGCTTGTGCGAGATATGAAACCGATTCGGAGGAATCAGAAGCAAATTGCTGGGCTTTGGAAAAGTCGAGTGCGACTTTAGCGAGTTTGAGTTCCCGTAGGCGTCGTGCAAAAGATTGCGAAGAGGCTCGAAGAGCGTCAAGGGTAACTTTTTCACCAAGCCCTAAAAGAAAAACCCGCGGGGATTTAAGCGATGTTTCATTGTTATATATAACAGAGACCTCGCCCTCCTTGGCGTGAAAATCAGATTTCAAACCTTCAAGCGAATTCCCGGTTAATTTTGCAATTGCTGATAGCTCGTCTTTCAAATGGGCTTTTGCGATAAAAAAAGCAACTGCATCAAGCGACGCCGAGCTTGAGCTTTTAGAAACAATAAATTTCATGTCAAATGGTGATTGGATTACTGAAAAAAGTTTAGTTAAAAAGTGCAGATGAAAGAGAAACAATGGAAGATGCTTCTGCTGAGATTGTCTTAATGGCCGTCTCTAAAGGAAATGGTGCCGTGCATCCCGCGGCATTTTTGTGCCCACCACCGCCATATTGTGCGGCTAACTTGTTAACGGCGATATCGCCACGAGAGCGGAAACTGATTTTTGTTTTACCGTCCGGTAATTCAATAAAAAGAATTCCCAATTCAGTTTCAGGCATTCCCATTAAATATTCTGTGAGCTTTTCGGTATCGGCAATTCCAGTTCCCGTTTTCTTTAAAAGCGACTGTGTAACACTGATAAATGATACTTTTCCATTGGCAATTTGAACCACACTTTGCATACTGGTGCCAATCAGCTGCATAACGCCAACAGTATAGGTGTTATAAATTTTTTCGTGAATAGACATTGGGGTGATTCCCGTGTCAAGTAACTCGGCGGTAATTCGGTGGAGATGAGGAGACGTTTTTGGTAATTTAAATGAAGCTGTATCGGTCATAATAGCGGTATAAAGGCCAACAGCGACTTCGCGGGTAATGAGCGGCGTTGCGTAGTGTTGCTCCAACGCTTTGACCAATTCATAAACCAACTCGCCCGTGGCAGCGGCATAACTTTGGCAAATGGCCAAATCCGAAAAATCCTCTGGGTCAAGGTGATGATCAATACATACCACGCGAAGCATTCCGTGCTCGCGGTTGTGGCGAACAAGCGGCTCAATTCCGCGGGTTCTTGAAAGGCGATTGGTGTCGAGCAAGAAAAAGGCATCGGCATCAGAAAGAAGTCGTTTGTGGCCTTGATAAGATTCGGCGAAGATTTCGGCATCGCGAAGCAAAGGAAGAAACTGGTAGTTTTTTGGAATCGGGGTAGGGTTAAGAATTGTAACATTTTTGCCCAACTGTCGGAGAACCCCGGCCAATGCGGATTCACTGCCTAGGCCGTCGCCATCGGAGTTTTCGTGAGTGGAAAGGATAAAATTTTCACTACTTTCAATGAGCGATACAAATGGATCCCAAAGTTCCATTGCCTCGCGAACAGGTTTATTCGTATCCGTTAGGATCATTTCAGAATTTGACGAGAGTCGATTACTTAAGTCTTAACTTATTGTGAAATAAATTCATGCATCAATTTTATTTTTGACCAGAGGGTTACCAGTAAAAATGAAATTAAACTTACAAATTAAGCAATTCAAAAGGTTTTTCCATTTATCTAATGACAAAACCTGAAAACAGCGTCAATACATCGCGGCGTAAGGCAGAGCATGTGGAACTGTGTCTTGGTGAGCAAGTCTCATTTCAAGAAGTTCAAAGCGGTTTTGAATCCCTCCGATTTAAGCATTTGGCTGTGCCAGAGGTGAATCATGATTCCGTATCATTAGAAACAATATTTCTTGAACGAAAATTGAATCGCCCATTCATGATTTCCTCGATGACCGGGGGTTATGAAGCCGCAGAAAAAATCAACCGATACTTTGCGTTATTTGCCGAAACGCAAAACATCCCATTGGGCGTAGGAAGTATGCGGCAAACGCTCGAATCTGAAAAATACAAAGAAAGTTATTCGGTATTAAGAAAGGCAGCACCAAATGCAATGATTTTCGCCAATATTGGCGCTCCCGAAGTGGCTGGTAAAATGGGTGTAAAAGAAATTCGTAGGATTATTGATTTAATTCGCGCAGATGCCCTTATTATTCACCTCAATGCGGTGCAAGAACTTTTTCAACCGGAAGGAAACACCGCATTTTTCGGATTACTCTCCAAAATCGAAGGGCTTGCCAAATCGATTCCGGAGCCAATCATTGCAAAAGAAGTTGGCAACGGCATTTCTGCAAAAGCCGCAAAACGATTGATGGATTCCGGTGTTAAGGTGATTGATGTCGCCGGTTCGGGCGGAACGAACTGGCAACGGGTTGAGGCCATTCGATATCAAGGCACCTTCGGAGAAGACCGTCGGTTTTCACCCGAAGCAAGACGAGAGTTATTGGAATGGGGAATGTCAACCGCGGAATGCTTGATGGAAATTAAATCTCTTAAAGCGATAAAACCTGATTATCAAGGCATCGAAATCATAGCTTCCGGTGGTATTCGTAATGGATTGGATGTGGCAAAATCAATTGCCTTAGGGGCTACACTCGCAGCGGCTGCCACCCCGTTTCTAAAATGCATTTTTCGCAAAGGGACAAATGATCTTTTAGATGAAACAGGGGCTCTGAATGCACTTCATCAATTACTGACGACGTGGGAAAATGATTTGAGAGCAGCGATGTTTTTAACGGGTTCTGCGGGTATCAGTGATTTGCACAAGGCGGAGTTGCAAAGTCTGTAAGGTTATTGTGCCACTTGGCTTCTTTCAATCATAAATCATAAAGCGCCTTTTAGAGGCGCTTTATGATTTGATGGCTTTACAATGATTTATTTTCGGTTAAGAAGAGTTTTTCTGCTATTCGATCCAAAAGTGTTTTTTGAAGTTGTTTGGTATTTTTTGGATCGTAGTAGTAGTTATAGTACCTGTAATAACGATAGTAAGAACCGTAGGTATTGGTCACATCGAAGTTATTAAGTACAAATCCAAGTAAGTTTCCGTTAACTTTTAATACGGCATCGCGTGAGCGTTTAGCGAGATCGGCTTGTGTTGTCCCTGAGGAAATAATTAAGACAACCCCATCAGTTATTTTGGTTAAAACTTGTGCATCTGTAACAGCTATAATCGGTGGTGTATCAAATAGAATAATTTCATAGCGTTCGCGCATTTGCTCTAAAAAGTCACGCATACGGCTCATTGCCAAAAGTTCAGAGGGGTTTGGAGGAATGGTTCCTGAAGTAATGACATCAAGATTTTGAACCAAACTTGGGCGAATGATATCATCGAGGCTGGTTCGTCCAACCAAGTAATTTGTGAGACCGGGCTCTTTATTAAATCCAAAAATATTATGCAAAACCGGGCGACGTAAATCGGTATCAACGAGCAGTACTTTTTGTCCACCTTGCGCTATAGTGATGGCAAGATTTGAAATTGTGGTTGATTTCCCTTCTTTAGGTGAAGAGCTGGTTACGATATAAGCTTTCCCTTTACCTTGGATGTCAATTTGAAAGGCGGAGCCTGAAAAAAGCAAATTGGTACGAAGTGAACGATAGGCTTCTGAAACCGTGCTTTTCGGGTCGAAATGGGTGATGAGCTGAGGGGCGACTTTGCGTTCCAGATCCAGAATATCTTGAGCCTTTTTGGCATCACTTCGAGTTCTAACGGTTTCGTCGAAGGTAGAAATCACTGGAACAGTGCCGATAAGAGTCCCCATTAATTCAGCTTGCTCTGGGGTGTAAACAGCGCGATCTAAAAATTGAAGGAGTACAACAAAACCCACCGAAAGCGCAAATGCAAGAAAAGCGCCGATGAAGATATTTTTCGATCGATTGGGCGCCACAGGCCAAAAATTAGGAACTGCCGCATCAACAACTTCGGCGGTGCTTGGAACTTGCTCTTCAGCAATTAACGCCTCTTGGTAGCGTTTCATCAGAAGTGTATATAAATCCTCGACAATGTTATAATTCCGCTTTAATCGGGTGTACTCAATTGATTTTATAGGTGTTTTCAAAAATGCCTTATCGTAACTTTCAGCCAAGGCTTTTAAGGCTTTAAGGCGGGTTTCGATTGAAACCATTTGCAATTCAGTTTCAATTTTTTTCCCAATTAATGAATTAAGATATTCTTGACCCAAATTTCTTGTAGAACCTTGTTGCAATTGTTTCCGAACAGCTTCTTCAAGCTTTGACCGATAGGCCACAATTTGGCTTTCCATTCCATCCAATTGGCTTTTCGTGTTTGGATTGTCTCTTGTATTCGGAATGGCTAAAATTTGATCTCGTTCAAATTCTAAACGAGCAATTTCAGATTGGAAAGATTTGGTATAAGGATCTAAAGTGGCTTGAATGACGGTCGTTGGAAGTTTTTCTTGCAATTCTTCAATTTCACGGTTATAGGCCTCAAGCGAAGCCGCAAGACCGCTATAAACGATATTCGCTTCATCAATTTTAGCGAGTGCTTCTGATTGACGGGCAATTAACTTTTCGGCTTCTGCGTCGATTGAAACTAAATGATTTTCTTCCATAAATGACTGCAACTCTTGCTCCTTTCGTGCAAGGTCATCCTTCTTAAGGCGCATTTGATCTTCAATAAACAAGCGAAGCACGCGCGCGGCATTGTTGCGGCTATTGCGGCTCCGTTCGATATAAGTTTCAGCAATTGCGCGTGAAACCGTCGCGGCTTCATAAGGATCAACGGCACGAAAGGCAATGGAAAGCGCATTGGTTCCGATAACGGCAGAAATGGTCATTCCACCCCTGATTTTTCCCGCAATTGCGTCTATGCGGTCAATCCCGCCTAAAGGTGATTGAATTATTTTGAGGGTGTCTCGTTTAAGCTGTGGGTTTTGATACAGTGTATTCACCAATCGGTAAGCAACTTCTTCAAGTACCGTTCGACTTTCTAAAAGAAAGATTTCATTGGCCGTTTGTGTTTCTCGCTCAGCTGTCATTCCCAAACTAACTACAACAGAAGCAGAACTACGTTGATTGAACATCATGACTGTGGTGTTGCTTTCGTAGATGTCAGGTTGAAGCGAGCTTAAGTAGATGGATGCGCTGATGGAAAGAATAAAAATGATAAGAATAATCCACTTCCCTCGATTAACCGCACGCCAGTAGGTAAAAAGCAACTCTTGAATGCTAACGTCTTCGCTCTCTTCATTTTGTTGTGGGCGAAAAGGCGCTCCATTACGTGAGGCTCCGTTTGGAGTGTTTGGTCGTGAGCCGTTACGCGTGTCTTCCATAGTATAATCGATACAAAGATAATTGGCAATTATTGCCGTTAGAAAAAACAAATATAGCAGGTTAAACCGATTGGTTCAGCCCACTTTTTATTCCATTAAATTCTTCAAAGGAAAGCAAGCGTTTATGCGACCCACTTTCGTAAAGAACGCTTCCACCAAGGTTCATTTTGTGGCTCTTGCGGTTCGTGAGGTTGACGCATAAATTGATGAGCCAATACAGTTTTCCCTTTAACAACAGCGCCGGGGTTAGTAACGAAGATGGATTTTACATAGAAATCGTCTCCAAGCCTACTCCCAATTGCTTCTCGGGAGAGATGCAATAAATCAACCGGGCGAGAAGAGAGATTGTGAACATCGGAACCAACAAGATGTATCATTCTCCTTTTCAGCAATTTTTCCGCATTTAATTTAGGCGATTCACCAAATGCCCCAAGAATACTTCCGGCGTCCAATTGAAACAAAGCTCCCATTTCAAAGGCGCGATCAAGAATATCAAAGCGGGTTTCAACCAAAGCATTTCGCTCGGGGTGAGCAATGATTGGGGTAACACCGGAAAGTTTCAATTCAAACAAGACATGAAGAAAATTCATCGGGATGCTCATTTCAGGCATCTCAATTAAGGCAAACTTTTCCTCTTTTCGCTCAACGCCGCTTTGTTCTAAAAATGCGTGATGATTTAATACAAAGCGGTGACTTTGGTCGGTTAAATAAACTTCATAGCCTTGAGAAAGAAAAATGTCAAATCCTTCTTTAAGAGCGGCTTCTTTGACCTCTTGCATTGCGCGATGAATTTTGGGGAAAGTCTCTTCCTTAAAATCCATCTCATACAAGTGGGGGCTTACAGAAATGGCCGTAATTCCAATGCGAGCGGAGGCTTCAAGAATTTTCAAGGATTCTGAAATGGTTTTGGCGCCGTCATCGACGCCCGGCAAGAGATGTGAATGAATATCAATCATAAAATCAAGTCATTAAAATGGAAAAAGGCAATCTCACAAATCAATATAAGGATTGCCTTATCCCTTGGCCTTGACGGAAGTCAAGTCTTGTGCCGCTTCGGCAAAGCGAATTTGTTGCCAAAAAAAGCAAAAAACGCCAACGAGTGCCGAAGAAAACAACTGAATGAAAAAAGTGATTAATGCATAAGCTGCAGCATCGGTTTTAGGTACATGAAAAACCGTTTCCAAGGCGACTGTGCAGGCATATTGATATGTTCCTGCGCCGCCCGGTGTTATCAACTGCCCTAAAGCAGAAATGCACATCACCACAAGCGACTCCCAAAAACCAATTCCGTATTTTCCGAAGTCAACGGCAAATGCCGGAAGGAGTGACGCCATCCAATAAAGACTCCAAATGGCAAGCGATGAAAAAATAATTTCAACATACTTCGTTTTGTCTTTCAAAGCCGCTGAGCCCTCAATAAAAGAGGAAATCCAACGCCTGATACGCTCCGACCAATGATCCGAAATTTTATTGCTCTTTAATATTGAGGCAATCTTTTCTGAAATCTGTTCAGGATAAAACGATATAGCAGTGGCAATCAACCAAATAATAATGGCAGCGAGCAGCATCAAATAAGTAGCGTATTCTACGGTGACTTGAAAGCCGAATAAAGAAATTTTATTAAAGGCAGCATTGATTGGGGTGCGAAACAGAAATACTGACCCCGCCAAAAGAACAGCATAAAGCAGGGTATCATAGATACGTTCAACAACTACCGATGCCAATACTTTTTTAGGATCGAGAGATTCTGCTTTTGATAGATTAAAACTTTTGGTGAGCTCTCCAACTCGAGGCAAGGCTTGATTGACGGCATAGCCAATCATTGTGGAATTGAAAAGATTAATCAAACTTAATTTTGGCTTGATTGTCGATAGCAAAAGCCCCCAACGCCAAGCGCGAATGATATGACTGAGAATCAAGATAAAGAAGGAGATGACAAGGAGTGGAAAATTTGCATCAGCTATGGCTGCCATTACATCCTGAAAATCTTTGGCGGTGAAGTCGCGAAAGGCAAGCCAAAAAAAGAAACCGGCGATACCCAACGATAAAATGATTTTAAGCGCGTTTTTCATGTTTATGGATTACGAGAGAGCATCGCTCGTGTCAGTAACTGATTATGTTGATTGAGATGGCCGAAAAGCCACACTGAGTAAAACTTTTGCAAACGGGAGATTTTGAAAAATCTCCGAATCGCTTTTGATTCGAAAAGACTGAATGGCAGATCGCTTTCGCAGATTTCTAAATAGCATTTTAAGATTCCAAACAAGGCCACGGACCACACACCCAGCATATTCGAAACCGCTTTTTTTCAAGTAAAAAGCAATTGAAAGCACTTCGAGCAATAAGCGAACCGGTACAATAAAAAAAAGATTGACCGTTGATAGATTTTTAAGTAGCATCATCACATTGTTGCGATGATTGAGATAGACTTTTTGCGGGCTTCCTGCGGCTAATGTTGCCCCGCCATAATGATAAACTTCTGATTTCGGTTCAGCTAAAATTTTATACCCTGCCAATTGAAGACGCCAACAAACATCAATCTCTTCCATATGAGCAAAGAAATCGGTATCAAAGATGCCAACCTTTTCAAGGGCTGAGCGACGAGCAAACATTGCGGTACCTGAAGCCCAAAAGATTTTAGAAACATGATTGAATTGTCCGGAATCAGACTCAACATGACTAAACATCCGCCCATAAGCATACGGGTAACCCAATCGGTCTAAAAGGCCTCCGGCGGCACCGGCATAATCAAAAACGCGCTTCCCTTGCTTTATCGATTGAATCGAAAGAATCTTGGGCTGAAGTGCCCCAATTTTGAAGTCACTTTGTGCTTTCTCAACAAGATGCTTAAGCCAATCCTGTGAATGCTCGGTATCGTTGTTTAAGAAAACAACATAGGGTGAGTTGGTTTTTTCGAACCCAAAATTACACCCTCCGGCATAACCTAAATTTTCTGGAGAAGAAAGAATTTCAATTTCAGGGTAAAGTGTGCGCGCCTCTTGAATGCTTGTATCGGTACTTCCATTATCGACAATAAATATTTTCATTGCCGCGTAATCTGTTCTTTTCAGCGAGGCTAAACAACCCAAGAGAATTGCGCTTCCGTTAAAATGAGGAATGATAATATCGACTGAAGGATTCAACTGGATTGGTCAAATTCATTTTTCTAAACAATCACCGAAAATTGCAAAGCCTTTAGATTTCAAATTGACTCTTCAATTGTGCGTGATTGAGTTAATGCTGATTTATTGGAAACTCTCCTACAAAACTTCAATATAAGAATTTTTTCCGTAGCCGTTGACAAGAGAGGTATTAAGAAAGGATGAAGTAAAAAAGTTCAAAAAGTATGAGTATCATACGATTATGAATGAGGACTGAAGCATGTGATCTTGTTCAAAAAATAGGTGAAAAAAAATTCGGCTTTTCCACTTATCGACCATTTTTTTATCGATGTCAAGAAGTTTTCAATTGAAAAAAGCCCTTTTTATTTCGCTTGAAGTCGCCGTAATTCTACTTGCTTTTGAAATGATTTATAAGGCGAGTATGCTTCCGTCTTATCCCTTTTCTGTTTTTGAAATTGAACATAAAGAGGCACTTCAAAATAAAAACACAGAAAGAAAGGAAAGCAAGGAAGAAGAAAAGAAACCAAAAGCAAGCGAATCCCCAAAACTGAAACAGTATGTCATTGCAGATGCTGAGGAAGGGATTGAAATTAAAAGCGGCGACCGAATCATCGGAATTTCAGGGAGGCGAATACGAGATAAAGAGGAGATTCTCTTTCCACTTCGACATGCAAAGCCCGGCGATTCTATTTCTCTCCTCATCGAGCGAGATACGATCCTTCGATTTTATTCGGTGTCACTGTCGCCTTCTGTCGTTGTGACGCCCGATTCAGTCATATCAACTCGAGCGATTTCAAGCAGCGTTGTGTTCAAAGAAAAAATTTCTCCATTACATCGTGGGTTACTCTTCATTCTTTTAGGGATTTCGACAGCCATCCTTTTCGTTTTGAATCACCGGGGGAAGGCAAAGCGAGAAGCACGAAAAGGCGAGGACTGGCAGGCATTATGGTTAACGGGCATTTCGTTATTTCTGCTTTTAGGGGCACACTTTCCGGGTGAAAAATGGGAAGCGTTGGCCTATCGAGCGACTCATGTCATGCTTTTTCCAATCCTTACCCTTTTTCTTCTCAGTCGGTTTAAAGCGCTCTGGAAAGCTCGATCGAAAAGACTGGCTTTGCGAAACGGGCTCTTGAATAAGTTTCAAAATTTCCCTTTAGAACCGAATGTAAATCAAGTGGTGTGGAGTTCAGGGATAGGGTTCCTCATTGCAATCGGGTTTGAATGCACGCTTTGGTTTCAATCGGCAGGTTTCGGTGAAAGCCAATTCATCAATATTAAAATTCAAAAATGGGGGTATGTAGCTTGGCATTGGGTGTGGATGATTATTTTTCTAAAAACGATTGTCAGTTTGATTGAAGAAGTCAAGATGCCAAACTTGCGAATTCGCGAGCGCGATGCGCTTGCGCGCAAATCGGGCTTTTATCTAATTGCTTTTCTGATTCCTCTTTCGGGCTACTTCATTTCTACCCTGCTTCCTGCAATCATACACACAAAACCGCCGTCAGCATTGAGTGTATTTCTTTCAATGCCGCTTGCAGTGGGTTTATGTATAGGTGGCTTGCTGATGATACTTCTTGCTGAGCTTCGATTTACTGAAGAGCGAATCGAACAGATTACACCGCGTGGAATCAAACGCGCTTCGGAGTGGCTTGCTTTGATGCTAATCGGCGGTTGTCTTTATGCAGTCCTTTCAATTTTTGCATTGCCGCTGAATCAGCAAATCTTGATGTGGGTATTGATATCGCTTGTTGCGGCGGTTTCATTTCAACCGGCGGCCACTGGTATAAAAAATTTGTCTGAACGATGGTTTTTTCAAGCCCAGCAAAACACCAGAGAGCTCCTTTCCGGCTTTGACGATGCCTTGTCACAATGCTTGACAAGAGAAGCAATGCAAGAGACAATGGAACTATATCTCTCAAAAGCGCTGGGCGTTGAAGAGGCGCCTCTCTTCGGTGCTTCGGAATCACCACTACTTTGCTTTACGCGTGAGCGAAACAGAAGTGCAAAAAGGTCTCCTAAGTTCATTCACACCGCTCAATTTATTGTTCGTAAAACCCGTTTGATGGAAGGGCGATTCGGGATATGGCTCAATCCATCAGTCTCGACAGTCAGAGAAAGTGAAGGAAATGGGTATATGATCTGCACATTACCACGGGCACTCGTTGAACGAGAAATCGGCGGTATCATCTCGTTTTCGGTCACGACTCCGCAATCAAGGAAATTCGAAAAAAGTAGGTTCATGTGCATCTTTCCTCCAAAGCTCCAAGGCGCACTCTTTTATGATGATGATATCAAGAATCTGCTACAATTGGCAAAGCGATTTCAGGCGTATGATGAAAAATGGATGATGGAGCAGGAAGCGCTCTGGCAGGCCGAAGAAAGTCGAAGACTTCGGGAAATCGGTTCGCTAAAAACAAAAATGTTGGCGGGTGTTTCGCACGACTTGCGCACCCCCTTGGCATCGATAAAGCTCTTTTCCGAACTGCTTAAAAACGGTGTAGCGCCGGATCAGCAAGAAAAATATCTTTCGATTATTGAGGGCGAAAGCGACCGGCTGTCGCGATTGATTTCATCTATTCTGAATTATGCTCGGCTGGAATCGCGCGAATATGAAACACTCTTTTCACTAAAGCCAATTTTCCTTTCTAAAGCAATGACGGAAGTATTACAATCAATGGCGTATCAATTCTCCCTGCAAAACTTTAGCGTTGAAACCGAAATCCAAGCGAAGTCGGATTTGGATGAGCCAATGATATATGCCGATGAAGGGCTTCTGAAACAAGTCATTGAGAATTTATTATCCAATGCAATCAAATACGCTCAGGAAACCAAAAAAATTACTTTGAAACTTCGTTGGGATAAATCGGTTGTTCTCAGGATCAAAGATGATGGAATCGGAATTAACGAAAAAGATTTACCAAGAATATTTGACGCGTATTACCGCAGTGAATCAGCGCAAAGCACAGGTCAAGGCGGGTTTGGAATCGGGCTGTCGTTCGTAAAAATGGTGCTCGATTTTCACGGGGCAAGCATCGAATGCCAAAGTGAAGAAGGAAAAGGCAGCGAATTTATACTCACTTTTCCACTTCAAACCAAACAAAAGTAAGTGAAACATTACCCCCCAAAAGCGGCATATCGATGAATGGAAAGTTTCCAAATAAGCCGATAAGCCGCATAAAAGATCATCGACCAAACGAGCGAAAGAAGTAGCCCTAAATTCAAGGATTCCGTAGAAAGCTGACCTAAAAACGCTTTTGCCGGGAAATATGAGAGAAACTGAAATGGTAAGAAAGAGAGCGTTTCAAAGAGAGGTTTCGGTAAAAAATCAAGCGGGAGTATTTGGCCGGTGATAAACCAAAAAAGAAGCCCTTTCATCACAAAGAGTGTCCAGATTTCATCCATCATAAAAGCAAAAAGCGCAATCAAAAACCCCATCATATACGAAAGATACATTCCTACAAGTAAGGTGATAAAGGCAATGGAGACTGCGTACCCATTGAGCTCAACCACCCCAATCACAAGTGACCCGAGATACAACACAAAAAAACCAGCAAAAACAGGCGTGACATCGGCAAGGAAGGCTGTGAATTGATAGGTCATAAAGTCGATGGGCTTGATGAGGAATCGGCTGAGATCGCCATCGCGAATGGAAGCGGCAATTTCTCGCTCAATCCGGTCAACCCGCATCAGGTTTGCAATGAGCAAACTCATCACCACATATCGAACCATCTGCAAATAGCTGTATCCACCAATTTCCGCCTTAGAATCCGATTCGAAAATGGCCGACCATAACACCACCTGAACCGTAATGGGAATAAACAACTTCCCAAGCAAATCAATAAACAACTCGCTCCGATATTCCACAAACCGCCGAAGCGAGGTTCGATACACCCACCAATACTTTTTAGTTACCACTGCTTTTCGAAATCAGAAGTTGTGAAGGTATGATTGCGCTCGGTAAAGAGTGTTTTGCTATTGTGCGGGAATTTCAGTCTGAGTGGGTCTTTATGGCGAAGTCGCGATAAGAATGCAAGCGGGAATAACACACCAAAAAAAACAAGCGTCAGCAATATTCGGCTATTCACCCAGCCCAAAACAAAAGCCAGTAAAAACCACCCTTTAAGCACCCACATCGACATCGTTTCTGAAAAAAGAAAAACAATGCCAAGCAATCCTGCAATGAGAATAACATTCCACGAGCTTGTGAAATAGGCTATGATAAGAAACCCGGTAAGAATGGCAATCTGAGACGAACGCTTTTCCTTTTCGGTAAACGATTTTTTAAGTTCCATTAAAGCTAAGAGTGATTGAAGAAAAAGTAATAGCAACTATTCCTTTTTCGAAGCATTGTCTTTCAAGTTTTGTTGAATTTGCGCGTTGGTTTGATTGATGTTCTTAATCGTTGATGTGATTTGAGAACTGGCCGCCCTCATCCGCTCAATCTTCTCTTGAATTTCCCGAAGTTTTTCCGAAACGCTTTTCATCCCGTTTGAATTCTCATAAACGATGAAGTAGTCAATGGCCTTTTCGAGGGCTTTATGAAGATTGCCTCCGTATTTATCATTGACAATCTTTTCAAAAGCTGCTTGTTTTTCATCCGAAAGCTTAAAGGCATCACTCGGGAAATCGCCGTTTTGCTCAGTATTGATCATGAAGTGTGTTGTTTTTACGCATCGATTCCTCTTCCAATCGCTTTCGATAAGCTAAAAGAGAAGACGCAAGAGTTGTATCGGAAAGTGCTAAAATTTGAATGGCTAAAAGACCGGCGTTTTTGGCATTTCCAATAGCAACCGTAGCCACCGGAATTCCGGCGGGCATTTGAACAATGGAATAAAGTGAATCAAGTCCACTCAAAGCTTTGCTTGGAACCGGAACGCCAATAACAGGTAAAGTCGTGTACGAAGCCGTCATTCCGGGTAAGTGAGCGGCACCGCCCGCACCCGCGATAATGACCTTGATGCCGCGGTCTTTGGCCGATTTGGCGTAGATGGCCATTACATCCGGCGTACGATGCGCTGAAACTACTCGAACTTCGCAAGGCACCGAAAACTCTTTCAGAATATCAATTGCACCACGCATTGTTTCGAGGTCGGAATCGGAACCCATAATCACGCCCACAAGTGGCGATAAAACGGTATCAGGCATTGGTTAGTCTATCGAACAAATCAAAAAAATTCAATTGGATAATCACTTAAGCTTAGAATCTAACTTTTCAAGTTCAGTTAAGCAATATCGGGTTTCTTCGTCCGAATCAGGATGAGCGGAAAAAAAGCCATCCAGAATTTCGAGTCCGAGTGTAGGCGTTGTAAGCCTGAGGCTCATCACAAGCACATTGGCATTGTTCCAACGGCGTGCGCCAATCGCTGTTTCCTTATCGGCACAAAGTGCTGCACGAATCCCTTTGAATTTATTGGCTGCCATTGCAACACCGGTTCCGGTATAGCAAAATAAAACCCCGTATTCACATTCGCCCGATTGAATTGCCTTTGCCACAGAGGCCGCAGCGGGAACCCACAGCTTTTCACTCGCGGTGCTTCCGGTAACGAGCGCGCCAAAGCACCGCAAGCGATGCTCTTTGGAAAGGGCATCGGTAATCGCTGCGGTGAGCGAATTCGATTCATCACTGCCTAAAGCAATTGGTTTTGAAGTAAAGGCCATTGAGATTCACCTTGGATTGAAAAGTAACATTATGGCTGCACAAGCAATTGAAGACGAAGCGAAAGCGGCTCCAAGCGTTCCACCGTTTGGCGAAGCTGTTCCGAAAGTTTGCCAAATTCAGCAGCGCCTTCACGAAGCCAATACGGATTTACGGGTTTGGCCGATTTCTTTCGCCCTTTCTCCCGAACTTTCCCTTGATCGAGTTGAGTGTCCATTATCAACGCATTTTTCGATTCCAAATCAGCCGCAACAGCGGTGAGTGTAAGCGCTTTCATCTTCTGCCGCTGCGTGGTAAGCAAAAGCAAGTCGCGGGCAGCGCGTTGAAACTCTGCGGGCGGTGCAGCCACTTGTAGCTCCCGATTCCGTTCAAACACTTTGCTGTATTCATAGTAGCTCCGCTCCGCAAGAAGGGCTTGAAGCCGTATCAGTTCGCGGCACTTCACAAGATGAGAGGCAGCAAAGGCGGCATCGGCGGCAGTCCAATTCTCGCTTGCGCGATATCGGTTCTGTAACGCCATTGCGAGCGAATCAAAAAGACTGTAAGAAGCACGCGTTAGTGAATCAAGCCGGTATGAAGTTGCCATTCCCGCGCCTTCAAGCATTCGCGCAGCACGGCTCTTTGCAAGTGAATCGGGCTCTATGGGCAGCGTTTTTAATAAAAAAGTAGAAACGCTATCGAGCGTTGGCACGGCGTTTCTTAAAACGGATTGGGTTAGATAGGTGAGCGAAACAAAATCGCCAATGAATATATCGGCAGTATCGGCACGAACAGCTTTTTGCCGAATGCTATCGGGTGCCGATTTCGCCAAAGTCATTTGAATAACATTGAACTGTTGATCGGTTTCCGATTGCCAAACCGGAGCAATTGGTAGAATCGGCGTAACAGTCGTTGAAGCAACGGGCAACGATTCTTTTGGGGATTCAAGCGGTTTAGAACTGCTGCAACTTGCAAAACAAATAAGAAGTAGCACATTGAATAGAACTATTACAAGTTGACTTGGGCGAAGGTTCTTAAACATATGTTTGAAGTGGAATTGTGAAAAAATTGTGATTATTGGCCAGATTGAATCTCACTTAAAAATGCGCGCGCAGCCGGGTAATTCGGGCGAAGTTGCAACGCGCGTTGAATCGCCGCAATGGCTTTCTCCCGTTGCCCTGTGTAGAAATATGCGCCCGAAAGATTGTAGTATAATGAAGCGTCCTCCGTATTTCCTAATGCGATACTTTCCTCTAAAAACGGAATCGCTTTTGCAAAGTCTTGATTAAACACATCAATCTGCCCAATCGCCCCCGCCGCAAACGCCGTCTTTTTGAGCGAGTAAGCATCAAGAAAGCAATTTCGCGCTTTTGCGTGGTAACCAAATTTCAAATACGCCTGCCCGGCATCACGGTAGAAGCGTTCATAGTTCGGGTATTTGGCAATGAGCGACTTGAATTCTAAAAACGCTGCGGGTTCATTCTTTTCATAGAGATAAAATTCAGCGGCCTCCAAGTGCGCATCGTATATCGCGATTTGCTCATCAATCGCCTTTGCTGAGAGTGTATCAATGTGGTTTCGAAATGGATAAGAACTGATTAATCGATTCGGCTCTCCGGCAGGAACAAAGGGATAAGTGCCCATCAAAATTCGAAGCCGCATATCGGCAATCGTAGAATCAAGTTTTGAGAAAGGAAGTTGCGAGAGAATGAGTTGGTCAATGAAATGCATAGGCACAGAAGACGCACTTGGGGGCAACACCTTTATGAGCGTTGAGGCAAACACGCGTCCCATTACTTGATAGCCTTTCACGGTTGGGTGAAGATGATCGCACATCAGGTTGTTTCCAACAATTCCTTGCGGTGAAGCCGCGGCGAACTCTTCCGAAACCCGGGCAATCGTGCATCCATATTGCTGAGCCAAGGAATCGATAATACGGTTCATTGCTTCAGGAGCGCGAAACCGCAATCCGTCAAGATCTTTCGCTTCTAAAAATAATCGTTTGGCGAGCACGGAATCTCCGGCAGCAAGTTGCTCAGCGGCTTCTTCAAAAATAGCTTGGGCAGTTTTCCCATCTGAACGCGCCAAGGAAACAAAAGGCTTTTGGCCATTTTGATTGCTTGCCAGCGTTCCAATAACAACAGGTATGTTCTTTTTCTGTGCTACCGATAACATATCGCTCATATTTTCACGGAACTGACGAAGCCCGTTATCATAAGTCTTGGAGCCAAGCGGAATCGCGCTTTCGCCAATCACTTTCGCCATTAAAGTGGCATTCTCGTTTTTACTTGGCTTTGTAAAAGTGGCAAGTCCGTTTTGAACAAGTTGTACCAAACGACTGTCTTGCATTGAAAGCAGGAGAGATTGAATTGAGCCAACGCCGGAAAAGCGAATCGAGGAGGCCGCGCCCATTACGCCATAATATTCATTGTGCCCGTTGTAAAAGACAAGCACATCGGGCTTTTGCTCAAGTGCGGCAGCAAAAAAATCTTTAATCGTTTCGGTACATATAGCTGCCATACCGAGATTGATGACTTCTACCTTTCTCGAGGGATATTGCATTTCAAGCGCCCTTTGCACATAAGCCGGAAACGAAACAGAATAGGGATACGGATAACCGGCGACACTGCTTTCGCCAAAGACAAACACGCGCAATGAATTGGGTGCTTTCACCCGGTCAAATTCAACGGGAATCACGGCAGGTGGTTCTGTAGTACGGAAATACTTGTAGCCAATGTATGGGTTCAAGGTGAGCTTATTGGAATCGCGTGAGGAAGGAACAAATACGGTATAGTCTCTACCATAATCAGCCGCCCGAAGCCCGACTTCAAGGAGCAATAAGAAGAACAGTGGCAGCGAAATCGCGACAAGATAAAACCACCACGGTGCAGGTTTTTTTGGCTGTTCAGCTTTTGAAGCCTGTGCTTGCAGAGCGGCGCCAGTCTGCTTCTTCGATTTTTTTTGAGACGATTTCATCTGGTGTTTAACTGTTATACGGCCGCGAAGTTAAATCAAACCCAATAAAGTGCAGTCATCTCTCTCAAGAAAAAGTTGTTGTAAGAAATCTAAAAGGAGTTGAGAGTTAACTTATTTTATCGAAGATGAGTGTATGTCCAAAAGTGGTTCGCTTATCACACCGATACACATCCCAAGGATCAAAAAAAGTACTCCAATAAAGAGTTTCTTTACAACACCCATTAATCCAGATCTCGCAATCAGTTGAAATAGGTAAAGAATTTCAAACGAAGCGAATTGAAGCACGCCAAGCTTCTGAAATAGTGAACCATAACCATAGTATTGATTCATTTGAAAAGAAAGAAGGATGGATAATTTCACGCACAAAATCAATAGCAAATAAAGTTGTGTTGATGCAAATGATTGCTCGGGAATTAACATCGAACAAAAGCCATAAAGAAAAAGGGATGAAAAGACAAAGAACCTTGGGTTCAAGAATTTGATGAGGTTATCAATTAACGCATTCATTTGAACTTCTTTTTTCACTCTTGATTATACCGTTCATTCCAAAGCTTTTCTAACCGCTCTTTCAGTGCTTTTTCTTTTCCTTCTTCCGTGGGTTTGTAAAAGGCTTCAGGGGTTGCGTTTGGTGGAAAGTAGTGTTCGCGAATAAAATGCCCATCATAAAGATGGGGGTACTTGTACTCTCTGCCATAGCCTTCGGCTTTCATCAGCGAAGTAGGCCCATTTCGAAGATGCAATGGGACCGTGAGGTCTGCGCCTCCCTTCACTCGCGAAAGTGCTGCTTCGATGCCGTTATAGGAGGCGTTCGACTTCGGGCATGACGCTAAAAATGTCACGCCTTGAGCCAAATTGATTCTTGCCTCCGGCATTCCAATTAGTTCAACCGCTTGAAAAACCGAAACGGCAACCTGCAAAGCTTGCGGCTCGGCATTGCCAATATCTTCGCTGGCGAAAATAACCATCCGCCTAGCGATAAAGCGCGCTTCTTCACCGGCATCAATCATTTTCGCAAGCCAAAAAAGCGCAGCATCGGGGTCGGAGCCACGGAGCGATTTGATAAACGCCGAGATGGTGTCGTAATGCGATTCACCCTTTTTGTCGTATTGCGGCGTTTTTTGTTGTAGTGCCAATTCAAGATGACGGATTGAAATGACAAGCGGAGATGGATCCTTTTCAATACTTGTCTCGCGCTCCGAAGCAGCCAGCAAAGCCGCTGCTTCGATTGCCCCGAGTGCGCCGCGGGCATCACCGCCCGAAAAAGCAAAAAGCGCGTGCGGCGATTCCAATTGCGGCTGAAGTGATGAGAGCCAAGGGTCGGTGGTTAACGCTCGGTTGACGATATGAAGAATCTCGGTTTCAGAAAGCGGGTGCAAATGATACACCTTGCAGCGCGAAAGGAGCGCAGCATTGACTTCAAAACTCGGGTTTTCAGTGGTGGCTCCAATGAGTGTCAGCAAGCCCGATTCCACCGCACCCAAAAGTGAATCTTGCTGCGATTTATTGAAGCGATGAATTTCGTCGATAAAGAGAATCGTTTTCTTCCCGCGCGATTGCATGCGTTTGGCGTCTTCGAGTGACGCGCGAACTTCCTTCACGCCGGAGTCGATGGCAGAAAGAGAGATAAAATGTGCTGTGGCTTTTTTAGCAATGAGCCGGGCAAGTGTGGTTTTTCCGGTGCCGGGCGGCCCCCAGAAAATCATTGAAAGAAACCGACCGGAGTCGAAAAAGCGGCGAAGCGGCGCACCTTCACCCAAGAGATGGGCTTGACCGATCACATCGTAAAGCACTTTAGGCCGCATCCGCTCGGCAAGCGGTGCCGACTCCGATGTTCCAATAGGTGTGTGGCGTTCATCGGGAAGTGATTCTTCCGATTCAAAAAGATCGTTCATGTGAATAAGTATATGGCTAATTCAATCTTGCGATGAAGCCAATTGAAAAGCAGAAAAAACTCTTAAACTTGGTTTGTATATTATACACAATAGGCCTTGATGAGAAAATAGTTCTTATTCTATTGAACGATGACACCAAACACAACCTCAATTGTAGAACCGACTGAGAAACAGCTCTCTCAAGAGTTTGAAGCAGCTCTTAAGAAACTGACTCAGGCACAAGCAGAGGAAGTGCTGCATTTTGTAGAATTTTTGATTCACAAAAGCAATGCGCCTGCAAAGGAGCCGCATGAACCGCTGAAGAACGAGGGAAATCAAGAACCCGAAAGCAAACGCAGTCTCGAGCCGCTAAAAGGGGCCTTCGGGAAAATGGCAGATGATTTTGATGCCCCTGTCGGAATTTTCGTTTTACCGCTTCCGAAAGATTTCGATGAACCCTTAGACAGTTTTAAGGATTATATGAAATGAGCCTATTACTTGATACCCACGCGTTGAATTCATTTAGTGAAACCGATAAGTTTGATTGAGATTCGATTAAAGAAATTAATTATATAAAATTTTATTATTCACTTGAAAACACATCATCAAATAATAAATGGAGATAGCCGACAAATGTCTGAATTAACAAATAATTCAGTTCATTTGGTTATTACATCGCCACCCTATTGGCAGTTAAAGGACTACGGAACGGAAACTCAAATTGGATTTCATGATAGTTATGAAAACTATATAAACAACCTAAATTTAGTTTGGAAAGAATGTTATCGTACACTTTACAATGGGTGCAGGTTATGCGTCAATATTGGTGACCAATTTGCCCGCGCCGTTTATTATGGACGGTACAAAGTCATTCCAATCCGTGAAGAAATCATTAAGTTCTGCGAGAATATTGGATTTGATTATATGGGAGCAATCATTTGGCAGAAAGTAACGACATCCAATACAACAGGTGGAGGTGTTCAAATGGGTTCCTATCCCTACCCAAGAAATGGTATTTTGAAATTGGACTACGAATTTATTCTTGTATTTAAGAAATTGGGAGAAAGCCCTAAACCGACAAAAGAACAAAAAGAGGCTTCAAAAATGAGTGCCGATGAATGGAACACATTTTTTGCAGGTCATTGGAATTTTGCAGGTGCCAGACAAAACGGGCATATAGCAATGTTCCCCGAAGAATTGCCGAGACGACTTATCAAAATGTTTTCGTTTGTAGGAGAAACTGTTCTTGACCCATTCGCTGGAAGCGGAACAACAGCCTTAGCGGCAAAAAACTCAGACAGAAATTCAATAGGTTATGAAATAAACCCACAATTTATTCCCTTTATCAAAGAAAAATTAGAAATTAATCAAGAAAATATTAATGGAACTACTTATGAATTTCTTTTACAAAAAGCTACATGTATTGACCTAAAAGATGAGATTCAAAAACTCCCGTATATTTTTAGAGACCCTCATACACTCGATAAAAAAATTGATGTAAAAAAACTTCAATTCGGTTCAAAATTTGATCAAGAAAGCCCGAATAAACGAGAAGAATTATTTACAGTAAAAGAAATAATTAGTCCTGAAAAGATTCGCTTAAATAATGACTTAATAATAAAGTTAATTGGAGTTAAAGAAGACCCTGAAATTAATGGCAAAGCAACTTCATTCCTAATTGAAAAAACAAAAGGGAAGCGAGTATTTCTTAAATATGATGCAGTTAAACACGATAAGGAAAATAATTTGCTTTGCTATCTCTATCTTGAAAATAAAACATTCATCAATGCTCATTTAATCAAAAACGGTTTGGTGCAAGTGGACAGCGATATTGATTTCAAATACAAAGACAAATTTTTGAACCTCTTGCAACAACAAAATGGCTAAACAATCCTTAAAACGTCACTCCAAAGAATTTGGCAAAAAGGAGAAGGTTCTTAATTACGCAACACAAACATATCAGCTTTCAAGACCAAACAAAGTGGGTGCGGTAATGGCTTTAATTCGTGAGTGCCAACCAAAAACAATCGAAGAATGGGAAAAATGGTATTTTGAAAATGCAAAGACTGACGGAAAAGAACCCGCAAAAATCACAAAAGAAAGTTTAGAAGAACTTGGCGAGCGGCTTTATGTAAAAATCAAGGAGATTGTTATACCTGAATGGACGGAAGCATTTAATCAACTTACTCTGCAAGACTGTATAGACTATATTCATAATCTTACCATCAATAGGACTTTTGATGGGTTTATCAGGGAAAAATCTGTAATTGAAGATAATCTTGCAAAGGAATTTCCAAATATCAAGTTTGAACAAAGCGACCCTGAACTTGACCACGCAGGCGACATTGATTATCTCGCTTGGGTTGGTAGAAAAGCGATTGGCATTCAAATCAAACCTGTAACTGTTAAAGCAAATTTCGGAAACTATTCAGCAACTGAAAGAATGAAGGCAAGTTTTGAAGACTTTACCAAAAAATATGGGGGTAAAGTATTTATAGTTTTCAGTGTCGATGATAAAATAGCAAATAATGAAGTAATTGATCAGATAGCAAGAGAAATCGATAGATTATCGTAAGTTATTATGCCTGTACCTTTATTTAATAGAAATCAAGATCCCTTCGACCGCATGCTGATTGCGCAATCCATCAATTACAAAATTCCGATTCTTTTGAAAGATGAGCAGTTCGATGCCTACTGCATCACCAGAATTTGGTAACCACAAACAACAGCAATGAGTACCACTTATCAAGCGCCTGATTCTCGCGGCCACTTTGGAATCTATGGCGGCAAGTATGTGCCTGAAACCCTCATCAAAAATGCCGACGACTTAGAGCGCGAATACACCGCCGCAAAAAACGATTTTGCATTTTGGAGCGAATTCAATCTGCTCCTGCGCGATTTCGTTGGCCGCGAAACCCCGCTCTATTTCGCCGAACGGCTTTCAAGCCAAATCGGTGGCGCACGCATTTTCTTAAAACGCGAAGACCTATGCCATACCGGAGCACATAAAATTAATAACGCCATCGGTCAAGTGCTTTTGGCACGGCGAATGGGCAAAAAGCGCATCATTGCCGAAACGGGTGCGGGTCAGCACGGCGTTGCAACGGCTACGGTGTGTGCGCTCTTCGGGCTTGAGTGCATTGTGTATATGGGCGAAGAGGATATTCACCGCCAAGCGCCGAATGTCGCACGAATGAAACTTCTCGGCGCAACCGTAGTCCCCGTCACCTCCGGTAGCCGAACGCTCAAAGATGCCACGAGCGAAGCCATTCGCGATTGGGTCACGAACCCCGATGATACCTTCTACATCATCGGCTCGGTCGTAGGAATGCACCCGTACCCAATGATGGTGCGCGATTTTCAGAGTGTTATCGGAAAAGAATTGAAATCGCAGTTTCTCGAACGCGAAAACACACTGCCCACAATGATTGTCGCTTGTGTCGGCGGTGGCTCCAATGCAATGGGAATTTTTCATCCGTTTTTGGAAGAAGCCGCGGCAAAGCAGGTCAAACTTGTGGGTGTTGAGGCCGGCGGTGAAGGGCTTAAAGGACGGCACGCGGCAACGCTCACCAAAGGGAAGCCCGGCGTGCTTCACGGCGCAATGATGTACCTTTTGCAAGATGAAAACGGGCAAATTGAACTTGCGCATTCCATTTCGGCGGGGCTTGATTACCCGGGCGTTGGCCCCGAACACAGCTATCTCAAAGATCTCGGCTTGGTTTCGTATGTCCCGGCCACCGATAGCGAGGCAATGACCGCCTTAAAACGCCTCGCGCAAACGGAAGGAATTATCTGCGCCATTGAAACCGCGCATGCCGTTCACGCCGCAATTGAAGAAGCCAAGCAAATGACCCCAAATGAAAGCATCGTCATTTGCCTTTCCGGCCGCGGCGATAAAGACTTGAACACCATTATGCGATACTTTGAACTGTAAACAATAGTCGCAAAAAAACCCGGGGAAGACCCGGGTTTTTGTTTGAACTTAAACGTTTGTGATTAAGCCCGTCTCAGAAAGTGAACATAGCAGTCATTTTATAAAACGAATCTCGACCCACGGTTAAATCAGAGCCACCGGCAAAACGCAGCGAAAGCCCACCCTTCGGATGGCTGAACTGAACATAAGGGCCGATCCATTGATATACATCGGTCGAAGTGGTGATTTTTGAGCCTCCTGTATTGATGAGATGTTCATAATGAACACCAAGAGAAAAGAATGAACTAACCTTATAACCCAAGTTTGCCCAATAATGAAGATACGCCAAGGTACTTGGCGCACCGGATTTTGCGGTTAAATCTCGAATAGGCATATAATAACCGGCATAAAGCTGACCTTGTAGCGACGATGTCGATAAATCAATCGTCAAATTCGGTACAATTCCATCACCTAATGCTCGAGTGGCTGAGTTTGTCGCACCGCCTGAAAGTAATGTCCCGCCAAGTACCCCCAATTGTGGAGTAACAGTTATGGCATCTGAAGCGGCATAAGAGAAGCCGATACCGAACTCTGTCCAATTTCCCCACGCTTCAGGCGTACCACCCGACCAAAAAATTCCATAAAATGAAAATTTGAGTTTATCGCTGAACTTATAGGTACCTGATGCCATTGGCGCAAATCCAAAGAAGGTATCAGTGGTAAGTGAAACGGACATCGAATAATTCGAATCGTCTTCCTTCTTCTCTGTCGATTGAGCAAAAAGTCCTGATGTGCTCTGAATCATAAAGAAAAGTGCAAAACAAAGTATTAAAAGGCAATAACGAGTGTTGTTGGTCTGTTGCATGTTGTTGTAAAGTTGGATTTACGAGAAGTAATCATGAAAAACTCATCAAAAATACTTTATTATTAAATTATTTCAAAGTATAAACCTAAAAAATTTAGTAGGATTAGGTTTACGCCTAATTAATTAATGTTAAGTGCGATAGAAACCTAAATTTTATTTTTTATTGCAAATTTTTTCAAGGATGATTCATAGTGGCTCAAAATCGGTTTGGTATAGTCATTGAAAGCGGAGATTGAATTACAGTGTCTGAGACAAGAACATCGATATAGAGGTATTGAAAATGGATCAGAATCAATATCCAAAATGAAGTTTGATGCGAAACTGCTATTTTAAACTGTTCAATTTGGAAGTAAGTAAAAGTTAAACAGTATCAATGATGAGATTTCTTTTGAAGAGCCTTGTTCTTTTGATTTTCGTCAGTTCTCTAACCGTTTTAGCGCAGGAGAAAGAATATGTCGATACAGCCATTGTCAATCGAATAAAAGATGAAGCCCTGAAACGCTCGCAGGTGATGGATATCGCCAGCAGTCTCACCGATGTCTATGGTCCAAGGCTCACCGGCTCCCCGCAACTCATGCGTGCCAACGAATGGACAAAGAAAAAATTCGAGGAGTGGGGTTTGCAAAATGCACGCCTTGAAGCGTGGGGGCCTTTTGGCTTTGGCTGGACACTCGAGCGATACGCTTTAGGCGCCACCATTTTGGGCGAAAAAAATCTTCGCTTGGCTTCCTTCCCTGTTATCTCTTATCCTAAAGCGTGGTCAGCCGAGCCAAAAGCAAAAAAGGGTGAAGTTGTGTTATTGGAGATAAAATCGGAAGAAGATTTCGCCAAGTATAAAGGCAAGCTCAAAGGCAAATTCATTATGGTCTCCGATTTCCGCGCTCCAAAACTAAACGATAAACCCATCGCCAAGCGGCACGATAACGAATCGCTCTTGCCACTTTCAAATTCCACAACACAAACCTTGCAAAGCTTTAAGATTCCGCCCACTTCACCCGAAGAGCTCAAGCAGCGACAGCTTACCTACCTTCGCACCAAATTTTTATTTGAGGAAGAACCCGCCGCCATTTTAGACCTCACCTACCGCGGTACAGCGGGCTCCGTCTCAATCTCAGGCGCCACGATGCCGCCGCCTGCAATGGATACGCCGTGGCAAAGCCGCCCAAAAGTCTACGAGCAACCGAAAGGCGTGCTCACCCAAATTTCGCTCAACCCGGAGCATTACGGCCGAATTTTCCGCGCGCTCAAAAAGGGAATGAAGGTTGAAATGGAGATTGACATGAAAGTGAGCTTCAACGAAAGCAAAGAATGTTTTAACACCATTGCGGAAATCCCCGGAACCGATCCGAAACTGAAGGATGAAGTGGTGATGCTTGGCGCGCATATCGATTCGTGGCACACGGGCACAGGCGCTACCGATAACGGCGCAGGAACCGCCACAATGATGGAAGCCGTCCGTGTGTTGCAAGAAGTCTTTAAATCAACCGGCGTAAAACCAAAACGTACCATCCGAATCGGGCTCTGGTCGGGCGAAGAGCAAGGGCTCTTCGGCTCATTCTATCATGTGAAGAAAAACTTCGGCGACTTGCCCGACTATCTCCTGTGGGACGATGAAGGCAAAGGCAAAGACACGATTCTCGTCAAAGAAGCTTATCACCGCTTCGCCGGATATTTCAATCTCGATAACGGCGGCGGGCATATTCGCGGAATTTATCTTCAGCAAAACGACGCCTGCCGCAACATCTTCCGCGCGTGGCTTGAGCCATTTGCAGAATGGAATTCAACCACCGTGGCTTCGAGCAATACCGGCGGCACCGATCATCTTTCGTTTGATGCCATCGGACTTCCGGGCTTTCAATTCATTCAAGATCCGATGGAATACGGCACCTTTACTCACCACTCGAATATGGATACTTACGAGCGGCTTGTGGCTGAAGACATGATGCGCAATGCCGCCATTGTGGCGTCGTTTGTGTATCACACGGCAATGCGCAGTGAAAAGCTGCCGCGAAAGCCGGTGAAATCGGTCATCGCCACCGGCGGAAGCAAATAGCTTTTAGTCTTTACTGCCCCAAATGCAAATTCAAAGGCATGTCATATCGGCTTCTCGGCAATAATGAATGTATTAAAAAGGGCATGTCATTCCGACTTGTTCGGAATCCGACATGCCCTATAATTAAATGTGGTGGTTGAGCTTGTCGAAACCACCTAACGAGGTTAAAGTCATTTCGAGCGCAGCGAGAACTCTCCGACTCTTCGCACGTAGCGATAAATGCATGTCATACCGGCTTGTCCGGTATCCGACAGGCCATAAATTTAAGTGGTGGTTGAGCTTGCGCCGCACTGAGCTTGTCGAAGTGTCGAAACCACCCCAAGTCCCATAGAACACAGAAGACACAGATTTAGGAGACGAACGCCGATGACCCGCGCGAATCAAGTTCATCCGCGTCCTCCGTGTCCCATTCTTTTGAGTTGCGGACACAAAAAATAACTTCCGAAATTCCTTGACCTTATCTAAATTCTAGAAATCAGTGTTTCATAAAAGAGTTTTTTGGGGTGTGGCACCACCGCTCTTTGCTTCACTGAACATCGGTTTTGCGTGAGTCTTCGGGCTGCTTCGCGCCCCCTGACCCCCGCAAAGCCGCTCCCCATTGTAAGCCATATTAGAAAAACCGATATTCTACCTATGAAATTGATATCAATAGATTTATTTAGTGGAGTTGGAGGACTTACACAAGGACTCCACAAAGCTGGTTTCCAGACACAGCTTGCTTTTGAAATTGACGAGCTTGCATCAAAGGCTTATAAACTGAATCATAAAAAGACCAAAGTCATAACAGATGACATCAGAAACATCTCAACTGAAAATGTAAAGAAAGAACTTGGCAACAAAACGATTCATTTACTTGCGGGTTGCCCTCCTTGTCAGGGATTCAGTTCAATACGAAGGCTTAATAAACCAGAACCTGTTGAAGACGAAAGAAATCAGCTAATTAATGAGTTTGTACGATTTGTGAAAGAATTAAAACCTTACACTTTCATGATGGAAAATGTGCCCGGTTTAGCACTTGACAAATCATTTAAATCCGCACTCAAAGAATTAGAAAAAGCAGGCTACTATAAACCAGATTGGAAAATAGTTAACATTAAAGACTACGGTGTGCCTCAAAGCAGAAAAAGATTGGTATTAGTTGGTTCAAGATTAGCACCATTAACGATTGCAGAACCAACAAAAAAGAAAAAGACAGTTAGACAAGTTATAGGTAAACTCCCAAAACCTGAGAACTCAAAAGACCCATTACACCAGATTTTTCCTAATCACTCAGATGAAATATTGAATTTGATTAAAGACATTCCCAAAAATGGTGGAAGTAGGAAAGATTTGGGGAAAGACCGGCAATTAAAATGTCATCAAAAAGAAAATGTAGGATTTAATGATGTATATGGTCGCTTAAGATGGGATGATTTTTCGACAACAATCACGGGTGGTTGTTTAAACCCTTCCAAAGGTCGTTTTCTTCATCCAGAACAAAATAGATGTATTTCAGCAAGAGAAGCGTCTATGCTTCAATCATTCCCAAAGACATATAAGTTTCCAATTGATGCTCCAAGAACTAAAATTGCATTAATGATTGGGAATGCATTACCACCTGAGTTTAGTAAAATCCAAGCTGATAATATTAAATCGCACATTTTGACTCACCTTCAACAAAAAAATTTTTAAATGCCGCTATTCAGAGACACATATTCCGCTACTGATTTATCTTTAACTGATGACCAATACAATGCAGTCATAGATGACACAAATGAAATTTTATGTTTGGCTTGTGCAGGCTCTGGAAAATCAAGAACTCTGTCCTTCAGAATAGCAAGAATAATTCATGAAGGCGCTAAACCAGAGAGTATCATTGCATTTACCTTTACAGAAAAAGCCGCTGAGTCTATAAAAAGACGTGTTGCTTCTGCCCTTGAAAAGGCTGAATTACCTGTAGCTTTAGTTGGGGCAATGTACATAGGGACAATACATGCTTTTTGCCAAAATCTTTTAGGCGCAATGAATGCGAAGTATCGGCAATATGAAGTACTGGACGAGAACCGATTGAAATTATTTTTATTGTCAAGATATTATGAATTAGAATTAAACGTCTTACAAGCAAATAGAAATGCGAGGATGTTCCAAACCATCGCTGAAGTATCTAATGCTTGGAAGATGGCTAATGATGAAATGTTATCCCTTGATGAAATTGAAGAAGAAGATGCTCCATTGGGCTCTTGCTTAAAAAGCATAAATAATCGATTAACCTCTGACCAATATATTGACTTTTCATTAATGATTCGGTTGGTTGTTGAAGCATTAGAAAACAATAATCCAGAAATAAATACAGCACTGGAAAATGCAATGCATCTAATGGTTGATGAGTATCAAGATGTTAATATTTCCCAAGAACGTTTAATCAGGGGATTATACAGCCGCCTGAACTCATTATTTGTAGTAGGTGACGATGACCAATCCATTTATGGTTGGAGAGGTGCAGATGTTCGAAATATAATTGAATTTGACCAGAGATACCCAAATTGCTCTACCCATACCCTCTCTACAAACTTTAGAAGCACAAGTACTATTGTCTCTACATCAGACAGATTTATTCAACTTGAGCTAAGTACTGCAAGGATTGATAAAGCACCAGTATCAAACTCAGATGGAAATATACAACACTTCGGAAACCTATGGTTTGGAACAAAGCAAGATGAAGCTGAGTGGATAGCTAACCGAATAAATCAATTACTTGGTACAAGATATATAGAAACGGACGGAACAGAAAGAGGACTCACTAAATCTGACTTTGCAATATTGATGCGTTCAGTACAAGGAGGTACTCGAAATGGTGGAGCACCATATCATCGAGACTACACTAATGCACTTTCGGATGCTGACATTAACTATATAATCGAAGCAGAGGGCTCTATTTTTGAAAGACTTCATGCAAAAACCCTTAGAGATGCTATGAGCCTTTTAAGGTCTCCTGGGTATCCTCGAAGAGAAGCAATTAATTTTTTCAACTCTAATATTTTACCAGTATTTCCAAATGCTGATTTAAATCAATTTTTAGAAATCTTGGCTGCTTGGAATAATCAAATTCATAGGCCAATTGGCGGAGCAAGAAGAAAGGTATACCCACAATTATTGGTTCATGAATTATTAGAGGCATTCAGAGTTTCAACTACAGAATTTCAAAATCATGAACAAGTGATGCGTGATTTAGGGGTTTTTAGTGGAATTATTTTGGATGTTGAAAAGGTATTTGTAAGTATTGATACAGGTCAGAGATACCAAAGTGTATTAAATTTTCTAGAAAATGTAGCTGAGTCTGGATATGATACAACCCAAGTAGAGCTAATGTCGAGACCAGATGCTGTTACAATTTCGACAGTTCATAAAATGAAAGGGCTTGAATTCCCAGTGGTCTTTATCGTGGATGTTGTTCAACAACGTTTTCCCGGCAAGAGAAGTAGTTATAATGGCTGGTTACCTTTAAACCTTATTCAAATTCCATTATCCAGAGGTTTATATCAATCAAATAATGCTGGCGAGGCAAGACTTTTTTATACAGCCTTAACAAGGGCAGAAAGATTTTTGTATATAACAGGAAGCAGCATTCAACCGGGATTGCAAAGGCCTAAAAACCCAAGTCCATTCAAACTTAGAATTCAAGGACTGAATGACCCTGCGGTGATAACTGATACAACACATTTACCTGATAATATTGAGAGAACTGAACAACGCCCTCGCATAGACGAAGAGTCAATGCCTACAAGTTTTACAGAAATTAAGGACTATTTAGAGTGTCCAATGAAGTATAAATTTCGTAAAATTTACGGCTACAGTCCTGCTGTACCTGAGTTATTTGGTTATGGATTAACTACTCATACTGCTATTAATAGAACTCATCAACTTTTTGCAAATACTGCACCGACACGAGAAGAAGCCGAAGAAATTGCTGAGGATGTTTTTCATTTAAAGCATGTGTTTCCATCAAGAGATCTTGAAAGAGAAGGGCCTTATGAAAGAGCCAAAAACGCCTCAAAACGTTTAGTGGGTAATTATGCAGTAGGTTATCCAGAAGATTTTGTGCAAAGCCGGTCATTAGAGCAGCGCTTCGAGATAAAAGCTGACAAAGCATTAATTACCGGTTCAATTGATTTACTATTACGAGAGGATAATGATGGAAATATTTTAGAGGCAAGAGTAATAGATTTCAAGTCAATGGATTTTCCGGAGGGACAGTTAAATCCCTTTTTCTGGATAAATCTGTCTTTGCAAGTTCAGCTTTATGCTTATGCAGCAGAAATAGTTTTAGGAGAGAATGCGAAAACAGGTTCGGTTCATTTATTAAAAGCACCAAATACGGAAGATGTGCCAAATAGAGTTAATGTTCCGATTACAGATGAAGCAATTGCTTCGGCTATTCAAAATATTGAGTGGGCAGTTAATCGAATTCTTGAGGGAGAATTTCCTATGAGACCAAGTAGTGGTAAATGTGAAGAATGCGACTTTAGGAAAATATGTTCTAAACAAAGACAAGAGTTCAATTCGACAGAAGTACCAAGTGCGATACATATTCCGACAACTGACGGGATAAGTGAAATTAGAGTTAGATGCTTTAGTGATGTAGAGTGAAAAATACGGCTTACAACATGCGTTTGGCGTCATGCGGGGTGACGGTGGTAAATTCAAGTGCAGTTTTTCAAATCAACTTTAGTGCTGGGTTGACAGTTTGGTGCTCCGAAATCCCGCACGAACGCCAAGCGCAGAAACGTTCAGCTAAACTCCGCTTCGCTCCGTTTAGCTGGATGGGGAGCGGCTCCACCGCTGCTGCTCGCTTCGCTTCGCTGAACAGCGGTTTTGCGTGAGTCTTCGGGCTGCTTCGCGCTATACCCAAAACTGCTCCGTTATAGTGTCAATTTTGTCTATAAATAAAATCATAACTAAATTAAGTGAATCAACGACAAAAATTATGTCAGCAACTGAACTTAAATTACAGATTATAAACAAGGTATCATCAATAACAGATGAGTTTGTTCTTGAAGAAATCCTTAGACTTGTGAATATCGAATCTGAAATGGACACAATTTATCAACTCTCAGAGGATGAGAAAAAAGCAGTTGAAATTGGACTTAAAGACATCAAAGAAGGAAGGGTTTACACCTCTGAACAAGCCAATAATGTGTTAAAGGAATGGCTAAAAAAATAGTATGGTCTTACACATCGATTCAAGATCGACTAAAAATATATCAATATTGGGTCGATAAAAATAAAACAATATTTATAGCGAAAAGTTAGAAAGACTATTTATTGAAGGAGCAAAGCTATTATCAGAATTCCCGGAAATTGGAACTCAAACAAATTTTGAAAATATAAGAATTAAAGTAATAAGAGACTACAAGCTTTTTTATCTAATTCAACAAGATAGTATCCAAATTATTAGAGTTTGGGATACACGACAAAATCCCGAAAAATTGGAATTGAATTAACTTGATAATCAAGCCCATTGACCAACATAGGATTTAGTTCTGTCTTCGGGCTGCTTCGCGCCCACTTGCCCTCGCAAAGCCGCACCAAATTTGCACTTAGGCTAAGGTAGGGATGAAAAAAAATGATAAATACAAATGATTTATATGCAAAGTCTAATAAACTTAAATGAAGGTACAACATGAAAACTGAATTAGAAATAGAACTAAGTTTTGAACAAATATTGGCTGTGGTGAAACAACTCCCTCGAAAACAAAAAATAAAGTTGACAAAGGAGTTGGAGAAAGAAGCAATCAGCACAAAACTGTCACAACTTTTAGAGACCTTCAAAACAAAAGATCTTGAATTAAAAACAATAAACTCAGAAGTTGAAATTGTAAGGCAGCAGATTTATGACAAACAAAAGCGTTAAAGTAATTTTTGACACTAATGTTTGGATTAGTTTTTTAATCGGCAAACGATTGGCTAAAATCTAAAACCTAATTTCAGATGGAAGTATTAGAATTATCATAACGGAACAATTGTTAACTGAAATCAAAGCTGTTACAAGCCGGGAAAAATTAAAAAAATACTTTCCAAAAGAAAGTATAGATGATTTAATTGTATTGCTAGAAATAATCGCAATTAAAGTTGAAATTAAGCCGAAACATTTTATTAATCGAGATCCAAAAGATAATTTTCTCCTTGACTTAATTGCTTATTCTAAAGCAGACTATTTAGTTACTGGAGACAAAGATTTATTAGAAAATAATCCATTCAAAACGGCAGAAATATTAACACCTGCTGAATTTGAAAAGCAACTATTTGATAAATAGCCCGAACCGCTACGAGGAGTATTGCTAAATTGTGGTTATTGATTTTTTATGCATTCAACCTCACTACAATCATTGTTTTAATAATAAGTTTTGTAGGCCAAATCGCGACAAAGCGATTTTACGTAAGTCTTCGAGCTTCATCACCTTCATTGGAAATTCCCTAAACCACTATATTTGATTCAAAACCTCTTCCAAATTCTACACGCCTTCACGCCCGTTTCTTATTTTGTGGATATAAATCTCGGCTTTGGATAAACCAGCATTTGCTCTATGCCATTACGACTTATCATCATCATCTACCTCGTTGTCATTCACATCGCGTTTGGAGGCACAGCATATTGGCTTCTCGCCGAAAACCGCGTGTGGATGCTGGCCGTTGAAGGCTTTATCGCACTATCACTTTCAGCAACCGTTGCCATTTTCTATCGGCTACAAGCTCCGATAACGCTTCTCAAAAACGGAGCCGATCTCCTTCGCGAAAGCGACTTCTCCTCTACCCTTCGCCCGATTGGCCAAAGTGAGTATGATGCCATCATTGAAGTCTATAACACAATGATCACCCGCTTACGCGACGAACGGCTTCGCACCAACGAGCAAGCGGCGCTCCTTTCTAAACTTATTCACGCCTCGCCGGCCGCAATTATTCTCTACGATTTCGATTACCGCCTTTTACTTCTAAACCCAAAAGCCAAAACGCTTTTCCAAATATCTGATAACTACTACAAAGGGAAAACCTTGGAATCACTTGTGCAGGAGGCATTGCAAGATTTTTGTAAACAACTCACCCGATTAAAAATCGGCTCACCCGAAATTCTTGCTTTATCCGGAAATCGAAAGTACAAAGTCACCAAAAGTGAATTTATCGATCAGGGATTTCGCCGAGCGTTCATTCAAATCGAAGAGATCACCAAAGAACTTCGTCAATTCGAAAAGCAAGCGTATGAAAAAGTCATTCGGATGCTCTCGCACGAAGTCAATAACACGACCGGTGCAACGCGCTCACTCTTGCACTCGTGTCTTAATTATTCACCTCAGTTGGGAGAAGATGATCGGAATGATTTTGAAAAAGCGTTACGCGTCGCAATCAGTCGATTAAATGCTCTGAGCAGTTTTATGGAAAGTTATGCAAGCATCGTTCGGTTGCCACCGCCTCAAATGCAGCCGGTGAATTTGGCCGATTTGATCGGCAGCGTGTGCAAGCTTTTTCATGAAACCGCCGAAAACGCTGGTGTGGCAATGGGCTTGGAGTTTGAAAAGGGGTCATTAACCATCAATGGCGACCGTGCACAACTTGAACAAGTTTTTATCAATGTGATGAAAAATGCCATTGAAGCTGCCTCTGTTCCACTCCAAAAAAACGAAATTGAAACAATGAGCGGCGCATTTGTTTTAATCAGAGTATTTGGAGAAAAAAATGAAAGCAACTCAAAATCCATCGTCACCATTGAAGATAACGGCGAGGGATTTCCAAAAGGCGTTGAAGAAAATCTGTTCACCCCGTTCTTTAGCACCAAAGAAAAGGGGCAAGGGCTTGGCTTGATGCTGGTTCAAGAAATCCTTACCGCGCACGGTGCAGTTTTCTCTTTATCACGTTCGAACCACCGGACAACCATTTTTCGAATTGAATTTTAAGATTGCTCAGCTTGGGCAAGAGATTGAATTACTCCGGCGATTCGAGATAGGAGATGAATTCCTTTGCCGATGTAGGTGAATGCCCCGAAAAGTGATTATTGAAATACCCCATCACGGTCTGAATCTTCGTTGCTTTTACTTTTTGCGCCCACTGCCGCAAATCCGCATCCTTATTGAGCACCACTTTGTTAAATGGTTCATGAATGAGCTTCCGATTCCCAAGCCAACGCAGGTAAAGGAAATCGGCGGTTTCAACCCAAAGTGGTTCACCCATTTGATTCATTGCCGGTTGATCGGTTAAAGTAAGTGCCACATTGTGTTTCGAAAGCCGCTCATAAAATTTTTCACGCAGCCACGAGGGATGGCGAACTTCAAGCGAAAATCGAATGGATGGCGGAAGCTGAAAAAGAAAAGCTTTCATCTCCTCAACGGTTTCAAGCGAAGCGGCAAAGGACGGCGGAAATTGAATCAGTATAGCCAGTAATTTCTCGCGCAGTTCTGAGATGACATTCAAAAAATGAAGAAGGTCATCCTTCACATCAAGCAATAGTTTCTCATGTGTGATTCTTTGAGGAAGCTTGGCGCAAAATCGAAAATCGGAAGGTGTTTTTGAATACCAGCCTTGAACAATTTGTGGGCGCGGAATGGCATAAAAGGTTGAGTCCACTTCAACCGTCCGAAAGCCTTTTGTGTAATGAACAAGGTAATCGGCGGGTTTCGCATTGGGTGGGTAATAATTCCCCACCCAATCGCTTTGACTCCACGTGGAAGTGCCGATATAGAGTTGTTTCGAAAACATATCGCTCATCAAAAATACAAGGTAACTTCGCCTTACTTCTTAAGCCGAGTTGCAAAAAAGGTGAGTGTTTTGCTCCAAGCATCATTTGCATCGGTAGCATTGTAACCGCGTTCATTATTGGGGTTCATAAAGGCGTGGCCGCTTGAGTCATACACGGCGAGCTCGGCACTTCTTCCGCTTGCATTGAGTGCAGCTGCAAACGCCTTGACGGAGTCAACCGGAATACCGCGATCTTTACCGCCAAAAATTCCCAAAACCGGTGCTGCAACAGGCTTAAGAAATCCGCTTTCGGTGGTTACACGGCCGTAGCATATAATGCAAGCAGAAAGTTTTTCACCCAGCAAATTCGCGGCAGTTAGAGAATAGCCGCCACCCATACACCAGCCTACACTTCCAATTTTCCTTCCTTTGGTTTCTGGCAGGGTGTTAAGGAATGCATATGCAGCGCTTAAATCAGCACTAACGCGGTCTTTCGGGGTGCCTTGCATAAGTTCGGTAGCTTCTTCGCGGGTCTTTCCAACTTTACCGCGGTAGAGATCTACCGCAAGCACCGCATAGCCTTCAGCGGCCAAGGAATCGGCCATTGCCTTCACCCAGTCGTTCAATCCCCACCATTCGTGAATCATAATCACACCGGGGAAAGTACCCTTGCTTTTAGGTTTAGAAAAATATCCAGAAACCTTCTCATTACCTGAATTATAAGTCACTCCCTTTGACTCAACCTTGCTAGACTTCGATTGAGAAAAAAGCGATCCGCAAAACAGCATAACCAAAAGAAGTAGGGAACCGAGGACATTTAAACGATAGGATAAACGATGAATCATAAAAATTTGAGTTGATGATAAAGAATTCAAAAGATAAATATACAAGGGTTTGACGATCAAAAAATTCGATTCAAAAAAAGGATTTGAAAGAAAAAGAAATCGTCCATAAAGGCTTATTTCTAAAGGGAAACAGGAAAGATTTCACTTGGAAATGGAATACGAATGAGGTAAGTTGATAACAAGAAAATTAAATAAGTGGTGAAGACAAAGAGTCGGCACACTTATCATTTGTGGTACAACCAAGGGTTTGTGTCACCGTTGTTTCGCAATTTGAAAATTCCGTTTTTTTTGGTTTTTCAATACAGTAGGCCGTGCGAAGGTGAATCCCTGAAAAATTATGTTGAATTGAATAACATAAGTAAGGAGATAAAAAGATGAAAACGGAAGAAACGGCACTGAAACGAAATACAGAAAAGCGAATAGATTTTTCGGCGGTCAAGCCAACTTGTGTTCATGCATTTCCTCAATGGAAATGTTTGGAAATGGGCTGTAAAGCCCAGTATGACGAGCTTCAACAAACGATTGCAACATACGGTAAGCAGTCGCAAGAAAATCTCACTGAAGATGAGCGTCGCGAGGTTATGAATGCGCTATATGCGCTTCAAATGTACTATCCTGAACCGCCTAATTTTCGTTGTGGATGAAAATTTGAGATAAAGGTTTTTCGATTAGAATTAAAGCAAGGCCTAATGCCTTGCTATTTTTTTATATACAAGTTTAACAAGCGAATTTTCAAAGAAGGGCATAACCTTCTTATATTATTTGCTTGTAGTTAATTTCTACGGGAGCGATTTAAGCCCCCTAGATTTTCGAAACACTTTCTTCAAAGGCTCGCATAACAAATAAGTAATCGAAAGTTTGCCGTAGTGTTAAGAGCAATTTTTGAAGTAAGGAAGTTAAAGCACCAACACTCTTAACAGGATTTTGAAACCATTTCAGCGATGTTTAGCACTTTAGTCAGAGAACTGGGAAAAACCTCCGCCATTGATCTTATTGGCGAATTGGACGCTCACACGTCGGTGCAATTAGAGCGAACAATTCAGGAGCAAATTGAAAAGAAACGCGTTCATATCATAATCAACTGCGCAAAACTTAGTTACATCTCTAGCGCCGGCTTGGGAGTGTTTATGGCATTTATTGATGATGTACGTGCAGAGGGCGGCGATATCAAATTTTCAAATATGTCAGATAAAATTTTTCAAGTATTTGATCTCTTGGGCTTTCCTTTGCTCTATGAGATTTTTAAGGAAGAGCAAGAAGCTGTTGAAAAATTTAATGCCCCAACCCCTTAATACAACTTGTAAGGAGATTTTTTTAACAATGTCGAACGGATTAAACGAAGAGCTATTGGATTCTTTGACGGTACATAGCCGCCTTGAAGAATTGCAGGCCATCCGCGCTTTTATTGCGCAAGCAGCGGGGCGCTTCGGCTTTTCCGATATTGATTGCAATAAAATCCAACTCGCTGTGGATGAAGCGTGCTCCAATATTATTCGCCACGCGTATAATCAAGACAGCAATGAAGATCTCAAAATCAGCATTATCAAAACCGCGCTTGGCTCCGAACGCCGTTTCACCGTTCTTATAGATGATAATGGTAAAAGCTATGATATCCTCACACATAAAATACCGGATATGAAAGACTATATTGAGCGGGAGCATAAAAAGGGTGGACTTGGAATCAAGATAATCCGAATGGTAATGGATGAAATCCATTATCAAACCGATGCCGGTTCAAACCGCCTTATCTTGACCAAAATTTTACGCTGACTATGCCCGAATCGGGAGCACCATCACCTCTCTCTGCGTTGGATAAATCCACCGAAGCACTCGGGACCTTAGACCTCAATTCCCTCCTCGAAACCAGCAAAATCCTCAATGCCTCTCTTAACCTTGAATTTATCCTTTCCCATATTTTGCGAACCGCTATGGGGAAGTTTTTAGTCTCAAAAGCCGCGATTATTACATTTTCCACCGGTGAAGATCTCATTGATATTTATCATCTTGCTTCTTCCCGCGGACTAACCGGAGCGCCACAAAACTTTACCGACCTTGAAGCGTTTGGAATTCAATTTGACCTGAATCTCCTTGTTCCTATTGCTTCACAAAAGCGGATGATTGGCTTTATCGCCCTCGGAAAAAAATTAAACAAATCGGAGTTTAGCGAAGCCGAACGCGATTTCATTGGCACATTGGCCTCACTTGCAGCAATAGCCATTGATAATGCTGATCGAATTGATGAAATGGAACGGGTTAATCGCAGCCTTGATCTTTCAGTACAAAAATTGAAAACGCTGTTTGAACAGGCAAAAAATTACTCGCCAAATATGCCTCGCGAAGAGCTTCTGAAAATGCTATTTAATGCGGTTTCGGGACAAATGATGATTCGCGGAATGGTGGCATTAAGAGAAGAAGATGGAAATTTGGTGGTTGAACTTACGCGTGGTGGATTGAGTATTGAACATATCCCAAAGTCTGAACTTCAATCGCTTTTAAATCTCTCGTTACCCGAAAAACTGTCAAAGGAAAAATATCCGGAATTGGTAAACGCGGGTTTTGTTATCGCAATACCGATGCGCGGAAGCACGAAGAATTTGGGCGTGATTCTCAGCAGTGGAAAATTCAGCGATCAATCCTTTTCCGATTCTGATCTTGATTTTCTTTTCCTTGCAGTTTCGCAAGCCGCGACGACAATCGAGCAATCACGGTTATTTGCAGAAGCACTCGAAAAAGAAGTGATTGAAAAGGAATTGCAGGTTGCAAGAGAAATTCAAGCAATGCTGCTGCCGAAGGAGTTACCGAAGTTCAGGGGCGTAGAAATCGCGGCGGTAAATATCCCCTCGCTTCAAGTTGGCGGCGATTACTACGATATCATCAAGCTTGATGACCGCCATATTTTTATCGGTATCGCTGATGTCACCGGCAAAGGCACGCCCGCAGCGCTATTGATGGCAAATTTGCAAGCCTCCATAAAAGCCTATATGCAACCGTTTCAAGTAAAGTCATTTGACCTTGCGGGAACTATCGCCAATATTAATAACATTATATACGAAAACACCCCTGCCGATAAATTCATCACGTTTTTTGGTGGCATTTTAGATTTGGAAACCCGCATTTTTCACTCCGTAAATGCCGGGCATAATCCGCCCTATGTAATCACTCAGCAAGGAGAGGTGAAATCACTTACCGCCGGTGGGGTAATATTGGGTGTGGTGCCTAAAATTACCTACGAGAGTCAAAAAACAAAACTTGAACGCAGCGAAGTACTTTTTCTTTATACCGATGGAATCACGGAAGCAGAAAATGCCTCGAAAGAACTCTTTGAACCAACCCGACTCCTTGAACTTTTAAAAGCCACTCGAGATGAAACCGCCCTTTCCATCTTGAATCGTGTCATTGATGCCGTTCGTGCCTTCCAACCACCCGGAAAACAAATTGACGACATTACTGCCATTTGCGTAAAGGTTGGAAATTGAGCATCTTTAAGGCGTAGCGATGCGTCACAACCAATTTCAATAGAGACTATGCTGAACTCTTTTTATATCTCCAATTACCGAATTCTCAACAATTTTAAGATTGAGAAACTATCCCGCGTCAATCTCCTAACAGGAAAAAATAATACCGGAAAGACCACCCTGCTTGAAGCAATTTTATTGTATCAAAACGATTTTAGTCCAGAACTTATTGCATTTATTTTAAGAAAAAGGAATGGAATGTTTGGTGCTTCAGTAAAAGAAATGCAAAAGGCACTAAAGTATCTTAGAAACAATTTCTCATTTACGAATGATTCGATAGAGAATGTTGAAGTAAAAGCAGGGGAATATGAAGACCCACATACATTTAATATTGTATTTACTTCTTCAAGAAACGGGAAGGGAGTAAAAATTAATACGCATAAATATCAAAAAAGCAGTCCCCCTAAAATGAGAATGATGTCAGAAGGTAAAGAAGTCTTTGACCTCCCGAATAATTCTCAAAATGAACTAAAGTGGGGGAATGTAATAATCATCGATTCTTATGATTTTGGGAATAATGAAAAATTTAATGCCTATTGGGATAATATCGATGGCACACAAACAGAGGATGAATTGATTTCTGCATTATCGATTATCACCCCGATAGAAAAATTTCGATTCGTTAAAGGCGAAAGTGAGACCAAAAGAATTTCCACCGTTTTAAAGAAGGGAGATATCGACAGAACCCCGCTTCGAATGATGGGAGATGGGATGAATCGATTGCTTCAAATCATCCTTGCAATGCTCAATTGCAAAGATGGAATATTCCTGATAGATGAAATTGAAAACGGACTGCATTATTCGGTAATGGAAAAAATGTGGGAAGTGATTTTTCATTTATCTGAAAAACTGAATATTCAAGTATTCGCCACTACGCACAGCAATGATGTAATTAAGAGTTTTGGTTCGTTACTACTAAATGAAACTTATGCGGAACGTGGCCAAATACTTAAACTAAAGAATGATGGGGTTAAAATAGAATGTGTAGATTTTAATTTGGAAAATATTGAAGTTGCCATAAGTCATGATATCGAGCTCCGATAGAAAAACCAGAACAAAACATCTAGAAAATTTAAATCCCTTACTTGTAGAAGGTAACGACGATCTTTATTTAACAGGCGAACTTGCCGATCAAGCCGCACTTCCCGATTGTTTTTATATACATGTATGCGACGGATATCCCAAAATTTTATCCAATTTAGAGACACGCTTAAAAGCCGGAACATACCAAAAATTAGGTGTTGTATTAGACGCCGATACCAACATTTCCAAGAAATGGGTAAGAATAAAAGAAATTCTTGAAAAATATGGGTTTGTGCTTGAAGGTTGGCCAAACGGTAAAGCGTATATCGAAAGCAATAAAAGTAAAAAGATAGGTATATGGATTATGCCCGATAATAATACGGAGGGGGAATTAGAGGATTTTTTTCTTGGCTTTATTCCCAAAAAGGACGATTTAATTAGACCAATCAATGAAGCATTGGATAGATTAGAAAAGGAAAAATTAAATCGTTACACCAAAAGAACGAAAGCCTTAGTTCTTACTTGGCTTGCTTGGCAAGAAGAATCAGGGATGCCAATGGGAAAGAGTATTAAAAATTATCCTCAATTACTCGATTTAAGTTCAGCGAATGGTTATATCAACTGGCTTAAAACTCTTTTCGAAGACGAAGTTCTCCCCGCATCCATTTCGTAAAATCTTTCTTAATTGAGAAACCATCTTTTCCTTCCTTCGTAAGGAAACCTACCACGCATCACTCCTCTTTTGGTCAGCAGTCTTTTAAATATTCATTCGCACAGCCACAATGAGGGTTCAAGAAATTTTTCAAATGTCGGTCAGTTCGCTCAAAGCAAATAAATTGCGCTCGGGGCTGACAATGTTCGGCATCACAGTCGGCGTTTTCTCTGTTATTGGGGTTATGACTGTTATCGGTGCCCTTCAGAACTCAATTACTTCAGGTCTCGCTTTTTTGGGAACAAATACATTCCAAATTGCGAAATACCCCGCGATGAGTTTTTCAAACCGTGATGATCTCGATAACCGCAGAAACATCACGCTTGAACAAGCCGAGCGTTTCAGAGAGATGATTGAAGAACAAACAGCGGGTGTTTGTTTAAAGTCGTTTGATGGCGGGCGTGTTGCAAGCTATGGGAATTATAAAACCAATGCGAATCAAACGATTGTTGGGACCAACAAACACTTTCTCTTTGTCAATCAGCATAATGTCATCGAAGGCAGAAATTTAACTGAAGAAGATGTTCAGTACATGCGCAGTGTCGCGGTGATTGGTCAAGAAGTACGGAAAAAGCTGTTTCCTAACCAATCGGCTTTGGGCGAGCGCATCAAGCTGAATGGGAAAGTGTACACCGTGGTGGGTGTGCTTGCTGCAAAAGGGCAAGCTTTTGGCGGGAGTGAAGATGATCTATCTTTAGTTCCGATCACGCGATTCTTTGCCGACTTTGGCAAAAATAACCGTACGGTTAATATCGCTGTTCAAGCATCGTCTCAAGAAACCTATCAAAAAACGATGGATCGCGCGCAAGGCGCGATGAGGCTTGTGCGTGGCTTGCAAGCGCATCAGGATAATGACTTTGAACTTTATGCCAATGAATCACTTGTCAAGTCTTTCAATGAAATTGCCGACGTCATCCGCGCCGGTGCCTTTGTAATCAGCTTTATCGCATTGATTACCGCAGGCATTGGAATTATGAACATTATGCTCGTCAGCGTTACTGAGCGTACAAAAGAAATTGGAATCCGAAAGTCAATCGGCGCAAAACGCCAATCGATTCTCATTCAATTTTTAATTGAATCTGTGGTAATCTCGGAGCTTGGTGGCTTATTGGGGATTCTGCTCGGTGCACTTCTTGGCAATGTGATTGCGGCGCAAATGAGTGCTACGGCTATTTTCCCGTGGGATTGGGCATTCATTGGGCTCTTTGTGTGTTCACTGATTGGTATCGGATTTGGCAGCTACCCTGCATACAAAGCTGCCGCTCTTGACCCGATTGAAGCACTTCGATTCGAATAAACTCAAGAATTTTGGCAAGACATGATTTTTTTAAGCGGGGCAATTTGCCCCGTTTTTTATTGGGAAATCAAGCGACTTGAATGCCGCCGAAGAAATAGGTAACTTTCAGAAATGCCTTTCAAAACCTTCATTCATGATTGAATTAGCTCTTCATTTAATATTCAGTAAACGACTGCATTTGCTATTTGGGCTTCTTGCATTTTTTGCGATTTTACTTTTTAGTGCTTGTGGCGAAAAGGAATCGGTCAAGTCAGAAGCAGAACGGATTTTGATAGAGAAACATGTTTCGAATGTCATTCATACCGGACGCAGCCTTTATTCTGATTCACTTTATCAAACGCTCAGAGGAAAAAGTTTACTAATTCACTCACTTTCCGGGGAAGGGACGCTTGCGATTCGCTCGCCTGAAATGAATCAAAGTGTATCGTGTAGGGTGGTGCTTGAGCGTGGAAAAGCCGTTCAACTTTTAGGCAGTGTGATGTTTGGCTTCACAGCCTTTGATATGCTTCTTCGACCTGATAGCGCTTTTGTTTATGTCCCGTTTCAATCATCGGTTTTTATTGGTGAAAACAAACCTGAAAACCTTCGCGCGGTTAGCGGAATTGACGCGGAGTTTGAATCTATCATCAATCTCTTTCTGGGTTTACCTGACCCGGAGTCAGCACTTGATTCGTTGACGGATGTCATCAACACCACCGGAAAAATTGTTTATCTCTTCAAAAATCAAGGTGGAGCTCGTGAGGAAATTGTGGTTGATTCAGCGAGCGGCACCCTAGAAAGCATTGCCCGAAGCGACAGCATCAAAGGCATATTTACCGGCGTCTTTTTCTCTCGGTTTCAATCGGAAATTCTTGGAGAAGGAACCGTAACCCTACCGAAAGAAATTACCTTCCTTTCAAGAGCGCTGGCTGATTCATTGGGAAATGAAAGACGCCTTACCTTTCAATATCAAAAAAGAAACTTAAACCCTGCCGAGATTCGTTTCACTTTTAAGATGCCAAAGAAAGCCAAGGTTTATTTGCTTAACCAGATGATTCAACAGCCTAACGAAACTGGACATAAATAATAAAATGTACTGTTTTTGGTGAAAAAATGATGAAAAAAATGGAGCGTAATACTGTTTCATCAAAGCAATTTTTCACAATTCAATTCCCAAAAATTTGACATATTGAGAAATCTCCTTGTGAGAAAAAACCTGCCGTAGTGCAACCTGCAACATTTATTCTTAAAGGCTAAGTTCTAATAATACTATGATTGATTACTCAAAGTGCACGTTAAAAAGTGTCTCCGTTCATCATATCGGAAGTAAAACGAATGGTGAAGAATTGCAGCTTTCCGCGAATTCGCTTGAAGTGACGGATGAGCGCTTGAAAGAACTTTTAATGCAATACTTTCTCTCCTCATTCAGCGACCTCGAGGTTTATGCCTTCACCTTCACCAACGGCGACTTCAAGCTCAATCCGATTTATACATTTACCTCTCAAATGTTTGAAGGGAAACCCTTTCATCGCAGTTCAATCAATGTGGCAAAGCATCTTTACGAGCTTTCTACCCACCCGCAGATTAAGCCCGGAGACCTTTTTGTGGCGCACTTCACAAACATTGTGATGGAAAATGAAGTCACCGATGCCATCGGTATTTTCAAATCTGAAAACAGGCAGCCGTTCTTAAAGCTCAACTCAAAATCGAATGACTTTCAACTTCATTACGACGATGGAATCGCAATTGATAAGCTCGATAAAGGCTGCCTCATTTTTGAAAGTGACGCCGACCTTGGCTATAAAGTCTGTATCGTCGATAAATCCAATAAAGCCTTTGAAGCTCAATACTGGCGAGATACCTTCCTTCAGCTTAAGCCTCGCAGCGACGAGTACCATCAAACCAAAGAAATTTTTGCGCTCACCAAAAACTTTGTGACCAAAAAGCTTGCGGCGGAATTGGAACTTCCAAAATCGGAGCAGATTGAAATCTTAAACCGCACGGTTGATTACTTCAAAAACCGCGATACCTTCACGAAGCGAACCTTCGAAAAGGATGTGTTTCAAGAGCCGGAAATCATTAAATCTTTCCGCAAATATGACGAAGAATATCGCGAGCGCCGCGAACTCGAGGCTGTCGATACCTTCGATATCTCGGAAGATGCGGTGAAGCGAGAAGCCAAGATTTTTAAGCGGGTGATTAAGCTTGATAAAAATTTTCAGATTCACATTTTGGGCGGAAGCAAAGAGCTCATTGTGCAGGGCAAAGAAAAGGATGGCCGCAAGTTCTACAAGATTTATTACGAAGAGGAAACCTAAGCTTCCAACGGGAATGAAAAGCCGCCGCAAGGCGGCTTTTTTGATTTATAAAAATCACTGAATTTTTATCTCGATTTCAAAGACTCATCTCTTTCAATTCTATCGTGTAAGAAGTTGGCAGAGGTGTAAAGAGCAACTTCGAGCCCCAAAATGAGAATATCGATTTCTTGGAAATTGATACTACCCGTAGTATTTTAATTCAATTCCCTGTGTAAATGTCCAAAGTTGAAAAAACACTTGAAAAATGGAAAAATTCAAATCAACCTGTTCCAACAAACGAGGTTAAGTCGGTGCTTTTTCGTTTTTTCCCAGATACTAAAATTAGAGAGGGGACTTCTCATCGATATATAATTTCGCATCCAGCGTTGAAACAGAATCCACACTTTGCGCCCAAAGGCACATTTTTAATTCCTGTAAAAGGCAACAAGGTAAAGCCATTCTACATTAAACAAATTCTAATAGCAATTGAGCTATACCGCAAATATCAACTTGAAAATGAATAAATCACTCAATTACTATCTCGGTCTTAATTACCCAATTGAAATATCACGCTTAACCCAAGAAGATGGGGGAGGTTTTTATGCCTGCATCCCTCAGTTAGGGCGCTATGCTTTTCAGGGCGATGGGGCAACCATTGAAGAGGCACTTCAAGAACTTGAAGTATCAAAAAAAATGCTCTTTGAAGAATTTTTGGAAAAAGGTATACCCATTCCAGAACCAAGAAATGAAGATGAAGAAAAATACAGTGGGAAATTCATTCTTCGCTTGCCAAAAACACTCCATAGAAGTTTAGCGCAACGAGCCCAAGAAGAAGGCACGAGTTTGAATCAATTTGTGGTAAGCCTTTTATCATCAAGCGCAGCGGTAAGCGGATTTGAGACTGCAACAAAAGCCATCGTAAAGAATTTTCAAAAGATACTTGAAAAGGACTTACAAACGAGTAATAAAAAAGGTGAACGTTCTTTATCCCGTAAAGGTAGGTTTCGAGAAAATTCACGAGTTTTAAACACAAAAAAAGAAATTCATTCTCAATAATCTGAAAAATCAAACCTATACTTCAAATTGCAAAGCCGCCACAAGGCGGCTTTTTGATTGTTACGAGCATTTATATGAGGATCTAACGATAAGAAGATGCAATGAGGTAAGCCAAAAAAAATTGCGTAAAAATAAATCTTGAAATTATGACACCTTTATTTTAAGATTAGAAAAAATTAATATCCAACACCATTCTACATGAACTCTTCTTCATAAACCCAAAACTTTACGGGAATGGGTGAATCAAGAAAACTCTCTTTCGGAAACTCATGCGCGATTAAGTAACATTAGAAAAACGCTATCAAGAATGGTATGGATAAAAATGATGAAAGGTCATATCTCAATTACCCTTGGAAATTTATACAAACTGTTTGGCACCGAGTTTCAAGTGCTACTTGATGAGCTTCAAACCGCGCTCGGCTCGTAAATAATGGGAACGATTGTCTTAACCTTTTTGGTTAATTAAATTAGTGATACTCCTCAATGATAGTTATATTTGAATCGGGAAAAAAAGCCGACCTATTTAACAGCATAAAAAAATTAACTAAGGAATTCGGGGATAAGCGAGCGAAACTGATTCGCAAAAGATTAGATGACTTATCTGCCGCACCGAATCTTGAAGCGATGCGTTTCCTTCCGGGACGTTGCCACGAATTGCACGGCAACCGTCAAAAGACTCTCGCGCTTGACCTTGATGGCGGGTGGCGTCTAATTTTTGAAAGCAGTGATGAACCACTCCCGCTCAAAACAGACGGCGGGTTAGATTGGAGACGCGTTCAAACTGTAAAAATTCTTAGAGTAGAAGATTATCACTAAAAACACGATGAGTAAAACATACACCTATAAACCCGATAGCGTCAGCTTTCCGGGTGAAACGCTTGCCGACTTATTGCAAGAAAGGAATCTTACGCAAGCCGAACTTGCAAAGCGTATGGATGTTACACCAAAACATATCAATGAAATCATCAATGGTAAAGCATCTATTACAGCAGAAATGTCATTACGCCTTGAACGTGTATTAGGAACACCAGCCGAATTTTGGAATGAGCGAGAACGGCAGTATCAGGAGTGTGTCGCAAAACGCAATGAGGCGAAGCGTTTAGCTGATTATGAAGATTGGGTAAAGCTATTTCCTTTGAAAGAACTTTATGTACAAGGTTGGATTAGTGAAAAAAAAGCATCCGTAAAGTCAATTCAGGAGTTACTTTCATTTTTTCAAATTTCAAATCCAGAAAAACATGTGGATATATGGAATCAATTTGCCGTCAATTATAAACGCCAAAAAAGCTTTACAAGCCATTTTCATAGTACAACCACGTGGCTACAACAAGGGAGACACCTAGCCCAACAGCAATCCACAAAACCGTTTGATGAAAAACGATTTTTATCCGCAATTCAAGAAATGCGAACACTCATTCCCGAAATGCATGATGATTTTGCCAAGAGACTAGTGGCAATCTCAGCAGAAGCAGGTGTAGCATTGGTCTTTACACCCGCGTTGCCAAAAACCCGCGTCTATGGCGCAACCCATTGGCTTTCACCTGAGAAAGCTGTAATTCAACTTAGCTTACGAGGTAAGCGCGATGATTACTTTTGGTTCACGCTCTTCCACGAAGTTGGGCATATTCTGAAACACGGTAAACGCGATGTCTTTTTGGAAGGCATAGAGAACGAATCACAAAAGGAAATTGAGGCAAACCGTTTCGCCGCCGACTTCCTTATTCCACCTCAGGAATGGGCAAACTTTACTTCAATCACACCATTCACTAAGCCAAGAATAATTGACTTTGCCAAAAGCCTTCGTATTTCTCCGGGTATTGTGGCGGGTCGTTTACAACATGAAAGCAAGGATTTTAGCAAATTTAATGACCTTAAAGTCGTGATAGGGTTTGAATAATCCTTTGTGATGGCCAAAGTCCACATTGCCAAAAGTAGAACCTTCACCAAGAATGTCAGAACAAAAACCGCCGCACCACATAGGTAAGCAATCCGGTGCCCGTGCGAAGGGCTTCTTCGTCGATATCGAAGTGGGAGGAGTGAATATTGTGCACAATTCCGCGTGATTCATTGCCTACACCCAATTGCCAGAATGTTCCGCGGGCGCGTTGGAGAAAATACGCGAAATCTTCGGCTCCCATAATCGGTTCAGCGGCTATGGCATTGGATTCACCCAAGTAATCCTTCGCGGCTTGCCACGCAAAATGTGTTGCGTCTCGTTCATTCACAAGTGCCGGATACCCGCGGCGAATTTCCACCTCTGCCGTAACACCCATCGCCTTGGCCGTAAATTCGGTCATCTCCCGAAGCCGCTCGTGTGCCATTTCCCGTAAAGATTCATCCATTGTGCGCAAAGTGCCCATCATTGTTACTTCATTGGGAATGATATTGGTTGCACTGCCGCCGTGAATCGAAGCAATGGTAAGTACCGCAGGCGATGCCGGTGGAAAATTGCGGCTGATAATGGTTTGGAGCGAAGTAATGAGTTGAACGGCCGCAACAATCGGATCACGCGAGCGATGTGGCGCCGAAGCGTGTCCGCCGGTTCCCGTGATTTTAAAATAAAGCTCATCCGAGCCCGCCATCATTGGGCCGGGGCAGAATCCAATTTTCCCTGCGGGGATTTGTGGAATGCAATGTTGGCCAAAAACGGCGTCGGGCGGTGTATCAAAAACGCCCGCCTCGAGCATTGGCTTTGCGCCGCCGGGCAAAACTTCTTCGGCAGGTTGGAATAAGAATTGAACCGTGCCAGAAAAATCATCTCGATGTTTGGCCAAAAGCGTTGCCGCGCCTAAGAGTGAAGCCGTGTGTGCATCGTGGCCGCACGCGTGCATTTTGTTTTCAAATTTCGAAGGAAATGCGTGGGTGGTTTTTTCAGGCATTGGCAAAGCATCCATATCGGCACGCAGCGCAACGCGCTTCGGCTTTTCATTTGTCTCTTTAGTACCTTTCAATAGTCCCACCACACCGGTTCTTGCCACGCCGCGAATCGTCTCAATGCCAAGGCCTTCTAAATATTCTGCGACAATGGCCGAAGTGCGGTGTTCTTCATAAGCAAGTTCAGGATGCTGATGAAAATCACGCCGTAGCCGAACCACATCATTAAATAGGGCATCCGACTCCAATGCAATTTCTTGTTTTAAATCAACCGACATATCAGAGAAAAATTTGAAAATCGAAAAAGACAGCGCCCAAAAGAGCCGTGTGATACTTCGCACATTTCAACGGCAAACAAATGCTTAATTAGCAGAAGTCATCATCTTAAATCGCTCAACACAAAATACAATGGTTCATAACTATCGACTCATTTTATCCGCTTGAGTGTCAAAGTAGGTTGAGTTGCCGGAGCAGCAGCGGCGATTCCTGAAATGAGCTCAGGCGGTTTTTTTTGGTCAGGTAGGTTTTGAAAAAACAGAAGTGATGTTGATATCACTATGAATCATTGATAACCCCAAAGACTTCGGGCCCATAAAAATACCAACTTGAGGGGTCAAATTTGAAAGCAAAGATCCCAAACCCATTCCGGCCAATTGCACCCTAAATTCAGTGACGGTCTCGATTGTTTCCAAAAGCGATGCTTCACCGCCGTAGGTAATACCAACCTTATCATAAGAGCGTTCTTCACTTAATTTTTTCATCACTTGTTGCATTGCATCGTTGATGGCCGCATCAAATCCACGCTTTTTTTCTATCTGAATAATTTCACCTCTGTGAACGGCAAAAACAGGTTTCGTATCGGTAATCGAAGCAAGCCCTGCGCCAAGAAGCCCAACCTTAACGCCCTTTTTGGCATTGCGAAGAAACCCCAAATCATTTGGAATAAGGTAGAGAAAAATTTTATCAGCAAGTTCTTCCAATTCGTTGGCAAGCTTTGTTGAAGAAACTTGCTGAGTCAGCAATTCAGCAGCACGAAGCACCAAGAGTCCTAACCCCAAGGAAGTATTTTTCGAATCAATGATTCGAATCTGAAACGGTGCACCAATATTTTTCAAAAGCCGAAGCCGCTTGAAAGTATCTGATCCATCAACGGCGCCTTGTCTTGCATTCTTCACAGTATCGCCAAATTTAGAGGATTCGTGAATGGAGAGAATAACATCGTAGTCTAAACAAAGCTTTCGATAAGTCTGGAGAAATTCTTCGGAAGAAGGGGCTTCGATGGTTAAGTCCGGTGACTTTTTGCCATCTAACAAAGATTGGTAGAATTGGGTGCGGTCGAAATCGTGATAATTGTCGTAACGGATTTTACCTTCCACAATGACTTTTGTGGGAATGACACGAATGTCATATTGATAGAGTAAATCTTGAGGCAGATCGCAATTTGAATCTGTCAGAATCGCGGTACGCATAGCAGTCAGTTATGTCCAAGTGTAAACAAAGTTAATACTCTTGAAGTTATGAATGTCAATATCTATAAGATTTAATCTCAAAAAAAATGACAAATTCTTATCGGTTAAAAAACTTGAATAATTGAAATCAGAGGCAAAGTATCGATGCAAACCGGTTAAATGGAGTGAAAAAAGTAGTATTGTTCAAAATCGATGAATAAATCGAACACATTCCGTGTTTCATTCAAGAAAAATTCGATCGGTTTTAAAAAGGGATTCCTTTTGTTTCTACAGGGTTTTATGTAACTTTGCGCCCTATTTTCTAAATCAAGTACGGTTCTAGCATCCCCAAAATTGTTCGGCTAAAGACTGTTTAGGCTAAAGATTCTGTTAGGCTAAAGATTCTGTTAGAAATAGTGCTGACAAGTTATTGAGATCGTCTTGAGAAGGGTTCTAAGTTATTATCAATTATATCAATTTACTGACTTACAATTATGGGAACATCAGTTAAACCCGACGAAGTATCAGCAATTTTACGTAAACAACTTTCAGGTTTCGATACCGAGGCCGATGTTTATGATGTTGGAACGGTTCTGCAAGTCGGAGACGGAATTGCGCGTATTTATGGACTTTCGCAAGTTATGGCCGGAGAACTTATCGAATTTAAAAACGGCGTAATGGGAATGGTGCTCAATCTTGAAGAGGATAATGTAGGTGCCGTGCTCTTTGGAGAAAGTGAACTGATTCGCGAAGGCGATACCGTTAAACGCACGAAAATTTTGGCATCTATTCCTGTCGGTGAAGCAATGGTTGGTCGTGTCATTAATTCGCTTGGTCAACCGATTGATGGAAAAGGGGAAATCAAAACCACCGTTCGCATGCCGATTGAACGCCGTGCGCCGGGCGTGATGTTCCGCGAACCGGTTAAAGAACCGCTTCAAACGGGTGTTAAAGCCATCGATGCAATGATTCCAATCGGCCGCGGACAACGTGAGTTAATTATTGGCGACCGTCAAACCGGTAAAACCGCCGTTGCGCTCGATACCATTATTAACCAAAAAGGACAAGGGGTTTACTGTATCTATGTGGCCATCGGTCAAAAAGGGTCAACCGTTGCGCAAGTGGTGGGAACGCTTGAAAAGTATGGCGCTATGGAATACACCACCGTCATTTCTGCAACCGCAAGTGACCCCGCTCCAATGCAATTTATCGCACCTTTCGCCGGTGCAGCCTTGGGCGAATTTTTCCGCGATACTGGCCGTCATGCGCTTGTTATCTACGATGATCTATCGAAACAAGCTGTGGCTTATCGCCAAGTTTCTTTGCTCCTGCGCCGTCCGCCGGGACGTGAAGCATATCCCGGAGATGTATTCTATTTGCACTCTCGCTTGTTGGAACGGGCTGCCAAAATCAATCGAGATGATAAAATCGCTCAGGCAATGAACGATCTTCCTGATGACATTCGTCCGATGGTTAAAGGCGGAGGATCGCTGACTGCGCTTCCGATTATTGAAACCCAAGCAGGCGATGTTTCTGCCTACATTCCAACCAATGTGATTTCAATTACCGACGGTCAAATTTATCTGGAGTCCAATCTTTTCAATAGTGGAATTCGCCCTGCAATTAATGTCGGTATCTCGGTCTCGCGTGTTGGTGGTTCAGCACAAATCAAAGCAATGAAATCGGTTGCAGGTACTTTACGTTTAGACCTTGCGCAATACCGCAATCTCGAAGCTTTTGCAAAGTTTGGTGCCGATTTGGATAAGGCCACGCAGCAACAGCTCACACGCGGCTCTCGCCTCGTCGAAATCTTGAAGCAAAATCAATACTCTCCCGTTTCGGTCGAAAAGCAAGTCATATCAATTTACATTGGTACTAAAGGCGTATTAGATACTGTGCCAATGAACTATGTTCGCACTTTTGAGCAAGAATTTATTGAGATGCTTGAAATGCGCTACAAAGACATTTTGGAAATTATTTCTAAGTCAAAAAATCTTGATAAAGAAACACAAGCCAAGCTTAACGACATTTGTAAAGAGTTTTTGAGTTCGTTTAATGCAAAGCACAACCTGAACTAAAATGCCAACGCTGAGAGAAATCCGAGGGCGGATTAAAGGGGTGAAAACAACCCAACAATTGACCAAAGCGATGAAGCTTGTGGCCGCAGCAAAGCTCAGAAAATCTCAAGAGCGCGCGTTACAAGCGAGGCCTTATGCTAAAAAGCTTCGTGAACTTTTGACTGAATTAAGTCAATCGGTTGATACCTCACGATTTCCACTTTTGACTGAAAGAAAATCAGTTGAAAATGTGCTCTTCATTGTGATTTCTTCGGATCGCGGCTTATGTGGCAGTTTTAACTCGGCATTGTTTAAGGTGGCGCATCAAGTTATTGATAAAGAGTATGCAGCGTATTCGGCTGCCAAAAAATTTAAGATGATAACCTTAGGACGAAGAGCATCGGAGCACTTCGCAAAAGGTGGGTATCCGATTGTTGAGAAATATGCCGCCCTCTTTACCGGTGCATTGAAGTACGAAATGGCAAAAGCAATTGCTGAAACGGTTTCAAGACTTTACATCAATGGGGAAGTGGATAAAGTGGTCGTTATTCACAATGAATTCAAGAATGCGATTTCTCCGAATCTTCGAACAGACATTCTTTTACCATTGAAACCTGCCGGCGGAAAGAAGGAGCAAAAGATTGATTATATCTTTGAGCCCGATGCAGAAACCATTGTTGGCGGTTTAGCGCCGTTACAATTGACAACAGAAATTTGGCGTATGCTTTTGGAATCAGATGCGGCTGAACAAGCAGCACGAATGACCGCGATGGATGCGGCAACCTCCAATGCCAAAGAACTGCTTCGATCACTCACCATTACATACAATCGTGCGCGTCAAGCCACAATCACAAAAGAACTGATTGAAATTGTCAGTGGTGCCAATGCACTTCAGGAATCGTAAATAAATGAGTAAACAAAAAAGCGAGGCAACCCCTCGCTTTTTTGTTTTGCTGAAAGATACCTCAATTATGGTCTTGTGGGTGGAAGAAATTCATCTGTTGATGTTACTTTCGCATAGTACCCATTCATTGCTGCAAGAAAGGCTTTATGAACGGTTTCTGCCGCAATCTTTTCACCATTGAGTTCTAAATCCTTTGTTGCGCAAGCATCTGCAATCACGGTATTCTGAAACCCAAAATCTTTTGCCGCTCGTACCGTGGCTTCCACACACATGTGAGTCATCATCCCAACAATAACTAAATCGGTTACTTTCAATTCATTGAGATAGGCGCGAAGTGAGGTTTCTTGAAAGCTATTGGGAAAATGCTTAATGATTACTCTTTCACTGCTATCGGATTTTGGCGCAACATTGTTGTGAATTTGTGATCCAAACGATTGGCCATTAAAAGATTTCGATTTCGGGTTGGCAGAAAGGTGTCGGATATGAATAACAGGGAATCGCTCAGATCGAAACCACTCCAAAATGCGTTTTGCATTTTCACTTGCTTTTAGCGGGTTCACCAAAGCTGAACTGCCGCCTTCAAAGTAATCGTTTTGAATATCAATGATGATGAGCGCCTTTTTGGGTACTTGAGAAGACTGTGCATAAGCAAATCGAAAATGAGGGAGTAAAATCAAGGAGAGAGTAAGAAAGAAAAGACGCATAAAATAAAGTGAAAAATGAAAATTCTTGTCGATGATCCTCGTCCTGATATGTAAGGAATACAAATAAAAATAAACCGTGAGAATCAAGGAAGCTCTGCAGCATTAGAGCCTGAGGCTATGTTTTGTTGCATTTTTCGATTCAACCATATTTCACGCTGTTCTTCGGCTGCTTCCGGGGAGATCCCGTGTGAAATTCTTGCTTCTGAATTATGAGCAAACCATTCTTCAATCATTCGGTAGGAGCCGTCGGAACTTACTAAAGTATTCTTCCAAGCGCACCTCGTAACCCACCCCTGAGGAATTTTTACTTTGGCAATCTTCGCTTGAAGCATCACCAATTGGCGCTCCATCTCTCGCCGTTCTGTGATATCGTGTGAAAAGGAAATGTAATGGGTTATTTCATTCTGTTCATTATAGAAAGGATAAATCTGAAGCCTAACCCAATACGGTTTTTGATCTTTTGTATAGTTCAAAATTTCATCTTCAATTGCTTGCTGTTTGCGAATGGCTGTGCTTATTTTTTGCGCAGTTTCTTTATCGGTAAATGCGCCTTGCAAAAATTTGCCGGGCTTCTTTCCATACAAATCATCAAGGGTGTATCCGCTGAGCAAAGTAAATGGCTCATTTATCCAAACCGTTAAACCCTCGTGATTTGTAACCAACACAGGGATGGGAAGAGATGAAAAAATAGTAAAGGATTCGGTAATATCAGTGACGGCAGCAGGCATAATGAATCGGAATATACTTCATCAGAGTAACGCAGTAACCCAAAAAGGCATTTACTTTCAGTGTAAGATAAGTAAAAGGATTTATAAAAAATCAAGAAAATGTTATAAACAAAGGGGATTAGAATCAATGGAAGTTAAGATGAGAGATCGATTTAACGGATTGCTTTTTTGAGAACAGATGAAAAAGACACGGCAAGAATAATGAACTTAAGCACCACATTTATTTGATGAGAATTAAGGACGCAACAGGATGTTGAAAAAAAAATAAAAAAAATGTGTTTGAACTTTGAAAATCATTTGTAAAATTAGTGAGATTTCGTTGTACCTTTTAAGAACTTGTGAGATAAGTCACCGCAAAGAATTAAGCTTTTTTTAACGAAAGAATTTAGTCTGGCGGCCAAAACATTATTCCCAATGTGTACCCACGTCTACAGAAGTTATGCGTTTTTTTTCTTAAGTCGATTTTTTGTTCTTTGGTAAAATCACCGTCGTAAGAGCCGCTTTAGTATTGAAGAGGTTCTTTGATGTGCATTATTAACGCTAACTATAAAACTATGTTTAAAACAATCTTATGCCCTACAGATTTCTCGGGGCTATCACATAAAGCATTGGATACGGCTCATGACATGTCGAAACGGTATGGTGCGAAGTTGATGCTGATAAGTGTCGTGGAACTGGATCCGATGATGGATAATTCGGCAGTGCCCGTGGCAGAGTTGGAAGCTGAAACTGAAAGAAAAATCGCACAGCTTGCCAAAAAGGAAGTTGATGCGGGTTACCAAGTCGAATGGGTCGTCTATCAAGGAATGCCGGAAGAAAGTATTATTGAACACGCCGCAAAACACAATGTGGATTTGATCATTATGGGTTCTCACGGTAGGCGTGGGTTAAAGCGTCTTTTAATGGGAAGTGTTGCAGAATCGGTTGTCCGCCGTGCGCAATGCCCTGTAATGGTCGTTAAAGAAAAGTAATCTCGAAGAACATTTTTTGCCAACAATTACATTTAACAAAACAACCTCTTTGGAGGGCAATAAACTATGACACAAACGAATGAAGATTCATCCGTTATAAGGCGAGTTATTACCGCATCTTCGGTCGGCACGCTTATTGAATGGTATGACTTTTACATCTTTGGTAGCTTGGCTGCCATTATCTCTACCCAATTTTTCCCAAAAACAAATCCAACGGCGGCACTGCTTTCAACGCTCGCAACATTTGCGGCTGGGTTTGTCGTTCGCCCATTTGGCGCACTGCTCTTTGGGCGCTTAGGCGATATCGTTGGACGGAAGTACACATTTTTACTCACATTGGTCTTAATGGGAGGATCCACGTTCGCGATTGGAATCGTTCCAAGTTATGAATCTATCGGGTTCACGGCGCCGGCGATTGTCTTCGTGCTTCGTCTTTTACAAGGGCTTGCTTTAGGTGGCGAATACGGCGGTGCTGCAACTTATGTGGCTGAGCACTCCCCGCTTGCAAAGCGCGGTTATTACACCAGTTACATACAAACCACTGCAACGCTTGGGCTCTTTATTTCGCTCGGTGTGATATTATTGGTTAGGTTGAATCTCACAGCAGCTGATTTCAATTCGTGGGGTTGGCGAATTCCATTTGTGCTCTCCGTGTTTTTGGTTGCGATTTCGATTTATATCCGGCTTAAGATGGCGGAGTCGCCGCTTTTCGCGAAGCTGAAAGCAGAAGGAAAAACATCGAGCAATCCGCTCGCAGAAAGCTTTAAGAAAAAGGCCAATTTGAAACTTGTCCTGCTTGCCCTTTTAGGCGCAACGATGGGTCAGGGCGTTGTGTGGTACACAGGGCAATTTTATGCGCTTTCATTTATTCAAAATACTTGCAGTATTGAATTTGTTCAAGCCAATAATGTGGTCGCAATTGCCTTGTTGGTAGGAACGCCATTCTTTATTGTCTTTGGGTGGCTTTCGGATAAGGTGGGGCGAAAATGGATTATGATGGCTGGGATGATTATTGCCGTGCTTGCCTATCGCCCAATTTATACGGCGATGTTCGAATTGGCAAACCTTAAAGCAAAGACGGAAGTCGAAGATAAACGCATGACTTCGATTAAACCGGCGTTGGTCGGTGCGGATTCCGTTATAACAACGGAAGTATTGAAGACTTACACCGATGGGACGACTTACAAAGAAGTGAAAAAGGAAACTTTTCCTGCTGACAGTGCACAACGCGCTTCGGCTGTAGCGGAAAAGAAATTACCGCCACCTGAAGTGAAAAAAGAAACATCGCTTGGCGGCGGAAATTTTTGGATGATGATGTTTCTCATCTTAGTGCAGGTCATTTTTGTGACGATGGTTTACGGCCCAATTGCAGCCTTCCTTGTCGAACTCTTTCCGACAAGAATTCGGTACACATCAATGTCGCTGCCGTACCATATCGGAAATGGCGTATTTGGGGGACTTGTGCCGCTAATTTCAACGCGGTTGGTTGAAGCCAGCAGACCGGGTCCGGGATTACCACCAGCAGATCCGCTTGCCGGGCTCTTTTACCCAATGCTCATTGCCGCTGTATGCTTTGTGATAGGCGTGCTTTATTTGCCGAATAAGTCTCATGAAAATGAAATTGAATAATCAACCCTTAAAACAAACGTAGACAATGAATGCATTAAAGAAATTTACCGGAATTGTGTGGATGCTAATGGGGGCATCGGTTATTCCGCTCGTCCTGATGAGGGCTTCACATGAAATTGGCGAAAAAGGCACAACTGATAACTGGATTTTCTGGTCTATCGTGATTGTAGTTTTGATGCCGCTCATTGCTTCAAGCCTTATTCTCTTTGGGTATTTCGCTTTTAAGGGAGAGTATGAAAGCAATTAATTTTTGTGAAATGAATTGAAAGAAGTACAAAGAAAAAATTTTTGTAATGAAAGTTTAAATTTTAAGTCTATCAATCGATATGTCAAAATCATCGTCGATTGGCAAAAAAAACTCTAAGAGGCTAATGATGAACAATCACGATTCAGCAAAACGAAGTTTAGGTAAGTCAATTTTATTCTTAACCTTATCTATTCTCATCTTAATTACAATTACTTTAAATTCAGCATCGTCCCTCTTCGCACAGGGAATGGACAATTACGGAGGAGGTGCAAAAATCAAGCTCAATGAAAGCGGCTCGCACTACATTCGCTTTATCACTTGGGTGCAAATGTGGGCACGATATCAAGAACTGAACCCCGGGTCAAGTGTCAACGGAATGCCTTCAGAAACATCAACAGATTTAGGTATGCGGCGTGGTCGATTCCTTGCTTTTGGGGAATTTGGAAAAGGTTCCCTGTTCTTGTTTCATATTGGAATCAATAACCAAACGTGGCTTAATGGCGGTGCCCCCGGCGAAGGAACAGGCCCCGGAAAAAAACCGCAAGTGTTTATTCACGATTTTTGGTATGAGCAGAAAATTGTTGATAAAGCACTTTCGATGGGCGTTGGGTTGCACTATTGGTGGGGAATTTCACGCGAAGCCAATGCAAGCACGCTCAACTTCTTAGCCCTTGATGCGCCGATATATAACTGGCCGGAAATTGAAGCAACAGATCAATTTGCACGTCAATTTGGCGTGTATTTCAAAGGTAAGATCGAACAGTTGGATTATCGTATAATGGTCAATAAGCCATTTCGCCCCAGTACAGTTGTTGCACCCGATCAAGTTACCGCTGTTGCCTATAACGATAAGATTGCAAGTTTCAACGGCTTCGCAAACACGTGGTCTTTTGGCGGATATTTCAGCTGGCAATTTTGGGATCAGGAATCGAACTTGTTGCCTTTTACTGTGGGAACTTACCTTGGTACAAAAAAAGTCTTTAACATCGGTGCAGGCTTTTATTTCCATCCTAAAGGTAGTGCGACTCGTAAAGCGCAAAGTGTGATTGATGCACTTCCCGCAGGTACCGTGAGCACACCAAATACAGCTGGTTTCAATTACGAAAATTTTCTAACAACACATAACCAACTTCTAATTGGTGTTGATGTCTTTTTGGATTTACCTTTTGGTGAAGGGGAAGAAAAAAGCGCACTTACAACCTACGGCGTTTTTTACAAATATGATTTTGGACCAAATTATTTTAGAAATGTCGGAATCATGAATTTCTCAACAGGCATCACAGGCGCCACGAGTTTTAATGGCGCAGGAAATGCTTATCCACTCATTGGAACAGGTAATCTTTTTCGGGTTGAAACAGGATACCTTTTATCATCTTCAGTTTTCAACTTTGGAGGAAGACTTCAGCCTTTTGCTACAGCAAATTTTATGAAATTTGATCGGCTCAAAGATGCAGGACTAACTTGGGAGCTTGGTGCAAATTATCTGATCGAAGGGCATCATGCAAAATATTCGTTCCTCTGGCGTCAACGCCCAATCTATACTACGGTAACTGGTTCAACCGATGGGCCTGATGGGCTCACGCGCGTTGAAAAAACCGACAGCCGCGGTGAATTGATTGTGCAGGCGATGGTGTATTTCTAATAAAAAAACGGTTTCAAAACAGAAAGGCTTCGAAAACTCGAAGCCTTTTTTGTTTAGGGTAAAAATCAGTTACACCCTCGCGGTTGGTGCACTAACCTTTGGTGCGGCATACACCGGCGATTCAACGCCGTTTACAAAATAAGATGGGCGAATTCGCTTGCGCATTTCGCCGGGCGTGATCTTAAAGCTATCCGCGACATCGAAGAGATGCTTGATGTGATCGCGCGGGATAATCGCAAACATTTCGCCGGTGGTGAGTTTATTATGAATTCTTCCGCCACCATCGCCGACAACAAACATGCTGTTGTTTTCCAAATACGGCATACTGAAAATCGAGGCGCAGGCACTCATTCCGAGTTCACCAATTGGGAACTTCCCAATTCGTGTTGAGGCAGCACCGGCCAAAATCATTGCATACTGTGGCTCGCAAATGACAATGATGGAATGAATGAGAGTTTCATCCTCTACCTGATCGAGCGGTGCAGCAGCAAGCGCTTTGAATTCGCCTTGCGGCAAATTGATGGTGTTATGCTTATTCGAGCGGGCGGCATCAACGGTATAAAACTGCTGAACATCGGTCATATAAATGCCTTCGGTAATGTATTCAGGCGGGTTTTCGAGCATGCCGAGATGATAAAGACCAACTTTGCAATCGTGGTTATTGGCATTGATGTACACCTTTTTCCCAATATCGGCGTGATGCACGAGTGAACACGGCACATCGGCGAGTGGTGAATAGCCTTCGGGCGGTGTTTCCCGACAGTAGGTGATTGCAACGGGGTTGTGTTTCAATTTGAATTGCTTCATAACCGCAAGAAACTTTTGGGTATCAATTTTTTCCCCAGTTTCGCTTGTGGCATGATATGTGGAATCGATGATCATAGCGTCCTCCTTTTGTTAAAAAATGTGTGCATTTGGGCGCCGCGAGGCAAGCCACAACCGTACGATTTCTCAGCCGAAGCTGTCGTTCATTGAAATCTTTACGGGCATGTGCACGAAATAAACTGACTTAATTTAAGGAAAGGAAGTCGGGGTTGCAAAGAGAAATGTTTATGATCTAAAGTGAGCTATTGGATTGTTCAATCAATAGCTGAATCTCAAGTTTCAATTGTGGAAGATAAGATTGATAAATATCCCAATGCAATTTATAAGATATAGAATCATAACTGTGAGCAATTCTGTTTCGAGTGCCAATAATTTCTCTTGAATATTGAATTGAAATTGAAGGATTTTGCTTAGTAAACTTATTAAGTGCTTCACCAATAATTTCTAAATTTCTTTCGATGGCTCTTTGGGTCTTATTGTCCTTTACAAAGTCTGAAAAGGTACTTTGTTCGTCAAAATAACTTTCTATCTCTTCAATAGAAGACAGAATATCAAAAAGTTATTTTAATGTTTGAGGATATATCATAGAGAGTAACCCGAAAGGCGTCAATGGAATTTTTTAGAATTGGATTTTTAATGGTTGTGTAATCAATCAAGTCAACCGGGAGATTAAACAATTTTTGAAGCGACGATTCAAGCGAAAAAAAGTTTTTAGTATATCCTTCAATCAAAGAATCATCAAAACTAACTGCAAAATCTATGTCATGCGGATTGTTTGCAGACTGTGAAACACTTGATCCAAAAAGATCTAAATGTTTAACTTGATGCGCCTTGCATATAGATGAAATTTCTTCTAAATGCTTTGGAAAGATTACGTTCATAACTTGATGTAAAAGTCAGAGTTTGTTCAAAAATAAAAAAAGGCTCTCGAAACCGAGAGCCTTTTTTGGAAATTGATAGCCTTGAATACTATTCAAATACAGCGACATCGCCGACTTTCACTTGCGAGAAGCGCTTTTCAACAATTGCCCAGTTGATATTCTTCATAAAGGCTTCTTCATACTTTTTGCGTTCTGTGGGAAGATAGTCACCTACATAGGCATGTTCCCAAACATCCATAATGAGAAGAAGTGTAGCGCCGGCGGGATGATTACCTTCGTGCTCGGCCACCCAAACATTGAAAAGATGTCCGGTGAGATTATCCATATAAAGTGCCGCCCATCCAATGCCTCTCACAAGACCGGTGTTCACGAAATCGGCTTTCCAAACATCGTAGCTGCCCCAAGTTTCAACAAGCTTTGCATAAAGCGGGCTCGTGGCGGAAAGTTCACCGCCATTGGCTTTGAGATTGGAGAAATAGAATTCATGAAGACGCATGCCGTCAAATTCCCAGCCGAAGCGGCGCTTCTGCTCGTTGTATTCGGGTGTGCCGCCTTTGCCTTCTTTGGCGAGAGCGAGCAGTTGGTCGTTGACTTTATTGCAATTGGTGACATAGCCTTCATACAATTTGTAGTGGCTATCAAGTTGCTTATCGGAGATGCCCTCAAGGCCGGTAAGCGTAAATTTTTTTGCTGTGTATGGCATAAGTTTATGATTGATGTTAAAAAAATTAGAACAGATATTTTACGACAATTTCTTGTGTGCCATTTTCGACACAGCTTTGGCAGGCAAGACGTTCATTGTCCAATAACAATCCGCGATTTCTGAACTCTTTCTCTTCTCTTGATAGCCGAGAAATCGCGCTTGCGCCTGAAAGGATTTCTACCTTACATGTGGTGCATCGACCGATACCGCCGCAAAGACCGCCTAAAGTTTTCTTGGCTTTGGCAGCAAGACTTTGAATGCTTTCCCCGCTTAACCCGAGTGGAAGAAAACACTCTTCTGAGTCATTTTCGCGTGCCAAAATAAGACGAAGCGGCATTAGTTCAAACGAATTGAATATTAAGATTTAAGACGGACTTGATTCAGAAGATGCTAAATAAATTGCTTCCACACTCTTTTGAAGAAAAGTGGTGGCAATCTCTTCCATTTGATTTCGCATTTGAGACGAAATAAAACGCTCTCCCATAACATACGCTAAAGGATGAATGTCGAATCCGCTTGATCGGTGTAATTGAATCTCCAAATGCATCGATACCAACGTTTCATTTTCATCTTTACCCAAGTTGAACTTCAACTCACATTGCATAAAATTGGGCAAATCTATTCTCCGCGCCCGATGGTAAAGCGCAAAATCTGCTTTTTCGTAAACTGTTGGAATCTCTAAACGAAGCGGCGAGGCAAAAGGCATTGGAATTAGATATATCCATTGATAAAGAGCCGCTCCCTTATCGCTTTTCCCTTCATAACGAACAGCTTCGACATTGGGCATATATCGCTCAAAAGTCTCTGGGTTAGAAAGGAAATTCATGAGCCGAATCCGCTCAACCGGAACGAGATAATCAGCGGTGTAATCTGCGCCTACAGAGAAGGAATTTGTTGAAGTAAGGGATGGATTGAGTTCAGTGGTCATTTCAAGAGATGAGTCAATTAAGCAGAAAACATTTAAAAACACACTCATTGAAAACCCAAATTATGGGGTTTTTCGTTTCAAAAAGGATTCGTCCAAAAGTTTCTTCATCAATACGGTGTGGCTATCGTAAATTAAGGGTCTTTGCCTTAAGTCGTATTGGCTTCGTAAAAGACCAACAACGGGTTCAACCATTAGATACGAGTGGGTGCAAACTGAATCATACACAAAAAGTAAAAACCATTGAATAAAATATATTTACGAAAAGGGGAAGAAAAACGATTTCTTTCCGGACATCCGTGGGTCTTTAGCAATGAATTAATGGATGTTCCTAAAGTGGTAACCACCGGCGATCTCGTTGCTTTGTATTCCTTTCATCGGAAACCGCTCGCAGTAGGGTTTTATAATCCTAAGTCCCTAATTGCCTTTCGAAAACTTGCCAATTTGCCTCTAATCGGGATCGAAGAGTCTGCAATAGATAAGAACATCGAAATTGAAAATGAAGGGAGTCTTGAAATCATATTTGAAGTGAACTTGGCTTTTTTTGAAACCCGGATTCGAAAAGCGCAAAAGCTTCGCGAATTGCTTTATCCTTCAATCGAAACCAACGCGTATAGATTGGTTTATTCTGAATCGGATGAGCTCCCGGGACTGATTATTGACCGCTTCGGAAGTGCACTTTCGGTTCAGATCTTTTCAATCGGAATGGAAAAGCATATCGACTTGATTTGTGAAGCATTGATTAAAATCTTTTCGCCGAAATTATTGGTGATTCGCAATGAATCGGTGCTTCGGGAGCTTGAGGGGCTTGAGACTTACAAAAAGATGATTGTTGGTTCAGAAAGCGAAGCGGAAAAGGGTGTCGAGATTTTCGATAGCGATTTGCGTTTTGTGATTGATTTGTGGAACGGTCATAAAACCGGGTTCTTTTTAGATCAACGTGAAAATCGAAAACGCATTCGGCGACTTTCAAAAGGAAAAAATGTGATCGATGTCTTTACAAGCGATGGCGGTTTTGCGCTGCATGCCGCAAAGGCGGGGGCAAGTCAGGTGCTTGCTCTTGACAGCAGTGAAACTGCTTTGGCTCGCATCAAAACCAATGCGAAATTGAACGGCTTTACAAACATCATGACAGAAAAAGCAGATGCATTTGAAAGGCTGGAAGCAATGGTGGCAGAGGGGAAATCGTATGACCTTGTCATTCTTGACCCACCGTCGCTTGCAAAATCAAAAAAGAATCTTTCTGCGGCACAACAGGCTTATCGGAAATTGAATCGGTTGGGGTTGCAACTGACAAAGCCGGGCGGCGTGATTGCAACAGCGTCGTGCTCGCATCATTTGAGTGAAACACTGTTTTATGAAATGCTTGAAAAGGCAATTACCGATTTCAACAGCACGGTAAGGGTAAAAAAGCATGTGAGGATTTTAGAGACGGCCTCTCAAGCACCCGATCACCCCATTCATCCAATCATGCCTGAAACCAAATATTTGAAATTTGCGATTCTTTCGGTGGAGGATGCATCTTAACAAGAATTCAAATGATTGATTTACGCAGCGATACTGTTACAAAGCCTTCGAAAGAATTGCTTCTAAAGATTTTCAACGAAGAGTCGCTTGGTACTTTGCTTGACTCAATCGGTGATGATGTATTTGCCGAAGACAAGGCCACAACGGCATGTGAAGCTTTTGTAGCGGATTTATTAGGAAAAGAATCGGCCTTATTTGTAACCAGTGGTACAATGGCCAATCAACTCGGCGTGAGGGTAAACACCAACGAGGGCGATGAAGTTATTGTTGAGGCAGAGTCACACATATTTCATTATGAAACGGCAGCGCCGGCTGTGCTTTCACGCGTGCAGCTTTCGCCGGTGAAAGGTGAAAATGGAATTTTAACCGCTGAGATGATTAAAAGTGCCCTGCGGCCAAAAGCAGATTGGTATCCCTCGCCTGCGCTCATTTGCCTTGAAAATACACATAACCGCGCAGGAGGAAGAATTTTGCCTCTTGATGGAATTGCGGCAATCAGCGAACTTGCAAAACGACACAACCTAAAAATGCATTTGGATGGTGCGCGGCTTTGGAATGCTTCGGTAGCAAGTGGAATTTCAGTAAAAGAATATGCCAAGCATTTTGATACGGTGTCAGTTTGCTTTTCAAAAGGTTTGGGAGCACCGATAGGTTCAATCTTTGCAGGCTCAAAAGAAGCGATTGCGAAAGCGCGGCGTATCCGAAAAATGTGGGGCGGTGGAATGCGGCAATCGGGCATTATTGCAACGATGGCGAAAAAGTCTTTGGAAGAAAATTATCAAGCACTAAAAAACGATCATGAGAACGCCCAAAAGCTTGCTGCTGCATTTTCTGCCAATAGCTGCTTTCAAATTGATCTTTCAAGTGTCGAAACGAACATTGTAGCGGTTGATGTAAGCCGCTGCGAAAATCGCGAAGCCGGCGTAATCGATTATTTCAAAAAAAATGAGGTGCTTGTCTCAAGCATTAAACCCGGAATGATTCGACTTGTGACTCATAAAGATTTTAGCAATGTAATGATTCAAACGGTGTGCCGTTTGATCCAAAGTTATCCTTCGATCTAAAATGGAAAGTTTAAATCTATTTCTTGAACAGTGGAACACTTCGCTCGAAGCTAACCCGCTTCTATTTGGTATTGTTCGCGCTGTTTTGATCCTCGTGGTAAGTTACCCGATTGCAATTGGATTGAAGTTGATTTTGGCGCTCTCACATAAGCTTATTTTTGCAAAAACTGATACGAACATTGATGATAAAATCGTAACGATTCTTAAAGATCACGCGGCTGCATTTTGTTTCGTCTTGGCGCTTAAGTATGCCTTAATGGAATTTCAATTGGCTTTGCCCGAAACCTCAAAGCGAACGAATGATGCCATTGAAGTGCTAAGACACATTGCCTTTATTGGGTTGGTATTTGTTGCAGCACGGGTAATTGGAAAAATTATTCGTGAAGGCGTGGATTGGTATTTGCACAATTTGCCCTCACACCTTGAGTCAAAACAAATTGCAAGTATAGCCCCCTTTATTCGGCGGGGGTTGCAACTCGTTAGTATCGCAATTGTGTTGGTCATCGTACTTGATCACTTTGATATAAACATTGGCAGTTTGCTCGTTTCGCTTGGTGTGGGCTCGCTTGCTGTGGCACTCGCGGCACAGGATACACTTGCGAACATCATTGCAGGTATCATTATTGCCGTTGATAAGCCGTTTCGTGTTGGCGACAGAGTGCAATTGTTTGACGGGAAGATTGGGGATATACACGAGATCGGATTGCGCTCAACAAAGATTAAGGATTTTGATAACAACTTGGTGATTTTGCCAAACGCGGAACTGATACGAAGCCGTATCATTAACTTCGCTTACCCCAATGATCCCATCCGTGTTTTGGTGCTCTTTTCAGTGGCTTATGGAACTGATCTAAGCAAGGTAAGAGAGATAGTCTTGAAATTAGCAACCGCCGCACCTGATTACAGCGATGCCTTTCCAAGCGGAATGCAAGTAATGGATTTGCAAGACTCCGGAGTCCTATGCCGTTTAGAAACTTTTGTAACTGATTTTACCAAAAGGTTCGATACCGAGGTGATGCTTCGCGAGCAAATTCATACAGAACTCTGCAATGCAGGGATTGCATTTGCTCTTCCAAGGCGAGTGTTACTTTTTCCTGAAAAGGGAGATGAAGGCAGGGGAACCGATCTCACTCTTGTAATGAAACAGCCGCCCTCTGCTCCATAAATTAAAGAGATAGACCAACTGATTATCATTACAAAAATGGGAATTCTCCTTGCATCATTTCTTGCTGGTGTTGGGGGAAGCATTTGGTTGTATCTTAGCGCGAATTTGCAAAACAACCTTATCGCCGAAAAGGCCTAACATACCGTGCATATTGCTTTTGTTCTTCTAGGGAATGTCTCGCAAGATACCGGCGGGCGAAATTACTTGATAAATTTTATTAAGGCCGCTGCAACCTTAAACCGTGAAGAAAAGTGGGGTCATCGATTTACACTCTACCTCAGCCCCAAGCAACGACATTTGATAGATTCAGTTCTTACAGATGATTTTACTGTGGTTGAAGTGCCGTTCAGCTACAGCAATGCACTTTTAAAAGTATTTGCAGAGCAAGTATTGATGCCATTCTACTTGCTTGTATCAAATGCTGATATCGCTTACTTTCCCGGGAATTTCATCACCCTTTTTTCTCCAAAGAGCAATGCCGTCGCCATTCGCAGTATGCTGTATTATCATTACCCCGAAGCCATTGATAAAGCAAGGCTTTACTTCCGAAAATTTCTAACCCCACCTTCCGCAAAACTTTCGCAAATCATAATCACGCCTTCGGAGGACATTAAAAACGACGTGGTGAATTTTTTGGGCATTGATGCTTCAAAAATTAAGGTCATCAATCACGGCGTGGATACGGAGATGTTCCAAAAGAATTATCATGATGAAGAACGAGAATCCGTTTTCATGAAATATGGAATCAACAAACCCTTTATCACCTATGCCTCGGCATTGTGGCGATATAAAAATCAAGACAAATTGATTCTTGCCTTCGAAAGGTTATTGAAAGAAAAGGGATTGGATTATCAGCTGTTGATTGTTGGGAAAGGACTTGCGACAGCCGATGCCTACGAAATTGAACTGAGGGAGTTGGTTAAATCTCGCGGGCTTGAAGGCCGCGTCATATTTACCGGGCAGCTTTCACACAGCGAACTCAAATATCTTTACAAATATGCGCGTGTTTTTGCCTACCCAAGCGGCTATGAAAGTTTCGGTAATCCGCTCTTCGAAGCGTGGGCATCGGGTGTGCCGGTGGTTTCGGCCAATGTTCACTCGTTTCCTGAAATGACAGAAAATGGCGCGTGTGCACTGATGATGAATCCGCGCGATGTCGATGCAATCTTTAATGCCCTTTACGAGGCCTCAACCAATGAAGCTACGCGTCAAAGGCTCATTGAAAATGGGGCACAGCGTGTCGCCGGCTTTTCGTGGAAGAAATGCGTGCGTGAAACGATAAAATCAATCGAATCCTTGATTGCAAAGACATAACGTCTTCTACAATGAAATAACAGCCTTCGTTAAAACGGCAATACTTGAAGGACAATTACGATCCATAGACCTAAAAAAAATCGCTCCTGACGCTTTCATAAGATCCATTAAAGAGGACATATATCACTTTGAGCGATTCATTTTCTCATTATCTTCCAAAAGCATCATCACATTCATCATTCAATACCAAAACTGTATGCATACAACCGGCAGCATCACTGTTCACGATTGGCAAGAACAAACCTTGCTTGAAACCTCGCCCGAAAATAAAATTACCTCTGTGGTTTATTCCTATCAGTTCACCGGAAATTTGGAAGGAACCGGAAAAGTAACCTCACAAATGTATTACGAATTTCAAGACCCAAAGGATGGTCATAAATCAAGATGTCTTTATCATAGCTTTATTCATTTCAGTGGAAAATTGGATGGAAAGCAAGGAAGCTTTTTGATTGCAGAAATCGGATTGTATGATGAAGGAAAAATTATGGGTGATATTGCGATCGTGAAAGACTCCGGCCGGGGAGAACTAAAAGGTATTGAAGGCGTGGGGCATTATGAACAATCGGAACGAGGCTTTATTATGCACTTGGATTATCAACTGCTTGAAGGTTAGAAAGAAACATAAGGCCAATCAAAAAAATGAATCTCTCAAATTTCATAATGACACGAGTAGCCTTGCCTTTCATTTACATTATTTTTCTTCTTACAACGTTGCTTCAATTTTCAACCGTATTCATCGCTTCTCCATTGACTGAAATCGCTCAAGACGATAGTTTCCTTTCGCAACAGCTCAAGTTTGAGCGCGTTCGAGATGCTGAAAAGGAAAAAGGACAACTCTTGGCCGATCTTCTCCAAAAAAATAGACTTCGAAAGGATTCTATCGAAATCATGATGGTGCACATTAAAGAAGAAGAGATTCTCGAAGTCTATGCGAAACCGCCCGCCGTGCCTCAGTACCAAATCTTGAAAACCTACAAAGTTTGCGCTCGTTCAGGTGAACTTGGGCCGAAAAATCAAGAAGGTGATGAACAAGTGCCTGAAGGCCGTTATCACATTGCACACTTCAACCCCAAGAGCAACTTTCATCTTTCGCTCGGGCTCAATTACCCCAATAAGGAAGATCGCAAGCGTAGCAAAGCCCAAAAGCTCGGCGGCGATATCTACATCCACGGCGACTGTGTGACCATCGGCTGCTTGCCAATGACCGATGACCTCATCAAAGAAATTTATCTCCTTGCCGTGTATGCCAAATCAAGCGGGCAAAAAGAAATCCCCGTTTATCTTTTTCCGTTTCGAATGACAACTGAGAAGATGCAGCGGGTGGAGCAAGAATATGCACAAAAAAGTGATTTGCTTGTATTCTGGAGAGCATTGCAACACAGGTATAACGAAGCCGTATCGTTGGTAGAAAAAAGCAAATGATAGGACGAAAAAGAACACCATCTTTTCTTGCCTCATTTCTCATCTTCGCCATTCCCTTTCTTATTCTCACCGGGCTTGATTGGGTAATCACGAACTACGGCATTGAAGTCAAGCAAGTAAGCGAATCAAATGCGATTGTTAAAGGAGAGGATGGAAGTCTTTCTGTCATTTTTATTCTAATTAATGGTGGGGTTGGGCTGCTTCTTGCCGTTCTATTTGCGAGTGCACTTCCAAAAGTGTGGGAAGAAAAGGATGCGATTGCAATTGAATTTAATCCCAAAGAGTTTTTCAAAGCAATCATTAGAGGAACGCCAATGGGTTTGGTGGGGTCGGCGCTTTCAGTAGTAATCACAAAAATTGTTCCGGTGGTGAACAATCTTTTCGCGCTCTATCTTGAAATCAGTCTGCCCGGACTCATTTTGCGTGCAAGTGGAAGTAAAACTTTAACAATGTGGGGAAGTATTCTTATTGGATGTGCGATTGGAATGCTGGGTGCATTTTTAATTCTAAATACCGTTCTAAAAAAAAGAGAAGTTTCAACCTCCGATTCAATCAAAGAAAAGTAAGCCGACAGAAGATTCACTTACAAATCATCACTGCGTTTAAGAAACCACTCCCGAATCAAGCGTAAGTTTTCGCTTTTAGCATTGGCTGAAAAAACATTGATTTTCAAACGCAAAAGGTCTTCAAATGCATCGATATCATACCACATCGGCAAGAGTGTCAACGTTGTCTTTAAGCTTTGAGCTTTTGCAAGGGTTTCCTCAAAAGTTGAATGGCTGCTATAAGTAATGCCTTCAAAGAGAGAAGGGTGAAATCGGTTCATTGCTAAGGTGTAATACCCGCCATCTTCTGTTGGCCCGATTGCGATTTCTGCCTCTCCCTTTCGAAGTGAAAGGATCGATTGAACGCGAGTCTGAAGTGGTAAATCGGGTGAATCTGTCCCGAAGATGGCCGCCTCGCGATAACCCAATTCAAATGCATGATGAAACGCATGAGACATTCGCTCTCCTAACCCGCCTTTAACTTGTTGAAGTAAGAGCGTGCGGAACGGATAAAGAAAATCAAGAAGTGAAAAATGGAAATCCGTATTGGGAGTAGAATCTCCAAAAACTAAGACATCTGTGGTGATTCCCAATCGTTCAAGGGTAAGTAAAGCGTTCTTTGTTTCAAGTAAGGTTTCTTTCAAAAATAGATGGGCCAGTTCCGCGGACTGCTCTGCTGAAAGCTGCGGCTGCAAGCGCGTTTTCACTTTACCCGCAATCGGTTCCTTAAAAAATATGAGAATCGCAGCACGGTTTTTGGAATTGATTGAAATGCTCATGAAGAAAAATTGAACAATAGTCTGTAAGAGAAGCTCAACTTATTTCGATTCACATCAAAGAAGACGGTGAGAATTAACATTGAGCCGTCAAAAAGCCGAAATGAAAGGCTTAACTTAGCGAAATAAAAAATTTGGATCACCTATGAAAGATAGTTTACCCGAGCAGGATTCGGGATCGATAAAAATCACACCGTCTCAAAAAGCACCGCGAAGTGAATGGCTCCTGCTTTTAACCCTATCTGCAATCCAATTTACCAATGTGTTGGATTTTGTGATTATGATGCCCTTAGGCCCACAGTTAATGAGGGTTTTTGACATTTCTGCTTCAGGCTTCGGGTTGATTGTTGCCTCATACACTTTTAGCGCAGGCATCTCCGGATTTATTGCCTCTTTTTTTATTGACCGTTTCGAACGGCGCAAGGCACTTCTTTTTTTATACGCAGGGTTTTCAATTGGAACACTTTTATGCGGCTTGGCTCCGACAGCCTATTTGCTCGCGATGGCGCGAGTTGTAGCCGGCTTTTTCGGCGGCGTAATGGGTGCACAGGCACTTTCGATAATCGCCGATTGCATTCCTGAAAATCGGCGCGGCGCGGCAATGGGCACCTTGATGTCGTCATTTGCAGTCGCTTCAATTGCCGGTGTGCCTGCAGGACTTTATTTAGCCAATCACTTCGGGTGGCAAATGGTTTTTCTTACGCTCACATTGCTTTCGGTGATTGTCTGGGGCTTGGCTTATCGCTCGCTGCCTAAGGTTGACCGTCATTTAGCGAGTCTTCCAAAAGAATTCAATTTGCGTCATCAAATTCAAGGCGTACGAGAAATGATCCAAGTCAAAACCCATCAACAAGCCTTGGTGATGATGATTATGCTGATGATTGCGGGCTTCACCGTTATTCCTTATATCAGCCCGTATTTTGTTGCAAATGTTGGCCTTACCGAAGCTGATCTCCCTTTGATTTACTTTTTTGGCGGCGCGGCGACAATATTTTCTTCACGCATTGTGGGTGTTTTGGCAGATAAATTCGGCAAGCGAAAAGTCTTTACTGTAATGGCCATTCTCTCGATTGGGCCGCTGATTGGAATTACTTCTGTTCCACCAATCCCACTGGCAGCTGCGCTGATTGTCACAACGCTTTTTATGGTGACAATGAACGGGCGGTTTGTTCCCGCAACGGCAATGGTGACAACGGTTATCGAACCCAAGTATCGCGGCAGTTTTATGAGCTTTAATTCCTCGGCGCAGCAATTGGCAGCGGGAATCGGCTCATTTGGTGCCGGGTTGATTATCGGGAAAAATTCAGCCGGGCAGGTGACACTGTATTGGCTGGTAGGGCTCATCGCCGTCTCTGCAACACTTGCGTGCATCTATTTGGCGCATCAATTGCCTACGCCCGAAAGCGGCGTGCTGCTAAGCAGCAACGAAACCTCCTTTGAGAATGTTGAGGATTCCCCTATGGTCAAAGAGCCTTAACATACTTTTATATTCTTCGTAGAGATGATTTACTTAAATTCAATAAACCAAATGGTATAACGCATGTTCAAAAAGATTTGGAAATTCGCCACCGGGTGGGAAAAAGCAACTTTTTTTGTGTTGGTATTGTATGCAATTTCTCCCATTGACCTCTTCCCTGAAGCCTTTTTTGGGCCATTCGGATTTGCAGATGATTTTGGTGCACTGTTGCTCTTCGCAAAAATGGTTTGGAATATTTTGCAACGAGCCAAAAAGTCTGAATTAGAAAATGCTTCGAAAAGTCAAGATCTTTCGCCACTATTGAATAAATAACACTTTGGCAAGGAAGTCCTTTAAATTTAATTGCAACACATGTTACGCCCAAGCATTGCGGAGTCAGAAAAAGCATCTTCAAGTTATTTGATGTCCGTTGTGGCGGTCATCGCCGGTCTTCCATTACCCATTATCAATCTTTTGGCGACAGCTGCATTTTATTGGGCCAATCGCAAATCAACTTACTTTGTGCGCTGGCATTGCACACAGGCCCTTCTCTCACAGGTTTCGTTTGTGGTAATGAATAGTGTCGGTTTTTGGTGGAGTATGGATATTTTATTTACTGAAACCTTGCTTTCAAACGAATATGTGGCTTACATCCTAACCGTTCTCTTTTTCAATTTCATAGAATTCATCGCCACTATTTATACTGCCGTTCAAACCCGAAAAGGAATTCATGTCGAGTGGTGGCTTTATGGGAACTTGACAAATCTACTGTGCAAACCAGAAACAAGTGAATTTCAATTTTCCACCCAAAACAATAATTCATAACCAGAATCTTCACTCAAAAAATGAATCGGTTGATTAGAGACATTGCCATTTTTCTCATTCTTTTTTTTGGGATGTGGAAAGCGCTTGCATTTCTCGATTGGCGCGCATTTCTGAAAGTCAAAGAAGTCAACGAATCTTCTGAAACCCACTTAGGAGAATTGATTCGCAAATCCATTCGAAATACCGAGGAAGTAATTACCGAGCCGGTTGTAACAAAGCCGGTGATGAAGTTGATATCTCGCTTAACCGAAAAAAATGGACTCGATACAGTAAAAATTCAAGTCATTGTTGTGCGCTCTTCAAAAATCAATGCCTTTGCACTGCCGGGCGGGTTTATTGTGGTCAATAGTCGTTTACTGAAAGAAGTTCAATCAGAAGCGGAACTCGCCGGTGTTTTAGCGCATGAAATGGCACATATCGCCAAGCGGCATGTGATGAAAAAATTGATGAAAGAATTAGGATTAGCCTTTTTACTCTCCGCTGCAAGCGGCAACAATTCTGCAACCGAACAATTGGGTGCAATCGCCAAAACCCTTTCCTCATCGGCGTATGACCGTGAATTGGAAACAGAAGCCGATGAAACGGCAGTAACCTTTTTGGAAAATGCCGGAATTAACCCACAAGGCTTGGCCGAGTTTCTTTATAAACTTAAAGATGAAGACGAGGCGTCTTTGCAAGCCTTATCTTGGTTTAGCACTCACCCCGAATTGGAAGAAAGAGCAAAACATATCCTCAGTCTTTCGTCTGAAAAAAGTGATACCCTAAGCCCAATTCTCACTTCAGAGGAATGGGAAAAAATGCGAGCCTACAAATTGAGCTACTAAAGATTCTCACGGTTCAAAACGGCAATTCGCAAGAATCGGGTTTTATAAAATGAAACCCGTTTGCATCTTGAGAAAAAAAAATGAAAGAGAATCATCATTTTCTTCAAATTGAAAAGGCCATTCATTTCCTCGTTGAGGAAGCGCACCGAAAGCCTTCGCTTGACGAAACCGCGGCGCATCTTGGCTTAAGCCCATTTCATTTCCAACGGTTGTTTCAAGCGTGGGCGGGTGTGAGCCCAAAAAAGTTTCAACAGTATCTCTCTTACAGACGCGCAAAAGCGATACTTCAAACCGAATCCACCTCGCTCTTTGATGTTTCTTTCAATGCCGGACTTTCAGGAACGGCTCGCCTTCACGATTTATTTGTGAACATCACTGCAATGACCCCGGCGGAATTTCGAAGCGGCGGCAAAGGGCTTTGTATTCATTATGAAATTGCTCAAACGCCTTTTGGTCTTGTAGGGCTTGCTGCAACCGACCGCGGTTTATGCCGAGCGTCTTTTGTAAACCAGCACAAAGAATTTCTTGAATTGATATCCAACGAATTTCCAAATGCAACACTGATTTCTTCCCCTCTCAAGGAAAAGGAAGCGTTTCTAAAATGTTTCTCTTTACCCGATCAAACAAAATACAAGCCACAAGTCTGCCAAAGCTCGACTTGCATCTCAAAGGAACCCCATTCCAATTAAAGGTTTGGGAACTGCTGCTTTCAGTTCCCTTTGGGTCGTTAACTTCGTATGGCAAAATCGCGGAACAAATTGGAGATAAAAAAGCGGCAAGAGCCATCGGGACAGCTGTTGGAGACAACCCTATTGCCTATTTCATTCCGTGTCACCGCGTAATTCAATCTACCGGAATTTTTGGTGAGTATCATTGGGGAAAAACTCGCAAAGCAGCAATGATCGCCCGAGAAGCTTCCATCCTAAATACAGGGGAGTAAATTCGGTGTATTTCGAGGAAAATTTCCGTACATTTTAAAAGTTTGAATTAAAATGAGCGAGGTGACTATGAACGCATACCATACCTTTCATATCCCTGTTATGGGATTGGCATTTACAATCGATTCTCCACTCAAAGTCGGGCGGTTTGGGATTACCTCTGTGGTCTCAATCGTTGAGGATAATCTGATTGAAGAAGTGCGAAAATTTTACCACGGCGTTGAAGGCTCGCCCGTTGTTCCAATCTCTAAGAAAGAACCCGATTTCCGAGCGCGCCGCATTCAAGATTACCTTGATTTGCTTGACCGAATGCTAAAAGCACAAGTAGACCAAATGAAGGCAGCGCCTTTGTTTGCCGGAACCGACACGGCCAAATACTTCGAATTGCTCCCTGAACAATCGCCACTCAAAGCACGCTATAATCAATTCCTTTACTTACCCGAAGGCTCAGAGAAAACTTCCATCGAAAACGAATTAAAAGCAGCCATTAAACCGGGGAAGATCGAAGTCAATATCATGACGAAAATTGATAAGAATAATTACACCCCAAATGGCGAGATACTTCCGCCCGAATTTTCAGATGCCTCTTGCGCATTACGCGGCTTTGTGAAAAGCACTTTGCGCTCAGCCGTTGTTTTTTCTGCCGGAATGAATCCAAGACTTTACAGCTACGCCGAATCACTTCCCGAATTTTTTCCAGATGAAACCGGATTGGCGAAAAAATCAATCATATTAAAAGTAAGTGATTTTCGCTCGGCGATGATTCAAGGAAAATTCCTCGCTAAAAAAGGATTGTGGATTTCAGAGTTCAGAATTGAATCGGGACTTAATTGCGGCGGACATGCTTTTGCAACCGATGGCTTTTTGCTTGGTCCGATTCTTGAAGAATTCAAAAATAAACGCGAAGAATTGCGCAAAGAGCTTTTTGAAATAGTCTCGAAAGCACATGCACAAAAGGGTATTCATTCATTTTCTGTGCCACCCGAAATCCGCGTGACCGTTCAAGGCGGAATCGGAACTTATGAAGAAGATCAATTTTTGCTGAGTTATTATGGTGTAGAAAGCACCGGCTGGGGAAGCCCGTTTTTATTGGTGCCCGAGGCAACGAATGTTGATGAATCCACATTGCAAGAACTCTCGAACGCTTCGCCCGAGGATTTTTATCTCAGCAACGCCTCGCCGCTCGGAGTGAAATTCTATAATTTCCGAAGAAGCAGCGGAAACAAAGATCGCTTGGAGAAAATCGATAAAGAAAGACCCGGAAGCGCATGCTTTAATAAAAACCTCACATTCAATACCGAATTCACCGAGCGGCCAATTTGCACGGCTTCGCGAGAGTATCAATTCCTTAAATTAAAAGAGGTGCAAGTCACAGAAAATCTCTCTGAAGCCGAGGTGGCGGAGCGTGTTGAAAATATTACTGAAAAGGAATGTTTGTGCCAAGGACTTTCAACTTCGTTCTTCCTGAAAAATCAAGTTCCTGAGCCGCATAACCTTGTTTCAGTGACGCTTTGCCCCGGCCCGAATCTTGCCTTTTTTTCCAAAGTTTCAACACTTGAAGAAATGGTGGGCCATATTTATGGTAGAACCAATTTGCTAAATGATATTACTCGGCCGCATCTGTTTATCAATGAATTGCATCTTTATTTGAATTACTTGAAGTCGGAAGTTGAAGCAAGCGAGCGATTGGTCTCTGCAAAACAAAGTACTTACTTTAAGACTTTTCGAGATAATCTTTTGGAAGGCATTCGCTATTACAAAATCATCTCTCCGAAAATGACTCTGGAAAAACCAGAGGCACATCAGGCCTTTGAAATTGCGCTGGCGGAAGTCGAAACGGCGTTAACCCAATTGAACTTGCCCGGTGAAACACTCACCGTTTCGGTTTGAACGGGGTAGTCTAAACTTATCTGTGTTAAACCTCGTCGAGTTTATACCCAAGGATTCATATTAATGGTATCGCTATTCCCTTTGCTCTCGTCAATTCAAATTCTTCCCTATGATGGAGAGACGATTTACTTTGGAAAAGTATTCGATGAGTTAAAAGCCACAGCGCTATATAACGAATTGCTTCTTAGCGTTGCGTGGGAACACGACGTGGTAAAGATGATGGGAAGATTAATAACCACCAAACGAAAAGTCGCGTGGATGGCAGATGGCGATTTCACTTACGCATATTCTCACACAGAAAAAAAAGCATTGCCTTGGCAGCCAAGAGTTGCAGAAATAAAGTCATTTTGCGAATCTATTTCCGGTGCAACGTTTAATTCGTGCCTCTTAAACCTTTATCATTCAGGTGATGAAGGAGTGACTTGGCACAGCGATAACGAAGCAACACTTCTGCCAAAAGGGGCTATTGCATCGGTTTCGCTTGGTGCAGAACGTAAATTCAGGTTTAAGCATAAGCGAACCAAAGAACAGATAGAAATCACGCTTGAACACGGGAGTTTGCTTCTAATGCGCGGCGAGACCCAAAGGGCTTGGTTGCATGAGCTGCCGAAATCGGCAAAGGTTAAAACACCGCGTGTCAACCTCACATTTCGAACCTATATTGGTCGTCAGCCGTGATAACGCTTATTTTTAAGTATTTTGCGGTTCACCCTAAATAAATTAAGCTTATTATTAAAAAAACTTAAAATTATTATATTTTTTTTGAAAGAGTTCAGCTGAATTTTCTTATCTTGCATCAGTTCATCGCACCAAAAAGCACTCGCACTATCCTATTTCTATCAGTATGCCAGCATCAGCCAATATTATTCTCATCGATGATGAGCCGATGATTTTAAGTTCTTTAGAACGCCTTTTCGAAGATGATTACACGGTTTACCCAACAACCGAACCTGATGAACTCTTTAGACGATTGAAATCAACCGAAATTAAGGTGATTGTCAGTGACCAACGGATGCCGAAATTGCTCGGGAACGAAGTGCTTGCAAAAGCTCGGGAAATCAGCCCAGCCACAATGCGAATTTTGCTTACCGGCTTTGCCGACCTTGATGCGGTTGTAAGCTCAATTAACGAAAGCGAAATTTTCCGATATATCAATAAACCTTGGAATGCAGCGCGGTTGCTTGAAACCGTGAAACTGGCAACAGAAATTTATGATCGAATTGCCTCCCCGGGAGCATTAATCCCGCTTCAAGGCGAAATTACTGAACGGCAAAACATCTTGGTGGTTAGTCACGATGCCTCCCAATTGGAAACACTTCGGGCATTGTTTGCCTCTCAATATGAAGTTATAACGGCCTCAACCGTGAGCGAAGTGTTTACAAAACTTCCGGTTTGGAATGTATCCGTCGTGCTTTTTGAATCGCTTCAAGACAATCATATTGATGAAGTTGAATTCTTAACAATGCTTCGCACGCTTTACCCCGATACCTCTTTGGTAATGTACACCCACGCTCGTGATACGCAGCTTGCTGGGCGGCTTATCAATGAAGGAAATATCTTCCGCTATGTGTTGAAACCAGTTTCAAATGATGTTTTACAGCAGATTGTTTTTCAATCTGTTTTGACCCATAATTTTTACCGTAAGGCTCCTAAAACAAATCCACGCCGAATTGAAGAGGAAATATTTATTTCTAAAACGCCTCCGCCAATTACACCCAATCTTGGTCTTGCCGGTATTTTAGATCGATTGAGAAATCGGCTGGATGTCAAAAAGAATTATTAATTCTCTTGTCAAATAATAAAAAAGGGGGCTTTAAGCCCCTTTTTAATTTTATAAATTCCGTTATCAATAAAAATTGATAAAAAATAAACTCCTATTTCAAAAAAAATAATTAACAGAAATAAAATTTAATAATAACGGAAAAATAAGTGTAAAAAATAAGATAATTCGGTTAGGCTTTACGGCGGCTTAACATTGGGGTAATCTGAAAATTGTACTTTTGAACAAATAAAATTACAAGGTTTAGATGGTTATTATTATCAAATAATTACGCCCGAATTATGAAAAATTTAATTTTATTCTTATTGTTTTTAGGGTTTGAAGTTACTAAAGCTCAGGAGGGAAAAGGGAGAATATTGGGACAATTGGTCGATGAATCAGAATCGCCCGTGCCTGCGGCTACGATTTTTATCTCCAATGAAGAACATAATTATGCCTCTATTACCAATTCGCAAGGGTATTTTGTTTTTTTATCGATTCCTTTAGGAAATTATACATTGAAGGCCCTCAAAAGAGGGATGAGCAATTTTATCCCAAAAAAAATTTCACTCAACGCTGCACAAACACTGAGACTAGATCTTGCTTTAGGTGATAAATCCGAAACGGTAATGTTAGCCGAACTGACACAAGCCAAGTCAAAAGAAACCTCAAAACCCGCCGCACAAAAGAAACCGGTACAATCTGAGGTTAAACTTGCGAGCACGGCTCAATCGAAGAAAGAATCGTCATCGGTGGCTTCAGAAAAAGAAAAGAAACCAGTTGAAAATTCAGAGCCTTTAGAGGTGGCCGCTGCCAAAGTCCAAGAATTGAAGCGCATTGAGGCTGAGGCTGAAGCATTGGAAAATTCTATTTCTGAAACCGTTGAAAAAGAAGCAGAGATTATTGGCGGAATCGAAGCCGTAATGGCAAAAATCAATTATCCTGAAACGGCCATCAACTTCAAAATCCAAGGGAAAGTGGTGGTCAAATTAAATTTGGATTCTAAAGGTATGATTAGCTCTGTCACCCTTCTGAAAACAGCACATCCGCTCTTGAACGAAGAAGCTGTTCGTGTACTCACCGAAGAAGCAAAGTTTAGTCCCGCAGAACAAGGCGGCAAACCCGTTGCTTCATCAATCGTTGTTCCTTTGAACTTCAGCATCAAAAAGGTGACTTGGTAAGGTAAATATTTGTTAATCAATCGTTAAGACTCGCTTAACATTGAGCCAATTACCTTCAAACTTTTTAAGTAGTACCTCTTTAATTCAAAAATTCAATAATCTATGAAACAGAGATTACAAAATGTATTTGTAGCATTGTTTCTTGTAACAGCAATCTGTTCGGGAACAATCGCCAAAGCGCAAAGTCGAAAAGCGTTGACCTACATTGGTTCTTTTGGCACTGGGGTTTATCGAGATGCTGACCCTCGATCATCAGAAATTCCCGCTTATGATCCTATCAATCGCCACATCTTTGTCGTCAATCCTTATGGTACCAATGGCACTGACCCAAGCGTCGATGTGCTTCAACTTCCGGTTTCTGCGGGTGCGCCGACTTTTGTAACGAAAATTGCCATCACCAACGGAGCGCCAAATAGCGTTGCCGTAAACGGGAACCTCCTTGCAATCGCAATTGATGCTACCGCCAAAACCGACAGCGGCCGGGTCGATTTCTATACGCTTGCTTCCGGCCAAAATCCGGTGTTTGCCGCGTCGTTCAAAACCGGAGCACTGCCCGATATGGTCACATTTTCAAACGATGGGGCTTATGTTCTCACGGCAAACGAAGGAGAACCGAACAACTACAACGCCGGAAATATTGATCCTGAGGGTTCTGTGACAATTGTTCTGCTTAACCGAAGCAATGTTCCTGCAAGCACAGTGTCTCACGTGCGTTTTACTGATTTCAACTTTGGTGGAAGTCGCCGCGCTGAACTCACCGATACCACCAACACCGGCGTGCGTATTTTTGGTCCTCGAGCAACCGTAGCGCAAGATTTAGAGCCGGAGTACATTTCCGTTCAAGGCGATACCGCGTTTGTCTCTTGCCAAGAAAATAACGCAATGGTATTAGTTCGTATCAGCACCGCGCAAGTGATTTCCATCCGCCCGCTCGGTGTAAAAAATCATAATGTTCAAGGTGCCGGACTTGATGCGAGCGATCGTGATAGCGCCAATGTCGCTGCTATCCGTATTCTTCCTCAACCGCTATTTGGAATCTATCAACCGGATGGTATTGCTTCCTATCGTGTTGCCGGCGAAACTTATGTCATTACAGCCAATGAAGGCGACGCACGCGACTATACAGGGTTTTCCGAAGAATCAAGACTTGGTTCTTCACGCACACTCGACACCACTGTTTTCGGAGGTGCAGCCAATGCGGCAACCGTTCGTTCCAATGCTGTTTTAGGCCGTTTAACAATTACAACCGCTTTAGCCGATACCAATTCATCAGGTCAATTTCGAGCGATTTATTCCTTTGGCGCACGCTCATTCAGCATCTTCCGCGTTAATGCCAATTCGCTCACTCGAGTTTATGACAGCGGAGATCAGTTTGAACAAATTACCGCGTCACTCTATCCACGTAACTTTAATGCCAGTAATACAAGCAATGCATTAGATAACCGTAGCGACGACAAAGGTCCGGAACCTGAATCAGTCACACTTGCAACCATTGGCGATAGCGTCTATGCCTTTATCGGGCTTGAGCGAATGGGCGGAGTAATGGTCTATAATGTGACCAATCCAAACGCACCCGGTTTTGTGCAATATTTGAATAACCGTAATCTCAGTGTTTCTCCCGGTGGAGCTGCAGTAGTTTCTGGGCCAACAACAAACCGTGCTGTGTTAACTTCCTTCTCAGGAGATTTAGGACCGGAAGGCATCTTGTTTGTACCGCAAGCACAAAGCCCTTATGGCTATCCGCTTGTGATTGTTGCTAATGAAATCAGCGGAACAACAACTGTCTATGCCTTTAAGGATGAAACCTCACTTTCTTCGCCGCGAGAAGTCGCTGTGCCAAGAGAATTTGCGCTTTCGCAAAACTATCCGAATCCGTTTAACCCAAGCACCCGCATTGCATATCAATTGCCAAGCGCAGCTTCGGTTCAATTGGAAGTCTTTGATGTTTTGGGAAGAAAAGTCGCAACACTTGTGAACAGCCGCCAAGACGCCGGCCGTTACGAAGTGCCTTTCAATGCATCGCAACTTTCTACAGGGGTGTACTTTTACAGAATACAAGCAGGCAGTTTCAACCAAACAATGAAGATGCTTTTGGTGAAATAAACCATTTGTTTTTAGAATGATGAAAGGGAGCTTGAAAGGGCTCCCTTTTTATTTTTACAAAAAAGCAATAATTTTACCTATTCAAAAACCAAACCGCCCTTCTTATGCCTACGCATCAATCAAAAAACTCAAAAATAAACGTAACGGCTTTACCAAAAGAATTTCATGTATCGTTCATTCTGATTCTTGTATTTGGAATGGAATACTTTACAAGTAAGACAACACTTGCACAAAACATTGATTCTTTACGAAATCGTGAAATTGAAAGGGAAATCAATAAAGCGGAGGAAGCTGATATTTCATTTATTTCAAAGGGAAGAAGGGTTGTTATTGAACAAATCGAAGCAGGAAACTATGATAAGGCCAAAGAAACAAGAGATTATTTAATTGAAAAATATAAAAATAAATCTATTATTCCCTTTTATCTGTTCGAGAAAATCTCAATAAACTTACTTTTTGGAGAATATTTACAGATTATTTCAGAGTATAAGAAACATTACAATTCAGATAAAAGTGAGCAAAGTATATATGATATATATCCAAATAAAGACGACTTTTGGAAAAGGATAATTAACACTCATATAAAACGAAAGAATACTATTGACGAGAACATTAAAGCACTCAATCTTGATGGATTTGAGAAGGATTTTCTGTTAATAGTAAATTATTATTTTGCAGATGATAATCAAGGAGTAATTGTAGATAAAATTGCTTACCAAGATTCATTAAATTCTTTATGTAATACATACTTATTTAATTATCCAAACTCACCCTTTAACCCAGCAATTAAAGATATAAGATTTGTAGTAAAACCTATTGAAAGCGGATTAAAATTTATGTTTTCTTTGGGTTATGGAAGAATTACAGGTGAATTTGGAAAACAATTTACTAATGACGCAGCCACAATTGGTATGGGTATAGAATATTATAAAAATTCTCTATTGTTCGGGTTAAATTGGAATTTTTTTGGTGCAATCAAAACGAAGGAGAATACTGGATTTTTAAATCAAATATGGGAAAAAGGTCAAAATACTTCGATAAATGACATTACAGGTGCTTTGGGTTATTTAATTCAAAACGAAGGAAATTTTCATCTAATTGGATTTATTAATGGGGGTATGCGTATAGTTGAGAACACCAAAATGCAGAATGAAGAGCCTAAACCAGAATTTTCTTTTAATTCTCCGATTATAGGAGGTGGATTAATTTTCGATTTTAATATGGGTGAAGAGATTCGATCAATTGGAAGAATTCAGGTGGGATATAGTATTATGATGAGTCGCGAATCAGCCCTCAATGGTGGAATATTTTATATCAATTTAGGTTGGGGTTTTGGAAATATGGGATTTGAACGAGAAAAATGATTATCGTTCAGTGTCATTAAATAATGTGATTAATTGCAACGATTTAGTTGAAATCATATGTTATCACATCAATCTAAACCGAATGATTTATGCAACTCTACAGATTGGTCTATTACAGTGAAGCCGCCGAAGGACTTACCGTGCAGGATGTGCGCGAAATCGCCGCCAAGGCAAGTGTGAAAAACCGTGCGAATGCTCTCACGGGAGGTTTGCTGTATTGCGAAGGAAAATTCTTACAAATTCTTGAAGGTGGGCTTCACCCTGTCAATAAGCTTTTTCAACGCATCTTGCTTGATCTCCGCCATAAAAATGTCAATCTTATTGACTTCTCAAAAGTACATAAACGCGCCTTCAGCGGTTGGGAAATGTCGCTTGTTTTTTTTCCAACTTCAAATGAATTTCTTCCCGAATATCTTCGATACAGCCACGAAACGACCTTCGACCCAATGAATCTCGATGGCGATGCCTGCATTGAATTTATGCAAGACCTTTTTCATAAAAGGAAGCTGAACCAAGAAAAACCGCGCGAATTCAAACGCACTGAACTTACAGTTTGAAATCTAAATCGCGCATTTTGAATCATTAACTTGAGATTGATTCAAAAATCATAAAAAACTTCTATGAAAAGATAAAGGCGCAAAAGCGAAAGGATTTCTATATTTCCCCAAATTGAAGTGAAATGAAAATTCTTGGTATTTCAGCTTACTACCACGATTCCGCCGCGGTCTTTACCCGTAATGGGGAAATCTGTTCCGCCGTGCAAGAAGAACGCTTTACGCGAAAAAAACACGACCCCGCCTTTCCGAAAAATGCCATTCGCTTTTGCTTGGAAGAAAATGGGGAAACCCTTGGCTCTATCGATGCTATCGTCTTTTACGATAAACCCCTCCTGAAATTCGAACGCCTGCTTGAAACCTATTACGCCTTTGCACCGCAAGGGCTAACATCATTCATCGCCTCAATGCCTGTTTGGCTTAAAGAAAAACTCTTCCTGAAAAGCACGCTAAAAAAAGAATTGAAATCGCTTGGGGAGGAAATGGGGAATCCGGCATCGCTTGCGCCGCTGCTCTTTTCGGAACATCATCTTTCGCATGCAGCAAGCGCATTTTATCCATCCCGTTTTGAACGCGCCGCGATTCTCACGCTCGATGGGGTTGGGGAATGGGCCACCGCCTCGATTTCGCTTGGTGAAGGAAATAAAATCACGACCCTAAAGGAATTGCATTTCCCGCATTCACTCGGGCTTTTTTACTCTGCGTTTACATACTACCTCGGCTTTCGCGTCAATTCGGGAGAATACAAAATGATGGGGCTTGCGCCGTACGGGAATCCGGAATCGGCGGAGGTTGCAGCGTTTGAAAAAAAGATAAAAGAGCATCTCATCAAAATACTTCCGGATGGAAGCCTCTGGCTCAATCAAGCATATTTCGGCTATGCTACGGGGCTTCGAATGACGCGCGATAAAAAATGGGAATCGCTTTTTGGGTTGAAACGACGCGAAGGGGAATCGGAACTCACAGAACCCTATTGCAACTTAGCACTTGCGGTTCAACGCGTGACCGAAGATGCTGTTATGGCAATGGCTCGCGAAGCCAAGCGCCTTACGAATGCCGATGCTGTATGTCTTGCCGGCGGTGTGGCACTCAACTGTGTGGCAAATGGAAAACTTCAGAATGAAGGGATTTTTAAGCAGTTATTTATTCAGCCAGCCGCAGGAGACGCCGGCGGGGCGCTCGGTGCGGCGCTTGGGGCGGAGTATGTGTATTTCGGGTCGGAGCGGAAAATTACCGTAGTTCAAAACGATGCAATGAAAGGCGCGTTTTTGGGGAATAGCATCACAAACGAGAGCGTCGAGCGTGTGATGATAAAATATAAAGCGCAAGCCACTCGGCATGATGAAAAAACGCTGTGCAAAGAAGTGGCTGGGCTTTTGGATGAAGGCAATGTGATTGGGTGGGTGCAAGGACGAATGGAATTTGGCCCACGGGCACTTGGGGCGAGAAGTATTTTGGGTGATGCACGAAACCCCGAGATGCAAAAAAAATTGAACTTGAAAATCAAATATCGCGAGTCGTTTCGCCCGTTTGCGCCATCAGTATTGATTGAAGATGAAGGCGAGTATTTTGAAAACCCACTTCAGGAAGGCTCACCTTATATGCTTTTGGTTCAGAATGTGAATACAAAGTATCGACATCCACTGCCGAGCAATTACCACGCCTTGCCAATGAAAGAGAAGCTTTACACACTTCGCTCTGCACTTCCGGCAATCACGCACATCGATTTCTCTGCTCGAATTCAAACCGTTCACCCCGAAACCAACCCGCGCTATCATCGCTTGATTTCAGAATTTAAGGCACGAACAGGGTTTGGTGTCATTGTCAATACAAGTTTTAATGTTCGCGGCGAGCCGATTGTATGCACAGCCGAAGATGCTTACCGCTGCTTTATGCGAACGGAGATGGACTACCTTGCCTTGGGTGATTTCATCTTTTCAAAAAAAGAGCAACCCGAGTGGAAGGAATCGGATTCGTGGCGCGTGATTCTGAAAAGTGATTAACAAAATCACCCCTTATGGGTTTTGATGTGAAAAAAACACATAAGACCAAATTGCCGGCATAGACGGATGACTTCCGACAGGAACCGCATGAGGCGAACCGAGATTAAAGCCAACAGAAATCACTTGATGACGAATCAGCTGCAAATTTTCATTCGCGGCCTGAAACAATGAATCATTTGAACGAAGGATTCCCAATCCTTTGAGATTTTCAAGTTGCCATTCATACGGGACATACTCATCTTGTGGGTGAATAATGGAGAACTGTTTAAAAAGTGGGGTTCGCCCTTGGGCTCTTAACCAAGAGGCCGGTCGCTTAAAGTAAGTACTGTAATCATTAGGGCCTGCAAACATAACCACCCTTTGGACATGAAATTTTTTTCCAAGAAAACAGGCATGCCCTGCCCCTTGCGAATGTCCTGAAACGGCAATTTTAGACCAATCAATTTCGCCGGAGGAAGTCAAATAGATACTCCAATTACTTTCGGGGTGTGTTTTTATAAGGTAGTTCAGAAGTTTTGATACACGGGAATAAATTGAACTAAGGGAATCAACTTGAACAAGCGGAGAAATTGGGGTTCCAAAAGTAACTTCCTCCCGAAAGCGTGTAAACGCGAGTGAATCCGATAAATCCTTGAATGCCAGCGTAGATACACTATTGAGATAAGAAAGACTGATCACATCAAATCCTTTATTGACAAGAAATTCACACAGATAGGAATAGTGTTTTGGGACACTTGAAGTTCCTCCCAAAAACAAGACCAACTGATTTCGACGGTTTGAATTCGCCCTTAAAACATAGTGCTCGTGAAGACCTATGGAATCCCTCAAGTCAACCTGAACAGGCTTTATCAGCTCAGTCGAAAAAGGTTGCTCAATTGGGACAATCGTTGTTTGGCAACTAGAAAAAAGAAGGGAGAAAAAAAGCAACAAAATCAAAAAAGTGCGCATAGAAATCATTCAAAAACTTATCAAGGAAAAATAAGATAGTTCGCAATAAAATTCGGTGAGGTCATGTGTTATGAAACCGAAGCTTCGTGTGTTTGGCATTCGGAAATAAACGAAACAGGGAATGTCAATTTTTTCAAAATTGAAGATTTCGCTTCAATCGCTCGCCAAAATGGAGCGACTTGAGAGGCATCTTGAGTTGAGAGATAACGCTCATAATTGACCTCAGAAACAATCCGTAAAAAAATTCCGGTAGTTACGGGGCATGTGAATTCAGCGCCATATTCAGCGGCTAAATCACGGCGCATTTGCTTGATTGAGACGACCGTTCCCTTCGGAATTTGACGAACATAATCTTCGATGATCTTAGGCGTTGCGATGAGCATTAACCCGTTTTCAGGGATATCAGCAAAAGCCTTATCAATCCGCTTGATTTCGGGTTCAATTCGCGTGTGAAATTTTTCTTCCCAAGTTTTCTTTTTCGATGACATCTTCAACAAATATGACTTAAAATCTTATGAAAAAACTAATGGTTGAACTTCAATTGCCTTTGGCAATATTCCAAATCCAGTTTACAAGGAGTAACCCAAAAAAAGGAATCCAAATGATTGGTTTTTGGAAAACCTTTTGAAAGGAGTCATACGCATTCATAAAAGAAACGCGTTTAGAAATAAAATCAAATACAATCCAACAAGGGAAAAAAAGAAGGGCGAAAAAGATGGGTAAAAAAAGGGGATTAATCAGAAAAGCAGAATGATAATCGCCTTGGTAAAATGCCTCCAACGCACGCGTAACGCCGCAAGAAGGACAAGGAATGCCCGTTACATGTTTAAAAATACAAACGGGATGAGATGGGAAGTGTGGAAAAGTTGAGAATTGAAATAAGAGCCAAATCCAACCTGAAAGTAAAAAAGCGGAGAAAAAAAGGTAAAAAGAACGCGTTGATTTCAGCATTTCTTTTCTCCGCTACCCCTTAGAGCAATGTACGATTAAAGTTCTCGATATTTTTCTCGCGGGTTGCGCCCATAATCAAAAATAAATCGACAATTGCCCAAATGCCTAAGCCGCCGCAAGTGAGCAATTTCGCGATTCCTAGACCGACATCGCCGATAAGAAACCGGTCGATTCCGAGTGTGCCGGCAAGAATCGAAACAACCAGAATGATGGTCGGGTCTTTCAATTCAAGGCTTTGTGTCATGACCCACTTTGAATCATCGAGATCCAAAAGCCTTTGACGAATCGCAGGCAATTGATGGCTTTCGAAGTACTTCGAATTGGTCATCAAATACATATCAACCTTTTGAGCTTCCATAGTTTTTGCTGTTTAATGTATCGTTAAAAACCGATTAGGAAATGGCGAAAATTAAATAAAGAGCATTTATAACAACCGAAATAAACAAACTTTACTAGTGATTTCAAACTTAAAAAGTAATATTAAAGGGGATTAAGAAAAATTTAATATGATTTTGAATCCCATAATTGCCGACTTCGCTCCAAGCGTGAACTCTCCAAATCAAGTTCATATTCAATTCGGCGCATCGCTTCATCCCCTATAATGCCTTGATTCCTCAAATGAATAATCAAATTTCGTTCTTCCTCAATCAATCGTTCTTCGGTTTCTGCATAACTTTCATGAGCAGCGCCATCAATGATTACAGGGCTTGAGGTAAGGCGTGCCAAAGCAAGGTCATATCGAATTCGAAGTCGCTGTTTCATATCAAGCGTGATTAACCCCGAATCATACATCTCTTCAATGCGAATCAAGGCTTCAGTTGCGGCACTACTGCGCGCATGCATTTCTTCCAATTCAGATTCATCAACAGCGTCAATTTTGAGTGATTTAATCAAATAAGGTAATGAAAACCCTTGGATGACAAGCGTTGCAAGAATGACTGAAAATGCAAGGAAGATGATTAAATCGCGATGAGGGAAAATGCTTCCTGAAGCGGTTTTTAATGGTAAAGCGAGAGCAGCAGCCAGTGTAACAATACCGCGCATACCTGTCCAAGCAACAACGGTTACAAATTTCCAATTGAACGTGGTTTCACGCTCACGAATCCGCTTCGAAAAATATCTAGGCAAGTAAGCCCCCGGAAAAACCCAAGCAATCCGGATAATGATTACGGTGAAGCAAACCGCAAATGCATACAAAAAAAGTTCAGGGAGTGCATACTGACCGGAAATGGTTTTCATGATATCGGGTAGCTGTAACCCAATAAGAATAAAAATGAATCCATTAAGCAAAAAAATTAAAGTATCCCACGCGGCAACCGCTTGTAAACGAGTTCGAGAAGAAAAGAGAAGTGGTGCTTTCCAAGTAAGATGAAGCCCTGCAGCAACAACAGCCAGCACCCCCGAAACATGCAAACTTTCAGCTAAGAGATAAAGCGAAAAGGGGGTTAATAATGTTAAACTGGTTTCGATGGTCGGGTTATTTCGGAGCACCTTGTGTAAATACGCCACAGCATAAGCGACGGCAAGTCCTATCGCGATTCCGCCAATCGCAACCAAAAAAAATTGTGCGGTTGCCTTCCAAAATGAAAAAAAGCCTGTTACGACAGCAGTCACAGCAAAGCGGTAAGCGATAAGGCCGGTAGAATCATTCACCAAACTCTCCCCTTCAAGGATTGTAATGATGCGTTTTGGCACATTTAGCCGCTGTGTGATGGCCGTTGCGGCTACGGCGTCGGGAGGTGAAACAATTGCGCCCAATACAAAACCAATGCTCCACTCTATTCCAGAAACAAAATGCAACGCTGTGGCCACTGCGGTGGTCGTGGTTAAAACTAATCCAACAGCTAAAAGTGAAATGGGTCTTAAGTTCTGCTTGAAATCGCGCCAAGAGGTGTACCACGCCGCCGAATAAAGAATTGGCGGGAGAAAAATAAGAAATACAATATCGGGGTTAAGTTCGATGTGCGGCAAATTCGGAATGAAACCAATGCCTACACCAACCAGTACCAAGAGAATCGGAAAAGGAAGAGAAATGCGATTGGCTGCAACCGCAAGCACCGTTGCAATTCCCAATAAAATCAGTATTAGCGAGAGGTTTTCCATAAGTTATGATGTGAATATTCGTGCCAAAGCATAGCCGGCAATTGTTGCGAGTACCCCAATCAATAAACTAATAGCTGCATATAACAAAGCGGAGGTCCAAAGTCCATCCTGAAATAAAGCGTAAGTTTCATTTGAAAATGAAGAGAAAGTGGTAAAGCCGCCGCAAACCCCGGTCGCTAAAAAAAGTTGCCACTCCCTTCCGTTATTAGCTTTTGAAAGAATTCCCAAAATAAATCCAATTGCAAAACATCCGAGGAGATTAACAGAAAGGGTTCCAAACGGAAATGCTGAAGGAAAACGGGTAAGAATAAAATTGCTCAACCCATATCGAAAGATACCCCCAAGAAACGAGCCAAACCCGACAAGCAAATATGATTTCATTGATTATTGGATCTTGTGGAGCGAGCGAATCAAATCGGCGTCAATTCCCAAATGTGAAAGTCGCGCTCTTCCGCCCAAAAAGCCAAGCTCAATCAAAAAGCAAAGCCCTTCAATTTTTCCACCCGCTCTTTGGATGAGCTTTACGGCTGCTTCAGCGGTTCCCCCGGTTGCCAAGACATCATCATGCAAAACAACTCTCGACTTCTTTTTGAGGGCATCAATATGAATTTCTAACGCATCAGTTCCATACTCAAGCGCATAAACTTCACGATACTTTTCATAAGGAAGCTTATTGGGCTTTCGAAGTGGAACAAATCCGGCACCAAGCTTTATGGCAAGCGCTGCACCAAAGATAAACCCGCGAGATTCAATGGAAACAACAGCATCGATACGCTTATCCTTATAAGGTTTTGCTAGTACCTCTAAGGTCTCTTTAAAAAGGATTGGATTTTGGAGAATTGGTGTGATGTCTTTGAATTGAATGCCCGGTTTGGGGAAATCCGGCACGGTGCGAAGCGTTTTTTCAAATCGCTTCATAAAATCACTTTTTGATGAAGAAGCCGGACGTTTCTTTATCGTTGCTTTTGGTTTAACTGGCATGAACGGTCACTTTTTGGTTTTGTGAAATTCAGGAGTAGGTGAAGATACAAAACGGCCTTGACCATTAAGAAACGAACAAATTACGAAACGAACAATAGATTGAACTTCGCTATTCCGGCTTTGAAAAGCCCTCGCCCCATTTTAATCTCCAAATTTCAGCTTCAACCGCATGAGATTGGAGTCTTTGAAGTTCGTTTCTAAATTTTTGAATCGAAGAAGAATGCGGAAAATGACGCGTGAATTCATCCAAGATCAATTGGGCTTCGCTAATCTTCGCCTGACGAACTGCGAGCAAAAAACCACGCGAAAACTTGGCATCTGCTTCTTTAATATTATTGATTTTGATATATGCAATGGCTGTATCGCGATAAAGCAGCGCATTGGTAGGCATTAATCGCAAAGCAGATTCATAATCTTCAATCGCTTGAACCCACATCGAGCGGTAGGTGTAACGGTGAGCAGAAAGAATGAATCTTTCGGCGGCATCGAATCGGTTTGGCATCGTGTTTTGGTCGTAGTGTGTCATCTGAAAAAGTTTGAATGAACAAACCTAACAGAATCAAGTCTTGAAGGGTGCTCTCAAAATCAAGTCGTGTGGAGTTTATCACAGGAGAAAATTTTGTATCTTGAAATTCTTCGGAAAAAAACTCGCGAATTCATTCTAAAGCGATTTCATTTCATTCTTTTTCTGTTCCAACCATTTCTTTCTTGTGAAACGAACACCCTTTTATCATTTGCATCAGGCCGCCGGCGCAAAGTTGATTTCATTTGGCGGATTTGAGATGCCGGTTCAGTATGAAGGAATTCTTTCTGAGCATAAAGCGGTTCGTCAGGCCGCCGGTGTTTTTGATGTTTCTCATATGGGAGAATTTCTTGTTACGGGTAAAGGCGCAAAAGACTTTTTGCAAAAAGTAACCACCAACGATATCAATCAGCTTTCTTCCGGAAAAGCGCAATATTCCATCATGCTTTACGAAAATGAGCCCGGCATGCGCGATGGCGGCGTTGTTGATGATTTAATTATCTACTCGTTTTCATCTGAAAAGTATCTGCTTATTGTCAATGCAAGCAACATTGAAAAGGATTTTGCTTGGCTTATGAAGCATAAGCCTTCCGATGTGGCGTTAATCAATCAATCGGAAGAACTCTCACTTCTTGCCTTGCAAGGGCCGCGCTCGGCCGACCTTCTCCAATTCCTCACAAATGAGCCGCTTGAAGACATTGGCTATTACCATTTCAAAGAAACCGAAGTCTGCGGCGTTCCAATGATACTTGCCCGAACCGGGTACACCGGGGAGATTGGGTTTGAATTGTGTTTTGAAAACCAATATGCCGAAAAGGTTTGGCAAGTACTTTTCGAAAAGGGAAAAGATTTTGGATTGAAGCCAATCGGATTGGGTGCCCGAGATACTTTGCGTCTTGAAATGGGCTTTGCGCTCTATGGACATGAAATCGACCATCAAACCACGCCCTACGAGGCCGGGTTGGGGTGGGTAACAAAACCGGATAAAGGAGAATTTTTAGGTAAAGAAGCGGCCGTGCTTTCGAAAAAAACGCCCAATAAAAAATTAGTTGGGTTCAAAATGCTTTCGCGAATGGTCGCTCGGCAGGGCTATGAAATTTGCAATCTTAGGGGAGAAACCATTGGCGCGGTTGCAAGTGGCACGCTGTCACCAATGCTCGATGTGCCAATTGGGACCGGATTTGTAACTCCCGAAGAATCAACCTTAGGAAACCGTATCATGATTAAAGTTCGGGGTCAAATGGCGGAAGCAGAAATTCATAAACCACCGTTTTACAAAAAAACTGCGGCAAACGAAACTACAAAATGAAGAACGGATACCCCGATAAAAACAGATGAAGATCGAAGTATATTTTACACCGTTTGGGCTTGAAGAGCAAAATCTCTCGGAGCGCGTCGTCGTCGTCATTGATGTGCTCCGTGCCAGCTCCAGTATGATAGCAGCACTTCAAAATGGCGCAAAAGAAATCATACCCGTGCTTACCGTTGCCGATGCACAACAAGTGGCCACCGGCGGATTAGGCAATGATTTTTCTAAAGATCATCCGCTTCTTTGCGGTGAGCGTTTGGGAAAAATGATCGACGGATTCGACCTTGGGAACTCCCCCGGCGAATTCACTCAAGAACGCGTAAAGGGAAAGTCACTCGTTTTTTCAACCACAAACGGAACGAAGGCCTTGCTTGCGGCGAAAGGTGCGCGAGCACTTGCTATTGCAGGGTTTAATAACATTTCAATCGTCAAAGAATTTATCCTTAAACCAGAATATGCCGATTGTCATTTGGTCATCGTTTGTGCCGGAAGGGATGACCGCTTCGCGCTTGAAGACACCATTTGCGCCGGATTGCTAATCGATAAACTCATTGCTGATAAACGCCAAATTAATTTTTTGCTCACCGATACCGCCGGCGCCTCACGCGTTCTCTATGAAAAGTACAGAGGCAATGAGCTTTCGGCACTGAAAGATTCTGAACACGGCAAATATCTTACAAGCATTGGCTTTAGCGCAGATATCGCTCATGCTGCAAGAATCGACTCTTCACAAGCCCTTCCTATTTTTGAAGAAGGGGTACTAAAGCTGATGAAGCTTGAAACCAAGAAATTTAAACGAGTGAGTTAGAAAGGGAAACTCATTATGAATGGGTTATTCAGCGAAAAGCAGGAAAACTGTAAATGAAAATTTTCTACATCAGTACATTTTATCCGCTTCGCGGGGGAATCGCACATTTTAATGCCCTGCTCTTTGAAGAACTTCAAAAGCGAGGGCATAGCCTTCAAGCCATAACCTTTTCGCGTCAGTATCCGAAACTTTTCTTCCCGGGGAAATCACAAGAGGAACTCGCTTCACCCACCGAAGAAGAGTTACGCCCACAAGCAGAAATCTTACTCGATTCAATTAACCCACTTTCGTGGCTAAGTGTTGGACTCCGAGTCTATGAAGGCTCGCCTGAGATTCTACTCTTTAAATACTGGATCCCCTTTTTTGCACCGGCATATTTTGTGATTTCATTGATTGCAAAACTCCGGCGAAATACCAAGGTGATTTTCATCCTAGATAATTTCAAGCCTCATGAAAAGCGCTTCGGCGATTCGCTGCTTCTTTGGCTCGCCACCCGATTGACGGATGGTTATATCGCAATGTCTGACCTTGTGGAACGAGACTTAAAAATCGCGCTCCCAAATGCGACTTATGTCAAATCACCACATCCGATTTACCATATCTTTGGAAATCCCATTTCAAAAACCGATGCGAGGCGTTCTCTAAATCTAAACGACGATGAAGATGTACTCTTATTCTTCGGCTACATTCGCCGTTACAAAGGTTTGGATATTTTACTTAAAGCAATGCCGGAAATCATCTCAAAACGGCCTAAAGTAAAACTCATCATTGCCGGGGAATTCTACGGCGATGAAGCCTTTTACAAAGAAAAAATATCCCAACTTGGCATTGCGCCGAATTTGTTGTTGGCTACGGATTACATCCCTACCGGTGAAGTAGCTAAATTTTTCTCAGCTGCAGATCTTGCTGTGTTACCCTACCGCTCTGCAACGCAATCAGGAATTGTTCAAATTGCCTATCACTTTGGGCTTCCTGCGCTCGTGACTGACGTCGGCGGACTTTCTGAAGTGGTTCTTCACAAAAAAACAGGCGTTGTCGTGCTGCCGGAGTCACCAAAAGCAATCGTCGATGGCGTGGAAGAATTCTTTGAACATCGTACGAGTCATAACTTTCATGAGGCTATCAAAAATGAACGGGTAAAATATTCGTGGAGCCATTTCGCCGAATCGCTCGAAAAATTAACTCAGTTGCTTCACCCCAAAAACTTATAAAGATTAGGGAAAATCAACATGAAAATGATTCATCAACTTCACGATTTCTTCACGCTTGGGCTAAGCATTGAAGAAAAAAAGGTGTGGCGCAAATGGTTTTTCCTTTCTCTCGGATTTCACTTCTTTGCCGCTTTTTTCAACATCGGGTATCATCAGGCAGACGAGCATTTCCAAGTCCTTGAATTCGCTTCCTATAAGCTCGGGTTCACGCCCGAAGTCGATTTGGCGTGGGAATTTGAAAATAACATGAGACCGGCGCTTCAGCCCCTCATTGCCTTCGTCATCGGAAAAGCAATGATTTCCTTCAATCTCTACTCGCCCTTTACCCTTGCTTTCATTCTTCGTTTGCTCGCTGCAGGTGTTAATTTATTGGCAGGATTAATGGTGATTAAGAACGGCATTTCAGGGCTAAGTCATCAAGAAGCGCGCACAAGCTTTTTATGGGGAAGCTTCATTCTATGGTTCTTACCCTATTTGCATTCAAGATTTTCAGGAGAAAGCTTTTCAGCTGCGTTTTTTGCATTTGGTATTTCCTCGTTTTTGAACAAAAAAGAATCGAATCAACCAATGCAGAGCCAAAGCTTTTTTGCAGCCGGTTTATTCTTTGGGTTTGCGTTTCTCTTTCGATATCAAATGGCATTTGGAATTCTTGGTTTTGGGCTTTGGATGCTGATTTGTGGAAGATTTTCTTTTATGAAATGGGCGTTAATGGCATTTGGTTTCTTCGTTGCAACCGGAATTGGGGTAATGGCTGATGTTTGGTTTTATGGAGGCTTTGAACCCGTGGCGTGGAATTATTTTCGAATCAACATACTTGAACATAAAGCCGCTGAATTCGGTGTTCAACCGATTTGGTGGTATCTGACGGAGTTTATCGCTACAGCAGCGCCACCCTTGAGTATCGCACTCTTAGGAGCTGTTACCTTGGCTCTGTGGAAATCATTCCGTCATCCCGCTGTTTGGGCATTTCTTGCATTCGTGATTGGTCACTCCGCTGTAGGGCATAAAGAAATGAGATTTCTTTTTCCTGTTGTGCATCTCCTATCGATAATCGCTGCTTTGGGAGTTGATGGACTCCTAAGCAACGAAAATCTCCATAAGAAATGGGAAAATCTAAAAACGACTTTTCTTACAAAAGGGCTGAAAATCACCTTTGTAACTCTTAACGGGATTTTACTTGTTATCAGTTCTTTTCGACCTGCAAACGAGACCGCCCCCGTTTATCAAGCCATTTATCATGAGTTTCAAAATTTGCCGAAAGAAAAACGGGTGATTTATGGCTATCAAGCCACATTTTACGGCAATGTGGGGCTTAATGCCTCGTTCTACAAACCTGAAGGGCTTAAAATTGAAAGGGTCGATTCTATTGAAAATTTGGCAAAACTGACCTTATCAGGTGAAGAGATTTGGGTGGTGTGTGAAGGGCGCGACCGAACAAATGAATTTGAGGAGTACGGTCTTCAAACAATGCTATTTGCGCAAACGATTCCAGAGTGGATGACGGTGTTCAATGTCAATGATTGGCTTTCACGAACCGCAATGAGCAGAGTGTATAAAATTAAAAGCAGTCAAAAAAATTGAGCAACTGCATCAGAAATTTCTAATAACTTAATCTTAATTAAAAACAAAAAATCGGTGCTGAACATCATCCGATTGAAAAATCATCCGGTTTTAACGAAATCGAGGTGATTTTGAAGAAAAAATGTGATTTTCAATTAAACCGAAATACCATTGATTGAGTCATACTCAAAACGAATGGGCAGTGGAGCAAATGAATGCCGAATGGCCATAAGATAAAATTCTCGAATGAAGGCTGACCGCGAGATTATCGCCGTTTTCAAAACTTCAAAAGGAAACGAGCGCGAGAAGGCTTTCAATGAACTTGTCCGAAAGTATCAAGAACGGGTTTATTGGGTATGTCGAAGAATGCTCAATTCGCACGACGATGCCGATGACGCCGCGCAAAATGCATTTATCAAAATGTATCATGCGTTGGATAATTTTAACGAAACATCGGAGTTTTTTACTTGGGCGTATCGAATTGCAACCAACGAAACCATCAATATGATTCGCTCGCAAACGGTTCGGCGGGCAAGTTCAATTGACGACTTGGTCGAAGACCCGGCCGCTTCGGATATTTCGCCGGATGAATCGATGATGCTTGATGAAGAGCGTGCCGCTGTCGAAGATGCAATTGCGTCATTACCAGAAAAGCAGCGCGCCGTTTTTGTGATGCGATACTATGATGAAATGAGTTACGAGCAAATTGCAGAAGTAACGGGTACAAGTGTGGGTGGTTTGAAAGCGAACTACTTTCACGCCCTATCAAAAGTAGAGGCCTTTTTAAAACAACGCTTTAATTTGAAAGAACCTTTGGGGTCTCTTAAAGATCATCTTAAAGAAGATTAAAAAAAGAAACGAAATTCTTTTTTAGACAATCGAAAAAGTGTATTAAAGACGGAAAAGAAGAAAAACATGTCACGAAATCAATCACAGTACGAAAGTTCAGGTTCAGTTACTTCGATATTGAAGCGAGGTTCTGATGCATCGTTTCGAAAGGGAAAGAAGGATGCTACGCCACTCTACTTCGCAAACTTTTCGAATCGGCTAATTCAACGGATTTCCAATGAGCAAGAATTGGGCTGGCGCGGGTTGATAAAAACCGTAAAAGAATTTTTTATTCTCGAAAGCGGCAGTTTCGCTTATGCAAGGCTTTCAGGAGCTATGGCTTCCGTGATTCTTGCGGTGTTCATTTTCACAAAAGCATCTGATTTGCAAACTGAACAAGCTCCTGTAATGGCCAAACTCAATGCCGTGAAACTTGAGCGTCAAATTTTATTTGCAGTGAAACATTCTGAGGAAGACCTTACTTCACTTTCGGTTTGGCAATTTGCTGCAGGGTTCACTGCCAGCGAGGCGGAAGTCAATGCTGAAAAGGATTTAGCCGTCAGCGAATTTTCAATGGAAGAATTGAGTCGGGCTTTTGAGGCGGCAGAATCTGAATCGACAGATGAGGAAGAAGGCGATGCTTATCAAACCCTTTCACCAGAAGACATTCAAACACTTATTCAAACACTATAACAATCAATCGATGATTTCCTTTTATTTCAGCCGGTGCAACAATGTTCTACTTGCTTCAAGGCATTTCTTGGCATTGCTGATACTTTCTATAAGCCTATCTGTGGGCGCATCCAACGGGTTTTCTCAAGAAAGAGAGCGACCTACTTCAGAACAGCGAAAAGCTCGCGCTGAACAACGCGAAAATCGCGAGCGACCGGGGGCTCAAGATCGCCTCGAAAACCGAGCTCAACAGCAAGATCGCTTCACACTGATGGTGAGAAAGTTTCAAGCAGAGAAAATGTCGGAGCGCTTAAAACTTTCCGCAGAACAGCGCGAACGCTTTATGGAACGCTATAGCAAATATCAAGATGAATTTACCGATAATTTCAAGCGGCTTCAAGGCGCAATGAAAGACTTAGAGCAATTGCAAATGGGAAATGGTTCTGAAAAAGAAATCGATGCCAAAACACGCGAAGTGCTCGAATTGCGAAACGCTTCTACCGAAATTTTGCCGAAGTATCTTTCAAATTTTCGAGAAATGCTTTCTGCCCGTCAAGCCGCAGAACTTGTCATCTTCGAGCGTGATTTTCTTCGCGATATCACTAAAGTCATTCGTGCAGCAAGGCGCGAGCAAATGAAAGAAAACGGCGGATTACCTGAGGCTCCCGAACGCGAAAATGAATAACTGATTAACTTGTAAAAAGGTAAAAAAAAAGTTAAGCGTAATGAAGAATTGATAAGATGAAACACATTCAGAGCAGTTTTAGAAAATTACTTGAAATGAATCTCATCTTGCCGATTCTTCTTTTAACGAGATGCCAAAAGGATTGCAAGAATTCCGAGGATTGCCGGGAGTGCTTGAACGAAGAATATTTTACGAGATACCGAATACGCCCCATAGATTCCCGCTAAGGTTACGCACCCTAAAAAAAATAGTGCAACATTCCACTTCCAAATCGGATCTGAAATCCAGAGACTCCAAAATAGTCCAAGTGAGAGAAACCCGTTATACAATCCCTGATTTGCAGCCAGTGTTTTCGTTGATGCAAACATTTCATCGGGCATTGACCCTTTGAATGTTCGTTTTCCTACGGTCTCCCAAAGAAACATTTCAAGAACCAAAAAATAGGCGTGAAGCAAGGCAACAAGAACGATAAGAATAAATGCAACCGCAACCATTATTTAATTCAAAAAAGCTGAGGTTCCAAAAAGCTCATCAGGCGTGTAAAGCATCTGCCATCCCGCGATGGCGGAAGCGATTGTGAGCCAAACCATCAGCGGTGTAAGAAGCCAAGCAAATGCTTTATTCTTTAATTGAAAGCCGGAGGATAAATTAAAGACATTATTCAAAAACATTCCGAATGTTGTCAGAAACCCAAGGATAGGACTGTGAAGCCCAAAATAAAACCAACTGAACATTGAAAAAAATGCCCAAAGAAGAGAGTAACTGATTAAAAGAGATTCTCCGCGAGTTTCCTCAGTTAGGACTTGGATAAGTTTAAATCCGGCAATAATCATGAAGATTTGAAGGGTAATCCATACCGGAGCAAAAGCCCAATCCGGTGGCATAAAAGGGGGTCTTCCCACCGTATCAAGATATTCTCGAGTTGCTAATCTTCCGCCGGATAGAAGGTTAATCGCGATATAAAAAATAATACCGTGATACCATTTGAGGGATTTCAAAAATGTTGCCATAATCATAAGTGAACTTTCCTTTTTTAACATCTAACGTAGTCAATTCTTGAGAAGTTCCTTTGCCAAAAAAACCGTAACGAAAACTTTCAAAACCTTGAAGGAAATTTTGTTTGTATATTCAAGGCGCAGAGAAATGAGGATAGATGGGTCAAAAACACATGTCGGCACTACATTATAAAACCTTTGTTTTATCTCCCGAAAAAGACTGGGTTGTGTTTATTCACGGCGCAGGGGGAAGTTCGAGCATTTGGTACAAACAGCTGCGCGATTTCAAAGAGCATTTTAATTTGATGCTGATTGATCTTCGAGGACACGGCCGCTCAAGTCATCTAGCTTTTGGTACTTCCGCAAAAGCGAATTACACTTTCGATGAGATAGCCAAAGAAATTATCGAAACACTCAACGATGCGGGTATTTTCAAAGCTCACTTTATTGGCATTTCTTTAGGAACCATCATCATCCGCTCAATCGGCGAAATTGATCCTAATCGTGTCCAAAGCATGATTTTGGGCGGTGCTATTACTCGCTTGAATGTTCGTTCGAAATTGCTCATATTTTCAGGGCACTTGGTTAAGCGCTTCATTCCTTACATGTGGCTTTATTCACTTTTTGCTTGGATTATTATGCCACGGAAAAGGCATAAAGAATCTCGATTGATGTTTATCAACGAAGCCAAAAAATTATGTCAAAAGGAGTTTATTAAGTGGTTTAAGCTCACCAATGAAGCCAATCCCTTATTGAGATATTTCAAAGAGAAAGAATTACCTATACCAACCCTTTATTTAATGGGTGAAGAAGATTATATGTTTCTTCCTCCCGTTCAGGCGATCGTGAGAAGACACAGTTATTCCAAATTGCAAATTGTTCATAATTCAGGACATGTTTGCAATGTTGATCAACCTGAAATCTTCAACCACTACGCCCTCAATTTTTTGAATGCCCATCGGCTTAACACGGTTCAGCCATTTGAAAATCATCATCAGCAATAAACGCATAGCGAGGCTTGGTCTAGTCATCTTTTGGCTTTGCCTTTCGTTCATTTTGCCAAACATCGTTGAAGCCGATGAACCTTCACTCCGACGAGGTTTTAGCCCACTTGAAAGCGCTCGTTGCATAGGAAAGCCTATTACAAAGATTCAAATCATTGGAAATTCTCTCACCCAAGATTTTGTGATTGAACAAGAATTATTTCTTCAGCCCGGAGATACCCTGACCTTACGAGCAATGCAACTTTCTCAACAGCGCGTTTATAATCTTCAGCTATTTAATCTTGTCCAAGTTTCTGCCCGTGAGTTTTTACCTCAAGATAGCACACCAGTGAGCCTAACAGACGAAGACACTCTCCTCACATCAGTTCGTCGCCGTTTGCAAGCAGAAGCCGACGCTACAGGAGAACCTATTATTGCGGTTCTCATCTCCGTTTATGAAAGGTGGTACATCTTTCCACAACCGCGTGCGGAACTCCGCGGAATCAGTATGACGCAATGGATTCGGAACCCGACTATCGCGAATATCAATTGGGGATTAACCGTAACGCACCAAAATCTAACCGGTTATAGCGACGCCCTCTCTTTGGGCTTTGGGGTCGGCTTTGACCCGTATATTCGCCTTGGTTACTATACACCATACTTTTTTGGAAGAACCCGAACTGGATTTGGGATTTCAACCATATACCGAGAGCTTAATAATCTTGCCCTCGACCCCGTAACTGAGGAAGTCGCGCGATATACCCAATACACACTCGGTGTTTCGGCTTCCATCACTCAGCGGCTTTCTACCTTCGAATCCATTGGGGCTACCTTTAGCTTAAATTCCTATGTGCAACCTCCTGAAATACTCTCCACACAACCTGCCGCCGCAATCGATAAGAACGGAAGAGACCGTTACCCAAGCGTATTTTTGGCATATAGTTATTCACAAACGGATCTCAATCAGTGTCCGCGCGAAGGAATTTTTGCCTATTTCGGACTTGAACAGCAAGGGTTCCCCAGCGAATCAACAGAATCGTTTAATCTTACACGAGCGTATCTCGATTTTCGCATCTATGAAAAAATTTGGGGCGAACTCAGTCTAGGCTTCCGAAACTTTACTAGCCTTTCTACCAATAAACCCGTTCCCAATTTTGAACGTCAATTTTTTGGTTATCGATTAGCCGTTCGAGGTTATACACAGCGAATCTTTGCCGGAGATAATATCCAATTCAATTCAGTGGAAATGCGATATCCACTTATTTCACTTCGAACAACCACGCTCGATTTTATGCCCCTTGAGCAGTTTCAACTTTTTCAATATGCGCTTTTCATTACAACCTTTTTTGATGCAGGCAATATTTGGTATAACCCTGCCACAAGATTTAACGGATCACGCCAAACCAAATTCGATTGGCAAGCCTATAAATATGGGTATGGTTTCGGGATTGTTTTGGTGGGGGGATATCGTGTAACGGTGAGGTTGGATTTCGCCTTTAATGATCTTGGCAGATTGGACATCATTTTTGAGAACTCCGTTTCATTTTGAAACTTATGCGTATTTAGCAGTTTCACATCAATGTAGATTTTAAGGCATGTTCAAAAATATTCCGTTTCATACACAAATCTTTCTTGGGCTTCTGATCGGACTTTTTTTTGGTCTTGGGGCAAATCTTCTTTTCCCTGAAAGTCCGGAGGTGAAGTGGGTTGCCACTTCGGTCGCTTATCCGATTGGACAGATATTTCTCAGGATGATATTTATGGTGATTGCGCCGCTTATTTTTACTTCGCTTGTTTTAGGTGTATATGATTTAGGAGACCTACGAAAAATTGGGAGAATTGGCGCAAAAACCCTCTTCTTTACTTTTATTGTTGCAACACTCGCGGTCGTTACCGGTGCAATCATTACCGATATCATTATGCCCGGCAAAGGAATTGACGCCGCCGGAAAGGAAAAACTTCTTTCGTTGCTTGCACATAATCAACAAACCAGCGCAATTGTAACCAAAGCCAGTGATGCCAAAAGCTCACTACAAACCTTGCTTGATATCATCCCTCGAAATCTCTTTATCGAACTGACCTTCTTCCTTGATCCAAACTATCGTGGCGGTGGGTTAATTGCAATCATGTTCTTTGCTGTTGTGTTTGGGGCCGCAATGACAAGACTTCCGGCGGAAACCGTTGGGCCACTGGCTCGTGGGATTCAAGCTATTTACGCCGTTTCGTTGAAAATTATTTCGTTTGCGATGAAGCTTGCGCCACTGGGGGTCGCAGCATTGATTTTCACCACATCGTCACAATTGGGGCTGCAAGTGGTTGTGCTGCTTGGAAAGTATGTAGCGGCCGTTCTTCTTGCCCTTGCCCTTCATCAATTTGTGACCTACAGCCTTGTGGTTTGGTTTGGCGCAAAGCGAAGTCCATTGGCATTTTTCCGAGCAATTCGAGAAGCAATGCTCACGGCGCTTTCTACCAGTTCCTCATCGGCAACCTTACCCACAACCCTGAAAGTTGCGCATGAAGAATTGAAGCTCAATAAGGATGTTTCAAATTTTGTGTTGGTAATTGGGGCATCAACTAATCATAATGGAACAGCGCTTTTCGAGGGGATGACGGTTCTTTTTATCGCTCAATTTTATGGAATTGATTTAACCTTTGTGCAGCAAATTCAAGTGGTTTTTTTAGCCGTGGTTGCAAGCATTGGAACTGCCGGCGTTCCGGGGGCGTCGCTTCCGCTGATTGTGGTTGTGCTTCAACAAATTGGTGTCCCGGCGGAGGGTATTGGAATTATCTTAGGGGTTGAGCGAATTTTAGACATGAGCCGAACAGTGGTAAATGTTACCGGAGATTTAACCGTTGCCACTTGGGTTGAGGCCGGAGAGCGGGAGCGGTTACTGAAACAAGTAGAACCGTCCTGAACCAATTCTTCACGGAAGGCTTTCTTATCCCATCCTTCCGGAATTTAGCTCAATATTTGTTTTTTCTGCTGCGAATGCATTAGCCCTTAAAGACTTTTCCAGTTTTTTTGTTTTGATTTTATCAAGTGCTTCTTTTGCCGCCAACTGCTCCGCCGTTTTTTTGTTCTTGCCTGATCCATAACCCAGATAGTCATCGCCTAAGCGAACGCCAACCGTAAAAATCTTTTTGTGGGAAGGCCCATCTTCATTTAGGACGAGATAAGTGGGATATGGCAATCGCTGAGCTTGTGCATATTCAAGCAAGGCACTTTTATAATTTTCATCTGTATCAATAAGCGCCGCAAAGTCAAGTTGACTCAGAAGGTGGTGATGCAGAAATTGATTGGCTCTTTCATATCCACCATCCAGATATATTGCCCCAATTAAGGCTTCAAACGCATCTGAAAGAGTGGTTTCGCTATCTCGAACACCAATCGACTCAGCTGAATCGCTGACAATTAAGAGCTTTCCGAGTTCAAGTTTGCGTGCAAAAATACTTAGGGTTTTTGCATTCACCACTTGAGACCGTAATTTTGTTAGCTTCCCTTCATCAAACTGAGCGTAATTGTGAAATAAATATTCTCCAACCGCTAAGTCAAGCACAGCATCACCTAAAAATTCTAAACGTTCGTTCGAAAGAATTCGCTCGTCCCGAAGGCTATCCAACACAGAGCGGTGAGTAAGCGCAAGTGCGAAAAGCGAAACATCGCGAATCGGATAACCCGATAAATAAGATGCGCTCCGCTTCAATTCATGAAGATTAATGTCAAGTAAAGACACCGAGGGATATTGCAACGGGGCGATTAATTCCGTTTTTGAGGGAGAAGGTAAACCAAAAAAAATGGGTGCACGCTCTTTGAGCCAATACGCAAAACTTTTGATTGCCCTCATTTTTTCACTTTGTGTTGCTTTTCAGCGATATCGCAAAATGAAATATAGGGTTTTTGGTGATATCTTTTTTAATGAGACTTCCGCTGAATATCGTCAAAAAAAAGGGCACCCTACAGTAAGTGCCCAGAAACAAGAATGTATCGTTGAAGTTAACTTTGATAGCGCTTAAAGATGATGGTTCCGTTATGACCACCAAAACCGAAGCCGTTATTGAGCGCATAGTCAATCTTGCGACTTTGAGCGGTATTAGGCGTGACATTCACATCAACTTCAGGATCAAGATTTTCGATGTTGATCGTCGGCGGCACGGTTTGATTTGCAATTGCAAGAACACAAGCGATTGATTCAATGGCCCCGGCTGCTCCGAGCAAATGCCCTGTCATCGATTTGGAAGAACTGATGTTAAGTTTATAGGAATGCTCACCAAAAACTTTTTTGATTGATTTCAATTCAGCGATATCGCCAAGTTGCGTGGAAGTTCCGTGGGTATTGATATAATCAACCTGATCTGGCTTTATTCCAGCAGTTCTCATTGCCATATTCATACAAAGAATAACGCCTTCACCCTCCGGATGCGGAGCCGTGATGTGATGGGCATCGGCACTCATTCCAACACCAACAATTTCCGCATAAATATGAGCCCCGCGAGCAATTGCAGATTCAACCGTTTCAAGAAGAAGAACCCCTGAACCTTCACCAATAACAAAACCATCACGGTCTTTATCATACGGTCGTGAAGCTTTGAGAGGGTCGTCGTTTCTTGTAGAAAGTGCACGAGCAGAGTTAAATCCTGCAACACTCATCGGCGTTATGGAAGCTTCAGCTCCTCCGCAAATCATATAGTCGGCAAGTTCAAGTTGCATAATCATATAGGCATCGATAATCGCATTGACCGATGTTGCGCAAGCTGAAACAGTGGCGTAGTTTGGCCCTCGTAGTCCATTGCGAATCGAAATTTGACCTGCACAAATATCCGAAATCATCATTGGAACAAAGAAGGGGCTTACACGGCTTGGCCCGCCTTGCAATAAGTTTCGAAACTGTGCATCGTAGGTAATCATTCCGCCTATACCACTCCCAACGACAACGCCAAACTTACCGGTATCAATCGATTTAAGATCAATCCCTGAGTCTTTAATTGCCATTTCAGCAGCAGAAACGCCGAATTGGCAATAACGATCCATTCTTAGTGAACTTTTCTTATCGATATACTTCGTCACCTCAAAATTTTTTACCTCGCATCCAAAGGTGGTGTCGTAACCGGTAGCGTCGAAGCCTGTTATCGGCCCGGCACCACTAACGCCGTTTTTGAGAGATTCCCAAAAGGCATCTTTTCCTTCGCCAATCGGTGTAATTGCACCAATTCCGGTAATGGCAATTCTTCTTCTATTTGTCACTTTATCAACAAGTCATTTGAAAAGCGGTTGGAATAAAAAACCCAATTCAGTTTTCCTAAAAACGGAATTGGGCTTAAATAGCTTCTTAATCGTTGGAAAATTTACTTCTTCTTTTCAACGATGTAATCTATAGCGGACTTAACGGTTGAAATTTTTTCGGCAGCTTCATCCGGAATCTGAATTCCAAATTGATTTTCGAACTCCATTACCAATTCAACGGTATCAAGTGAATCTGCACCTAAGTCGTCGGTGAATTTTGATTCGTCTTTAATTTGGTCTTTAGCAACGCCCATCTTATTGACGATAATGTCATAGACTTTGGCTTTCACTTCTTCTGCAGTCATTTGTTCCTCCAAAATGAGATATTAGTGTGTTAAAAAAGTAGCATTTTGCTTTCGAAAAAATCTTGCGAAGATACAAAAAGCGATTCATTTCATAAAAACATGAAATGAAAAACTATCATCCGCCGATCCAACTCGAAAAACAAAGCCAAAAGGCTGTTTTAGAATTTGAGACAAAAATTCACAGATTGCTCTTGTAAAAATGAAAAGGAGTATTATTTTTGCACCCTCAATTCAATCTACCTTCCGCGATAGCTCAATGGTAGAGCATGCGGCTGTTAACCGCAGGGTTGTAGGTTCGAGCCCTACTCGCGGAGCAAAAAAAAATCCTCGCTAAATGCGAGGTTTTTTTTTGCCCTTCCGTTACCGATTATGCGTTATCTCAATTGCGATTTGGAACTTGAGATTCTTATTGCTGATCATAAACCAAAAACGGCTACGATTAATTGATTGCAAATTTTACGGGTACCACGAGTACGCTAGGAACAGGGTTGCCGTTAATTTTTGCAGGAATATAGTCCACTTCTTCGGTCAAAACACGGATCAATTCATTGTTAAGCGGTTCGGCAGTTCCTTTAAGGATCTCAATGCGAGAAACGGTTCCCTCCTTTGTTAAAAAGACTTTTGCTGTGACATTGCCGGATATTTTAAGTTTCCGTGCCACATCAGGATAAACAATTTTTCGCTGCACCATTTCGATTCCTCCTTGAACTTCTGCTTCGGTATCTGGAACTCCCGACTCTGCCAAAAGGGCCTCTTCGGCGTCGGCAAGGGCTTTCTCTTCATCCGACTTCAACTGCGGCCCATTTGCAGCCGGTGACGATGCAGGAGATTGGGACGGAGATGATGCTGTCTGTGGGGTTACCGAAGGAACTGTGGGCTTTGCGGATTGGGCAACTTTGGGCTCATTCTTTTGTTCTTGAGGTTTCTGCGAGGCGGCGGGCTTCTCTCTTTTCGACGAAGGAGTAGTGGCGGACGGAGTCGCTGAAGCTAAAGTAACATCCTCTTCAGTGAGTCGGACTTCAATTCGTTTTGTAATGGCACCACTTACATTGAGAGATTGTTTCCAATCCGGTAACCCTCGTTTTGTCGCTCTTATGGTATAGGTTCCATCACCCACATTGAGAAAAACGACATAGCCTTGCGCATTTGAGATCGCAGCGAGTGTAGAGTTAGAATTATATATGGAAACCGTAGCCGCAGAAACGGGTTCTCCGGTGCCGTCAGTAACACGCCCTAAGACTTTATTTTGCGAGAAAAGAGGTGAGTGTTGTGTCAGGCAATACAATAAAATTCCGGATAAGTGGAGAACTAATGTCATTGAGAAACTCGGCCTCAAATTCACAAGCCCTAAAGCGGAAAAAGTCAAAAAATGTAAGCGCATTTCTCGTGATAATTAAAATTTTTATCTAACAAAAAGAAATCTATATATTTGTGTTACATCCAAAACAAATAAACACGGAAATCAGAGGTGTCCATTCCTCTCACCAATTTCCATAAATTTTGCCTTCTGTATTACTGAATTTTCCAATTACACCTGAACAATGATTCCCAGCAACTTGAAAGGTTGGGAAGATTATTTTATTGGCATTTGATAACCTTTTAAGAGATAACCTTAAGACAAAATTGAAAGTTAAGAATCGTTCATTAACGAACCGTTAAGGATATGTTAGTGTTCGATTAGTAATCAGGAAATGTCAATTTCAGAAGAGAGTGAATTCGAATTAAAAAGTAGGTTTAAAACACATGATGATAAAAATGCGCCTTTCGTTGTATCAAGAAATAAAATTGAAAGTAAGTCATGCAGGTTGCTTTTTGGTGATTCTGCTTGGAATCCTTTTACTTTCAAATTTCACTGAACTTCAGGCGCAGGGTCGAATTATGGGTCAAGTTATTGGAACAGACGGGAATCCTGTTTCCGGCGCTACGGTGTTTATTTCGAGTCAGCAAGCCACACAAGCCACAATTTCAAATGCACAAGGCTACTATGTTTTTCTTTCTGTTCCCGAAGGAACTTACGAAGTGAAGGCAACGAGGCGGGGTTTGCCAAACTGGAAAAGTTCAGTGCAAGTTCAATCTGCTCAAACGCATCGTATTGATATGAAATTAGGAGAATCGCCTTCAGGTGTTGTCACAAATGCGGTGGCGGTCACTTCGACCTCCGTTGAACGCAAGCGTGAAGAAGTGAAGCCGGGTTCATCACCTCAAACTCGTGAAAAGCAACAAAAGGAAGAAAGGCCGATTCCTGCACAAAATCAAGTGGCAAGTTCGCAACCGAATGCATCAGTCATCAATGCACCACAACCGAAACCTGTTGATAATGATTTGCAACTGGCGGTCGAGCAGGCGCAAAGGGAAGAGGAAACCCTAACTCAAATGGAAAATGGAGCAGCCTCAATGGATACGCAAGTTGATATTATTGGAGGTATGACTGCTGTGTACAAAAACATTACTTACCCTCGCGATGCCGAGCGAACCGGAATTCAAGGGCAAGTGATTGTAAGGGTTTACATTGCCCCGCAAGGAGTGATTTCTCGATTGGATGTGATGAAATCGCCCAGTAAACTTTTGAGTGATGAAGTGGTTCGAGTATTGACCGAAGAAGTTCAATTCACGCCTGCTACTTCGGCCGGTAAACCGGTGATTGGTATTATGACCATTCCCATTATGTTCAAGTTAAAGCAGTAATCCATCCGGCATTCTTTTGCGGATTGTAAATTCTCGGCCGATTATTGAATCGGGTTCGAATAAAAAAGCCGAGTGAAAGTCGGCTTTTTTTATTTCGATGAAATGAGTTGTTTCATCTCAAACCTGACAAGGGGCGCTAAATAATCTCTTAAACCTTGATTGAATGGCTAAATAATCTGAATCATGAAAAAATTCATAGGTTGGTTTTTCCTATTCTTAACAGGATTTTCAAGTGGCGAGCTTTTGTCACAAGGGAAATTGATGGGGCAAATTGTAAATAAAGATGGAGCTCCTGTTTCAGGTGTTGCCGTGTTTATTTCAGGTTCTGCGTCATCGCAAGCTACTATTTCAAACGCAAAAGGTTATTATGTTTTCTTGGCCGTTCCCGAAGGAAATTATGAGTTAAAAGCGTCTCGCCGTGGCACTACGCCGTGGAGACAAAATATTACGATTTCAAGTGAACAAACTCAGCGTCTTGATATTCGATTAGGGGTTGAGCCAATTGTAGCCTCAATTTCACCGTCACAGCCTGTGCCTGTGGAATCAAAACCCAAGCGCGAAGACAAGCCAAAGGAACGCGTGAGTGCCATAACTTCCTCTCCTTCAAAAGCGCAAGATTCACAACCCAATGAAGCTAAGACTTCAGAAACTCCAGCATCACCATTCACAGCCCAACAGAAGGATGAATCTTTGGCAATTGCTATGAAACAAGCCGAAGCCAACGCAAAAACATTTGCTGAATCTGAATTTACGATTGCAGAAAAGGAAATTGAGGTAGAAGGAGGAATGGAAACAATTTATAAGAAACTTGTTTATCCAATGGCTGCTGAAAAAGCGGGAATTGAGGGGAAGGTCGTTGTTCGAATAGCGGTTGATCGTGAGGGGAATGTTTCTCAGGTGCTTCTCATCAGCTCGGCAAGCCCATTGTTGAATGAAGAAGTATTTCGCGTCATTACGGAAGAAGTGAAATTTAAATCTGCCATAATGGACGGGAAACCGGTGCCAAGTGTTATCACAATTCCGATTTCGTTTAAGCTACGTTAATATCAAATTCCACTTGTTGATTCGGTCTTTCTTTAATTTCCGGTTTTCGATAACCATTCCTAAGCGAGTGCAGAAAGAGAATTTTAAACACAGAAAAATCCAGATTCTTACCATTCAAAAGAGGGTGTTGTTGTTACAAACACTAATCTACGGAGTGTTTTTGAATATAGCCTGTTGTTCATTTGAATTCACTTACTTTACGCTTTTGGGTAAGCCTTCACAAAAAAAACCTGCTCCATCAAGTACTTCCACAAAAAAGAACCCCTCTGCAATAAAAAGGAAGCCGGTATCGAAGGCACAATCAAAATTGAAGCCGGGTAAGAAAAAAGCAAATGGTATAGCGATAAAAAGGAAAGGAAATCAACCTAAGTCCAATTCCATTTCGCGAGACAAAGGAAGAACTAGCGAGAGTGTTTTGCTATCACGCAAACCCAGAAATCGAAGGGAGATTGAGGCAAACCTGAAATTGCTTGAAAAACAAGTGAGTGAATATCGAGAGAAAATCAAAGCTGCGACCGAATCAGAGACAGAATCAGTGATGGCGATGGAGAATCTTTCGAGGCAAATTGAGGTGTATCGGGTTATCATCAATGAACAAGAAGATAACTTGCATGCAATTGCAACAGAAATAGAAAAACAGCAAACCGAACTGGCTAAGCTTGAACTTAACCTTAAGAAACTCCAAGATGATTATGCGCGGTATGCGGTTGGAATCTATAAATACGGCCAGCGAAGCAATACGGAACTGTTGTTTTCAGCTTCGAGCCTCAATCAAGGCTTGATTCGAAGCGAATATATTCGTCAATTCCAACAAGCTGGGAAGTTAAAGCTTAAGGATATTGAGCAAAGAAAAAATGAAATTGCGTTGGTGAAACAAGGACTGAACGAGCGATATGCAGAGAATGCGAGAGTGTTGAAATCGAAGAAGGATCAGGCGTCTTCAATGGAGAATGCCAAGCAAGACCGCGAGAAATTGATTGGAAAACTGAGGCTTGATAAAACGCGGTTTCAAACTGAGATTCAACGCGCAGAGGAAAAGCGTCGAAATCTTCAAGTGGAAATTCAGCGCCTAATTGAGCGAGAAATCGCTGAGCGTGAAAAGCGAGAGCGCGAAGAAAAGGAGCGGCGGGAAAGCGCTCTTGCAGGAAATCCGAATAAAGAAGAGGGAAGAAAAATTCCTGAAGCAGACTATACCTTTCCAGAAGGCTCAGACATTGCGCGTTTGCAAGGTAAATTGCCTTGGCCTGTTCGTGCCGGTGTGGTCATTCGAGAATATGGACAAATCGAAAACAAAGAACTGAAAACGGTTTCGTTCAATAATGGAGTCGATATATCGGTGAGTAAAGGCAGCGCGGTGTATGCTGTTGCTGGAGGGGTGGTCACCTTAATTTCCTATTTGCCGACTTTCGGGAATATCGTGCTTATTCGTCATCCCTCTTCATTTATTACAGTTTATGCGAATGTAGAAGAAATCAAAGTGGCGAAAGGAGAGCAAGTTAATGGCGGAACTTTAATTGGAACCGCAGGCGATTCGCCAGAGGGCGGAGCGTTGGTTCACTTTGAGGTTTGGCGTGGTAAAGAAAAAGTTGACCCCGAACGGTGGTTAGTCAAAAGATAAAAATGAAATTTTTAAAGAATCAAGTTCCTGCAATAATTTTTGCCCTTGCAATTTTTATTCAATCGTCATTGCCTGCGCAAGCGTTACCCAAAGGCGATATTTTCACTCACGATAAACTCATTCATACAGGAGCATATTTTGTGCTTGCCTTTTCAACACTTCATGCGCTTCGGTTTCAAACTCGGTTCAAGGATGCCTCGGAACACCCATTTTCAACAGCATTTATGGTGACCCTTCTATATGCAATCAGTGACGAAACCCATCAACTCTTTACCCCCGGCCGCTCGGCAGAGATAATGGATTTGAATGCAGATTTACTGGGAATTTTACTGGCTTTAATCATTTGGAAATTTTTCCCGACAAAAGAATTATAAATCGTAACCGTGTATTAAAAAATATGATTAGAGATTCTGTTATATCAAAAGCCAATCAAGGTAACTCGTCTTTCAAACGGCGAAGAAATAATTTTGCCGCATAAAAAGGAGAAAGATTTCGTTTGGCAATCGCCGTTTCAAATTCTTTGAAGAGTGCGTCGAAACGTGAATTCGATTCCAAGTGATGCCACCACTCCCGTTCTGCCGTCTCTCGAAACCAAGCGATGGATTGAGATTCACGATTGCGCGTAATCCATCCGGTTTTTTCAACAAAGGCTCTAAATTCTAAAAGATCATGTAAGAGTTGACTAAGCCCTTCCCCGTTGAGAGAAGAAACGGCGTGAGTCGCAGCGGCCCAGCCGGAAGGAGACTTTGGCAAATAATGGAGAGCATCTGAAGCCATTTGTTTTGCAAGCAACGCTCGCGTTTTGTTTTCGCCGTCTGCTTTGTTAATGACGGCAAAGTCAATCATTTCCATTATCCCTCGTTTCATTCCTTGAAGTTCATCGCCGGCACCAGCCAATAAAAGCAGCAGCATTGCATCGGTGAGCGAATGAACAGCGATTTCTGATTGCCCAACCCCTACGGTTTCAACAAATATGAGGGAGAAACCGGCAGCTTCGCAGAGTGCAATGGATTCGCGGGTGGAACGGGCAACACCGCCCAAAACACCGCCGGTTGGTGAAGGTCGAATAAACACATCAGCGCGGCGCGCAAGCGACTCCATCCTCACTTTATCTCCAAGAATGCTTCCTTTGGTTCGTTGGCTGGAAGGGTCGATACTAAGAACCGCAAGTTTAGAAGGCTCCCCGATTGCTGCATAATGGTCAAGCATTAATTGACCAAACGACTCAATGAAAGAGCTTTTCCCAACACCCGGAACCCCCGTAATTCCAAGGCGAAAGGATCGAGCGAGGGTAACTTGAGCAGAAAGGTGCTCCATCAATGCAGCCGTGAATTCCTGATGATGTGGCAAATGGCTTTCGGCTAAAGTGATCGCTCTTGAGAGAGCGGCAATATTGCCTTCAAGGATTTTTTCAGCGAACGGCGCAAGTTCAGGTGATTGCAGAAATTCAGTCATGACGCCGATGGATTTCAGGATTGTGAAGGCTCATGAGCTCCGAGGCTTTCGCTAAACTTGCCGCAAAGATACCTGCGGTTTCAGCCCTTAAAATTTCTTTTCCTAAAGAAATCGGTGCAAAGCCTGAGTTCAGAATTTGGGAACGTTCTTCTACTGAAAACCCTCCTTCACCTCCGATAATGAAAAATGTATGTTGATTGGTGAAAGACTGAGGTAGCAGAGAGGTTCCCTCATGATTCTCATCAAAAAAAAGGCGATGATCGGCAAGTTGACTCATCTCAATGGCTTGGCTTAAAGTGGTAAGGGGATGTAAGCGTGGAAAATGAAATCTCCGGGATTGCTTTCCAGCAGAGATAATAAGCCTCTCCCATCGCTCATGCTTGCCTTGCTGCTTTGATTCCTTGGGGCGCGAGACACTGCGCTCCAAAAGCATTGGGATAATTTCAGTCACGCCAAGTTCGGTGACTTTTTCAAGAAAGAACTCAAAGCGATCGGGAACGCGAAGCGTGGACATCGCTATGCTGACTTTTGTAGTGTTCTCAGGTTCTTCCTCAATTTGAACGATGGATGCCGAAAGAGAATGCTTTCGAATCTCTTCTATGGTGCAATAAAACCGAGAGCCACGTCCGTTGGTGCAAATGATTTCATCGCCTACCTTTTTTCGGAGAACATCAACCGCGTGTCTCGATTCATCTTCGTCAAGGAGAATACGCCGCTCATTTATAAAGCAAAATTCAGGTGGTGCAAAAAAAATATCCATAAATCAATGATATTGGGCGGTTGTCAATTGTATTAAAATTTCACTTCTTGGCTTAGAATTTCTTAAGATAGTTGAGCACAAATAAAAAAACCCTTCAAAAGAAGGGATTATATTGAATAAGCTGAGGAGGTAGGACTCGAACCTACAATTGCCTGATCCAGAATCAGGAGCCTTACCAATTTGGCCACTCCTCAAGAGTTACAAAATTAATCAAATTCATTCGTCTTCATTCTAAAGATGGAAAAAAAAGTTCAACACCTGCCGTTAAAAGTGAATGTAAAGCAAAAGTTTTCCTTATTTCATGATTATTGGAACCCAAGAATTCTGGGTGCACTCAATGGGCAGGAAGTGAAAGTAGTGAAGTTTCAAGGGGAATTTGTGTGGCATAGTCATGAGAACGAAGACGAACTGTTTTTTGTGATTCGCGGAAAATTTAGGATGGAGTTTCGCCAAGGAAGTGTTGAACTTTCGGAAGGGGAATTTCTGATTGTTCCCAAAGGTGTGGAGCACCGGCCTGTTGCCGATGACGAGGTGGAGGTGATGCTCTTCGAGCCCGCAGGAACTATCAATACGGGAGAAGTGCAGAGCGAGAAACGAAGAGAGAGATTGGAGCGGATTTAATACAAGTTTAAGTGCAAAGAAAAGCGAGGGAGTCCCTCGCTTTTTGCATTTCATTCACCCGGTTATTTCGCTTGTGAAATGACCATCCCTTCGGCACTGTATCGCTTCACTTTTTGGTGAATCGGTTTTACGGTTTGCAGATAGGCGTAGATTGCGGAAAGGTCTTCTTCGGTCATATCGGCGTACATTGTCCAAGGCATAATGCTGTTGTAGCGTGTTTCATCAAACGGCGGTTTTGATTCCATTCGTTTCTTTTCTTCCGGCGCATAGGTTTTGAATTTGCCCACAAATTGCTCGCGTGTCCAAAGGCCAATGCCGGTTTCCTTATCGGGCGTGATATTGGTTGAGCGAAGCATCCCCCACGGCACCGGGAATTCAAAGCCGCCGGCAAGGTATCGCTCCATATCTTTTTCGGGTGGGCCATCATGCTTTTTATTTGGCGTGTGGCAATCGGAACAGCCGGCAACGGTAAAGAGATATTTACCATAAGCCACGGTATCGGAGTGCTCGGGCATCACGCCGTAGTCGTGGTCGCTGGGCATTGTTTCTACAATGAAGTTTAAGGGAAAGTTAAGTTTGGTTTTTGGCGGGGTGTAAGTCACGGGTGCTAAAGTGCGAATGTACGCCACAATCGAATACACATCTTCTTTCGAAAGCGATTGATAATTTGGGTATGGCATAATGGGAAAAAGGCCGTGGCCGTGTTTATCAACCCCGTTGCGAATGGCGCGAATCAGCTCGCCATCGCGCCACGAAGAAAGCGCGGCGGGTGTGATATTGCGGGCGTAAATGCTGCCGGGGAATCCCATCTCTTCGCCAAAAAGCTCACCGCCTTGCCCGAAGGTTCCGGGCTTGGGCGGGCCTGAAAAATACTGCCAATCGCGCGTGCTGTGGCAGTCGATACACACCGCAACACTGTGCGCCAAATATTTCCCGCGCGCCAATCGCTCGGGCGTGGCTTCTACGGTAATGGATTCCGGTGGGGCAACTTTTGGGAAGGTAGATTGAAAGAAAACAAACGCTCCGGCAAGTAGCGCAATAAAAAAGGCAAAAATGCCTAAGATGATTTTTTTGATCATTTTTGTTCATTTTTAGTTGTTCAAAGGGCGGATATGCAAAATTGGGAGTAAAATGGGGAGATTCAAAAAACAATAAAAAAAAGTTGACTATTGACTGTCAATAGTCAACAGTCAATTTTGAAATTAAACAAAAAACGAACTTTTATGATTGATTTTGAAAAAATTAATGAGCTGAGCATGACGGTGCTCATGACACCCGATATGGCGAATTTTTCAGGAAAAGTGCACGGCGGTTCAATCTTAAAACTGCTCGATCAAGTGGCGTATGCCTGTGCTTCGCGTTACTCCGGCAGCTATGTGGTCACGCTTTCGGTCGATCAAGTGCTGTTTAAGGAACCGATTTATATCGGCGAATTGGTCACCTTTTTAGCTTCGATTAACTTCACCGGAACCACATCGATGGAAGTTGGGGTAAAGGTGATTGCAGAAAATGTGCGGGAGAAATCGGTGCGGCATACCAACTCTTCGTACTTCACAATGGTTGCCGTTGATGAAAGCGGAAAGCCTACACGCGTTCGCCCAGTCTCCCCCGAAACGCCTGATGAAAAGCGCCGATACGAGAAAGCCAAACTTCGCCGAAAACTTGCAGAGGACTACCGCAAAAAGATGAGTGAGTTGTAGAGGTAGCTTAAGAGATTAACCGCCAAACGAGCGGCAATGAAAGAAATGAACACACCGTGCTGAGCGCAATGGTTTGAGCCAAAAGTTCAGAATCGAGCTTGAAGCGATCGGCCAAAACCATTGTGAGCACCATCGATGGCATTGCGGCTTCAATCACCACACCTTGATGCGCTTCGCCCATCATTCCAAGCCACAGAGAAAGTCCATAAGCGATGAATGGTGATACAAAAAGTTTAAGCAAAATGGCCGGCGTTGCCCAAAGCACGCGCCACGAAGGTTTGAAGCTCAGGGCAAGCCCAACCGAAAAAATCATCAAAGGAGAGACAATCGCGCCGCCCATCTTCAAGGCTTGAAAAAGAAACTCCGGCAAGGGAATGTGAAGGGCATTAAAGAGCAATCCTAAAACCGCACCCCAAAGCGGTGGCAGTTTCACAACCGTTCGAAACAGCCCAAGTAGATTTTGTTTTTCGCCCTCGCCAAACCGCGCTCCCAGCAGTGCGCCAAAGGTGAGCAAAAGCGGCGTTAGAGCTAAAAGATCAAAGAGAATCGGGATTCGTGCGGCGGGTTCGCCCAAAAAAAGCGTGATGACGGGCAAGCCAAGGTATGTGGCATTGCACCACGCGGTTGCAAGTAGAAGCGCGCCAAATGACCCTTGTGATAAGGGAACCAAGATTGAGGAAAAAGTCATCATCAATAGTCGATAAACCCCAAAAGCAATGGCCAAGAGCAAAAGGCAAAGAAGCATTGAAAGCACAGGAATTTGCCAAGTCTCTGCCGAAAGTGGGGCACGATAAAGCACGGTGAAGGTCAGGGCCGGAAGAAAGGTATTGATTACAATGGCACCGATGGCACTACGAATAGCCTCACGCTCGCGCGACTCCGAAAAAAGCTGCCACAATGCGCCGATGCCCATTAAAACAAGGAAACTGAAAAAAGTGCTTTGCATGAGAAATGTTCAAGTGAATACAAATAGTTGAAACTTAGGTGAGGCAATAAATGTTTATAAAATGATGGCAATGTACCGAAAGCTGACTGAAGCACAAGCAAACGATGAAAAGACCGCGAAAGGGCGTGGATTGGAGTCCTGACGGCGAAGGAGTATAGGAATGCAGCCGCCTCGAAATCACGCCCTTCTGTTTTTTCTCCCCAAAAGCAAATTCACCTCTCATAGGTTTTCTTCCCAAAAGTATCGTTCATTTCTCTGTATCTCATTTCGACATTCCTTTCGAATTCAATCACAACTCCCGTATTTTCCGCTTTTATATCAAGAAAAAAGAGATGAAAAAGCTTTTTCAATTTGCCTTTCGGTGGGCGTTGCGGTTAAGCATTTATGTGCTGCTTGCAGGCGTTGCGCTTTTGGCGTGGAGTTATTTTGCAAAGCCAAAGGTGGTTTATTTAGATTTTCTTCCTTCAACGCCCGATTCCCTTGCCGGCTACCGTGCGGAGATTTATCAAACGCCAGCCATTCAAACCAACGATGCCGTGGGTGTTGCACTCTTGCCCAACGGCAATTTGCTCGCCCTGCATCGCGCCGATAAAGGATATGGGAATCGAGAACCCATTCAAAAACCGGTGGTCATTGAATTTGACCGCGAAACGAAATCGGTGGTAAAAGAATGGGGAGCAGGAATGTTCAAATCGCCGCACGGACTTGCGGTTTCGCCCAAAGGTGAAGTGTGGATTACCGATACCGAAACGAATTTAATTTACCGCTTTACCCGTGATGGTGCCTTGCTTCAAACCATTGGCGAGCCTCACACCCAAACCTACGAAACACTCTTCCGCCTGCGCACAAGCATCCCCATAATTCCCGCACCACATCGGCCGTATCTTTTTGCTCGGCCTACCGATGTGGCTTTTACAAAGAACGGCGGAATTATTGTCTCCGATGGATACCGAAATTATCGGATCGCCGCTTTCGATTCTTCGGGGAAGTTCTTGTGGGAAGAAAGTGAATTTGGAAACAGAGAAAATGCCTTTCACTTGCCTCACGGCATCACGACTGATAGCAGTGGGCGAATTTATGTGGCTGACCGTGCCAACAGCCGAATCAAGGTGTATTCGCCCGAGGGTGAGTTGATTTCAATTTGGCAGAAGCCGGAAATCGGGCGGCCGTTTGGGTTATATATGGTAGGTGAAAAGCTTTATGTCGCGGATGGCGGGAATGTACTTGATGATCCTACGAAACCGCTGCAAAGCCAAGTGGTGATTTTGGATTTGAACGGAAATGTGATTGAGAGATTTGGCGAATATGGAAAGGAACAGGGCAACCTTGCTGTCCCGCATGACATTGTGGCCGATGAAGAAGGAAACATTTATGTCGCCGACTTAAAAAACAATCGGTTTGTGACGTTCAAAAAGGCTTTACCGTAATCTTAGCCTATTTGCAACGGCAGCAAAGTTATTCTAACTTCATAGAACTGCATCTGCTTGAATATCAACTAAATTCAGCAATGGGCGAAACCAATCTCCACCATTTGCTTCGCAACCTCTCACCGGTGTTGCTGCCCGATGCGTATTTCTTTATTTCACTCCCAAAAGTTTCGCACGAATTGCTCGCGCTTCAACCTTTTGCAATCATTCAAGAAACAGAAGGAACGACTTTGGTGGTGAATGAACAATCGCTTGAAGCATTAAAAGAGAATAATCACATTCAACAAATTTCAGCTCCTTATCGCGCGATAAAACTTTCCGTTCACTCAAGCTTAGAAGCAGTTGGGCTCACCGCCGCCGTGAGTTCAGCTTTGGCAAAAGAATCCATTGCGGCCAATATCATCGCCGGGTTTTATCACGACTATTGCTTTGTGCCCGCTCTTAAAGCAAATGAAGCCATACAGATTCTTGAAAAACTTCAGCAACAGCCGAAGGATAAATTGACCTGAACAAATGCAACCATAAATTTGAATTGAAGCAACTAAAAGATTGAACCAATAACAAACCGTGCACGGAGGCAGTATGGAAGAAATTCTAACAAGTGTTTGGGAAAGCGTATTCTATGGCATTTTTGGCGGAAACTTTCTTTATCTGATGCTTGCACTTGCTGCGCTGTTCAGGGCATTCACTTATCGCAAACGAAGCAAAGCCATTGAAGTGGCAAGCGCCGAGTATCAACAAACTGTTGATTCGCAAAAAGAAACGGCTGCAAGCGTGGCGGGTGCAGAGGAAAGGCTGGGTCAACATCTTTGCCATTTCGGGGAAAACCCCGACGGCAGTCCGCGAACCATTCGCACCGGCCGCTATGAGCTTCACGGCGAAACCGACGGAATTCGGTGGCGAATGGAATCATTCATCAGGCTCAATAGTGCTAACTATGATAATAAACCGACAACACATGTCTATCGACTCGATGAAATGGATTTAAGCTTAAAGTTTACCTGTGAAAGCATTTCACTCTCGCCCGGCGAATTTCTGCTCATTATCTCCAGTCCTTCAATGAAAGGTGCTACACAAATCGCGCCATCAGAAGGGAGTGGTATTTTTGGAAAAATTGTTGCTTCGGCCATTCAAACTGCGGCTTCGGCGGCGATTTCGTTTTACACCAAAGGGTACTTTGGCGATGAAGGAAAGAAGGTGAAAATCAAAGGCTCGCCGGCGCATGTCTCACAAAACCCGGAATTCGCAGAAAAATTCTATGCCGTGGCGTCAACCCTACGCTTGCTTGAGCGTACGCTGACGGGTGAATTCGAGCGATTTCTTTTGGAGTGGCGAGAAAAGGATTTTGGATTTGTGAAGGAATCGGCGATTGACCAACACGGGATCCTCTTTACGGATAAAGGGCTTACGCTTGGCGCGCAATCCGCCATTATCGACCCCGAAAAAGCTGAGATTCTCGCGCGCTACGCCGCTGAACTGTGTAAACAATTGAAACGAGCGATTTAAGAAAAAAGCTGGTTAGTTTCGAATGAAAGTAACGCGGGAAATCAGGTTATTCGTAATCTCGTAGATTACAACCACCGTGAGCGAATTCGACTGCAATTTTCCTTCAGGGGTTTTGGAAGTGAAAGTCGCGGTTTCCTGATCAATCACTTTATTGCCAATGGTGATTCGCTTTGAAATTTTCGCTTCTAAGACTTCAAGTGTTTTGAACATCCCGCCGTAAACCGAGCGTAAGCCGTCTTTGCCTTTCATTGTAACCTTACCGGAATATTCACATACCTCAATACTATCGTGATAGGTGGCAAGGAAGGCTTCGATGTCGCGTTTGTTGTAGGCTTTCAGCTGGGCTTCAACAACGGTTTCAGGTGTTTGTGAAATGCCTTCTTTAGCAAATGTCGTACTTGCAATCAGGAGCAAAAGAAAAACTTTTTTCATATCAATGAAATGAAATCGATTAAGAGAAAATCTTTATCTTTTATTTAACCAAAACAAATAATACAATGATAAAAAATAACATCCATCTTTTCATGCTCCTATTGGGCATCTTTGTATTTTCTCATACGCTTCACGCACAGCCATTTACAAATTCAATGCCCTTTACAGGGACTTCTTATGTCGAAATCCCGCATATCTCGGCCTATAATTATTCGAAACAATGGACCTTGGAAACTTGGGTCCGAACCGACACCATTTTAAGTTCCAATTGGCAAGCGTTGATTTCAAAAGAAGCAGTTCCCAACCGTCCCCCAAGCCTTTGGATTTATGAGAATGTTGGGGAAGTTTGGTTTACACCCAACGAACGGCAAATCGGGTCGGATTCAACCATCAAAACCGGCGTTTGGACACATTATGCTGCGGTATTTGATAGTTTGAAATTAAGCGTCTATTTCAATGGAAAATTTATTAAAGAAACCCTGACAACGTCGCTTCCTGATACCAACACAGCCAATCTTTTTTTAGGCCAACGCGGCGATAACTTATTCTTTCTTTATGGCAGTATGCAAGAAACTCGGGTGTGGCGTGTCGCTCGAACTGCCACTCAAATTGCCTCAGCGTGGAGTGATTCGCTCAGGGCATCAACCTACACTTCTCCGGATAGCGGCCTTGTTGGGTATTGGCGTCTAAATGATTGGCAAAACGGCACGGTAATCGATTATTCAATCAATAAAAATAACGGTACGGTAAAAAACTTTGGTGTTGCGTCGGCAAGAATTAATGAATCAAAAGCATTGGGGTTTGAATTGAGTCAAAATTTCCCGAATCCTTTTAACCCGAGTACGGTCATTCGTTACAACTTGGCAGAACGGGCAACGGTGAACTTGGTTGTTTATGATGCTTTAGGGCGAGTGGTTACAACCTTAGTAAACAGCGCTCAACCTGCGGGTCGTTACGAAATTCCTTTTCAAGCAGGGAACTTAAGCAGCGGCGTTTATTTCTATAAGCTCACCGCAGGGAACTTTACTTCAACGAAAAAAATGGTGCTTATCAAGTAAAAAAAGTCAATAAAGCCCCGAATCCATTTTGGGTTATTATTTAACATAAAAAATTGAAAGAGTTGGTCACCCTCACCGCTGAAGGGCTATACTGAAAAAAAAGGCGATTTCCACCACAACCGGAATTCGGGCAATTCAAAAGCGGCTCGGCAATTTTTCGGACACTGCAGTCCTATATGATGAAAAGCGTCGCTTTGGTGAAAGTGAAATAATGGAAAAAATAAATCTTGAGAGATTCCCAAGATTTTTTAATAAGGGTTTATATTAAAAATTAATCAAATGAATTCATTGAATTGAATTCGACCCTATGAATTTGTATAAAAAGCAGCAATTGATTTTTCTCCACTCCGAGTTTTCGCTTTGGGCATCAATCGGAATCATTGGGGTTTATACTTTCCTTTCCCTTTTTGGATCAGCGAATTTTCCAATATTAGATGACTTCACTTTAATTGATTTTCTAAACCGAATCAAAGGGTAATCAACATTAAGTGAAACATTTTCTTTATTATTTTCTCCGCATAATGAACATCGAATTGTAATTACAAGACTATTTTTTTTATTTGATCACGCTTTATTTGGAGAAATTCATTTTCAGCGAATCATTTTTTACGGATTGCTGCTTCATTTATCAGCCTACCTCTGTTTTGTTTCACTTCTTAAGGAAATTGAAATCACAAATGAATTGATATCAAAATCCCCTTGGATAATTATTATTTGTACAATCTTTTTCTTTCACACCGGTTCAGCCGAAAGTATGCTTTGGGCAATGGCAAGCATCCAATCGTCAGCAGTCCTTGCGCTCCTTGTTCTTACAGCATATTGGCTAAATCATAAATCTCAGTATGGATGGGTAATCGCACTACTTTTTTCATCTTTAGCGCCTTTTGCACAAGGAAATGGTCTGCTTTTACCTTTTTTGGTTGCCTTTTACTTTGCGATGAATAAAAAATATTGGGCGCTACTCATTTCCATAATTTTATCATTGGGTCATCTCGCTATTTTTTTATCCAAACCATCTTCATCAGAAATTCAAATTTCCTTCGATCAAATAACATCGATGATGATTTTCAGTTTTTCATTTTTAGGAAGTGCATTTTCAATTGGAGGAAATAATTTTCCTACTCTTACCCTTATCTCACTTATCCCGTCGGTTACGATTGGGGTTTTGGTATGGGTAGTGGCAATTGAGGGGTTGATTCACCAAGAAGAAAATGAATTAAAACGGGTTTGGAGAAATCCATTCTTCTTTATGGTCATTTTCTTTTTGGGGACGTCGCTATTGGCAGCACTCACTCGAAGCCAATTTGGTCTATCTCAAGCAATGGTTTCGAGATACCATATTTACTCATCTTTCACACTCCTTTCAGCAGGGTTTTTATTGATTTCAATCAAAGAAAAATTTCAATTTCTTTTGAAATATCGCCAATATCAAATACAGGTGATTTCGGCAATTTCAGTAATTCTATATCTTTTTTCGTTTATTTTTTTCCTTCATTTTTACACACGGTATTATGCCGGAATTCGAAGACAAGAAATCCTTTTCCCAAACCGAGAAGAAGCCATTCAAATTCTCGACCAATCCACTTCAAAGGGCATTTTTATGCCATTTACGAATAAAAAAAATTAAAATTGATTTTGTAGGTTGGGAAATGGCTTTCAAGGAAATAATCAAGTGTAATAATGGTCACCGTCACCACTGAAGGGCTTTACTGCAAGAAGGGCAATTTCCACATAGACCCGTGGAGACCTGTTCCAACCGCCATCATTACGCATGCTCATGCCGACCACGCACGACCCGGTCACACGCATTACTTCGCTACGCCAACCGGACTCCGTGCAATGCAAAAGCGGCTCGGCAACATCAGCGGAACCGCCGTTCCTTATGGTGAAAAAAAACGCTTTGGTGATGTTTGGGTGTCGTTTCACCCCGCCGGGCATGTGCTTGGCTCCGCACAAATCCGCATCGAAGGGAAAGATGAGAATGGCCGCGAATCCGTTTGGGTTGTTTCGGGCGACTATAAACGCACGCCCGACCGCAGTTGCGAGCCTTTCGAAGTTGTGCAATGCGATACCTTCATCTCCGAAGCCACGTTCGGGCTCCCGATTTATCAATGGCAGAATACCGCCGAACTCGCCAAAGAAATTGTGGATTGGGCAAAAGGGTATAACGGCCCGAGCCTTGTTTTTTGTTATGCTTTCGGAAAAGCACAGCGATTGCTCGCCGAATTTGCTTTGCTCGATACACCACCGATTTATCTTCACGGTGCTGCCATCGCCCTTTCGGAACTATACCGCGAATGTGGCTACACGCTCGCACCCTTCTCTCCAGCAACCTTACCCGCGGGTGGAGGAAGAAAGAAACAAAGCTTCGGGCAATCGATTATCTTAGCGCCGCCTTCGACACACCGCTCGGAGTGGATGAACCGATTTCAAGACCCGCAAACGGCCTTTGCCTCGGGGTGGATGGCAGTTCGTGGAAAGAAGAAGCAACGCGGCTACGACCGCGGCTTTGCAATCTCCGACCACGCCGATTGGAACGACCTCGTGAGCACCATTCTTGCCACCGGTGCGAAACAAGTGTATATCACCCACGGACAATCGGATGTGCTCGCACGCTATCTCCGCGAAATCCACCACCTTAGCGCTGAGCCGCTTGAAACGCTCTTCGAAGGCGAGGGGGAGTAGGAAAATTCCAGTGAAAGAAATTCTTTTTGAATCGAATAGAAATCAGCCTTAGCTCTGAAAAAAACTCTAAATTTGGTAATCATTTGGAATAATTGTAATGTTTTCATGTGAATATGTATCAAATAAGCTTCAATAATTTTTAAAGAATTATGAATCAAATCAAATCACCGGTAAAAGTCAGAAAGGTGAAGAACGAATCCGCTGTCGTTAAAAAGCCTAAGAACATCGAAAAGAAAAAGAAGATTGATTATTCTCATGTTGAAAAGACTTTTGGAATGTTTGAAGATAGAAAAGAAGAAATACTCCAGTATTTGAAAGAATTAAGAAATGAAGAATGAAGTATTTATTTGATACTAACATTTTTATTTATGCGACTGCAAAAGAACCTGAAGTATTACCTTTTTTCGCCTTAGCATTCCTTAACAATAATGAATGTTTTTACTCACGAGTAACACGTATTGAAATATTGTCATTTCCTTTAGCAACGAAGCACGATGAGATACTTCTAAATAACTTGCTCAACCAATTTTTTGCGATTCCTATTAATAAGCAAATCGAAGATCTTACCATTCAACTTCGCCGCAAAAAGAAAATGAAATTGGGAGATAGCATCATTGCCGCTTCTGCTTTATTCACAGAATCAACCCTGATAACCAGAAATGAAAGGGACTTTGAAGCGATTCCAAAGCTTAAACTCCTCAATCCCTTTGCAAGTCAAATCAAATAACTTTGCGCCGCTTCGCTGAACTCATTGACCGCTTAGATGCCACCACCTCCACCAAAGAGAAAACCGCACTCCTCAAAGCCTATCTTCTCTCCGTCACGGAGCAAGATGCCGCGTGGGCGGTCTATCTTTTCTTAGGCAAACGCCACAAACGCGTGCTCACCTCGCGTGACTTATTGACCTGTTTTCTATTGGTAATGTCTGCCAAAGAAATTCCAATGCCATCTTGGCTTATCGACGAATGTCAGGCCGCCGTAGGGGATACCGCCGAAATGATTTCTCTCTTGCTTCAAACGGTAAGCCAAAGAGGCGCCGATTTCGCTCAAATATCACCCACGAAATCCACTGAAGAAGAAAGTCTTGCCGTGTGGATGGAAGAAAGAATCCCAGCACTTGCCAAGCAAACCGAAGCCCGGCGAGCCGAAACGCTTGCAGCGTGGTGGGCTGGGCGTTCTCAACGCGAGTGTTTTGTGCTCAATAAACTCATCACCGGAGGGTTTCGGATTGGCGTTGAAACCCTGATTCAGCGAGCGCTTGCTGAGGCGTATGAGGTCGATGAAGCGCTTGTAGCGGAGCGGCTATTCGGCGACTTTGAGCCGCGCGCGTCGTTTCTTCACTCCTTGAAAATCCCAAGTACGGAGCACCTGACACCTTACCCGTTTTATCTTGCAAGCCCGCTTGATCTTAAAGAATTTGAAACGGAGAATCCGCTTGATTTTGCGGCAGAGTGGAAGTGGGATGGCATTCGCGGGCAATTGGTGAAGCGCGGCAATGCGTGGGCATTGTGGTCGCGCGATGGTAATTTGCTCACCCAAAACTTTCCCGATTTCGCCTCGCTTGGTGAAGCCTTACCAAGCGGAACGGTGCTCGACGGCGAAGTGGTGGTGTGGCGCGAAGGCGCCATACGACCATTCCAACAACTTCAAACCCGCATTTCGCGCAAGAAAATTCGCCCTGCCGATTTGAAAGATTCACCCGCCGCGTTTATCGCCTACGACTGTCTTGAGTGGGAGGGAAAGGATGTTCGGCAAAATGTTTTTATCGAACGGCGAAAACTGCTTGAAGAAATTATTGTAGCGCATTCAATGCAACATCCGAGGTTGCAACTTTCGCCGTTGCTTAAATTTGCCACGATTGAAGCCTTGCATGCGCTATGGCTTCGGGCTAAGGAAGAAAAAGCGGAAGGCTTGATGCTCAAGCGCAAAAACTCGGCATATCTCTTTGGAAGAAAGCGCGGCGATTGGTGGAAGTACAAAGTAAAACCAATGACACTCGATGCCGTGCTCATTTATGCCCAAGCAGGTCGGGGAGGGCGAGCGGGGCTTTTTACCGACTATACCTTTGCACTTTGGAACGAAGCAAAAACCGAGCATGTCACTTTTGCAAAAGCGTATTCCGGACTTTCGAATGACGAGATTCGCGAATTGGATAAATGGATTCGCGCCAATACCAAAGAGCGTTTCGGGCCGGCGAGAGCCGTAGAACCGTTGCAGGTTTTTGAAATTGCCTTTGAAGGTATTGGCCCATCAAAACGGCATAAATCAGGCATCGCGGTTCGCTTTCCTCGTATCTTGAGATGGCGGTTAGATAAATCGGCGGGTGAGGCAGATTCGCTTGTTGAAGCAAAGGCGCTCATGAAACTATTTTGAGATTGTAAAATTTTCCCTTAGATTCCTTTACAAACATACATTATCATCGTTGTATCCGGATCGAGGTAAAGGCAGTTTCCCTAAAAAACCTTCGGCAGTCAGCATCACTATCATCCAAAACTATTTATCGACTATGGTTCGACTTTTATTGATTTGTTTTTTCATTCTGCTGACATTACCACACGAGACCTTCGCACAAAAAGCGAAGAAAAGCAAAGTGGCCGTGATGGATACGCTCGGCAAGCATCTTACCGATCTTGATGAAAAGGCCGCTTACATCGAAGAATATCAATTAAAAAGGTTTGGAAAATTTGTTTCACGAAGAGACGCTCAAACGTTAGTCGTAACTCTCAGAAATAAAGAAGAGATTGAATTGGTCTCAAAAGATGAAGCCGGTGAAGCCTACTACTTTTATGATTTTCTCCCGTCTATCAATTGCTTCGCCTTTCAATTCAGAAACAAAGAACGCCGCCAGTACCTCTTGGTTCGAAAAGACAATGGCAATAAAATGATGTTTGATGTTCTCCCAATAATCTCTCCCGATAAACGAAGATTAGCCACCTTTTCATTTTACCCACAAAACCCCGATCTGCTTAGCCGAATTCAAATTTGGAATGTTGCAGGGAAAGTACCCAAACTTGAAAAGCAATTGCTCTACAATTTTGACGAAGATCATTGGCAAGACCAAGGGCTAACCATTAAACCAAAATGGGTTAAATCGACTCTACTCCAATATGAAGTGGCCTCAAAGAATTTCAAAGCCACCAAGCATATTGAAAAGAAGAAAGATGATTGGAGTCATGTGGTGTTTGTGACAAGAATCGTGAAGAAGAAGTAAACGATTCGATTTTTTAGAAATCAAATTACGATATCCTTAGCCCCTTTTCCCCGCGCTGAATTCGCGCTTCAGCCGCTCAACAATCTCAAGCGAGGTTTCATTCGAAAGACTCCCGCGCATCGTTCCCAACCGCTCAATCATCAACGGAAAGGCTAAAGGCGAAGGCCTCTCGGTTTCTTGAAAAATCAAACGGCTGTTTTTCATTCGCTCCAAACACGCCTCTAAGCGCGATTTCTCCAACTGCTGTTCCAAAACCTCTTGCCGTGCCTGTTTCAGCAATAAACTCTCCGAGTCGTAATCATTAAAGACACGAAAAAGCAACTGCGAACTCGCCTGCAACTGCCGCTGAGCGCGCTTTTCGCCCGGGTAGCCATTAAAGACGAGCCCCGCGACTTGCGCAATTCCCCGAAACTGCCGGTTCGCCAATTCCGCCATATTCAAACTGCGCTCAATTTCCTCGCCAAGCCGCTCGGTAGCCAGAAAATGCGCCGAAAAAAGCTCCTGAAACGGATAATCGTGAGGGCCTAAAATCTCAAATCCGTAATCATTAAAGGCGAAATTGAATGTCCCTTTAAGCACTTCGGCAAAACGAAAAGACCATAGTGCCGCGATTCCCTCGTGAACAAACCGCCCTTCAAACGGGAAGACAAAAAGATGCCGCCCTTCCTTTGAACTGCATAGCTCCATCAGCACCTCCCGCTCGTTTGGAATTTGTGAATAACGCCGTTGCGCGTCGAATATTGGCTTGAGTGCCGTTCGTTCCGCTTCGGTGAGTGAGCCGGTAGGTGAGGCAAGTTCTTTTCGCAAAAACGCACTGAGTGAAGGGGAAATCGGCAACCGTCCTCCTGCCCACGATGGCGCAATCGATGAATTTTTCGACGCGAGTTTCACGATGGCGTTCAAGTCTTTCACCGTCACAAGTTCCAACATTTTTCCTGCAAAGAAGAACGCATCGCCTTCTTTGAGCTTTGCGATAAAACTTTCTTCAACGGTGCCTAAGGGCTTTCCGCGTTGAAATTTTACCGTCATTGAAGGCGTCGAGAGAATTGTGCCGATACTCATTCGGTGAAGCCGTGCAAGCCGCGGGGTCGCGATTCGCCATCGCCCCATATCAAATACTACTTTTTTATACTCGGTGTACTTTTGGAGAGATCGCCCGCCGGTAGTAATGAATTCAAGGCACCATCGAAATTCTTCATCGGTAAGGCTTTCGTACGCATGCGTTTTTCGTATGGCATTTAGCACTGCGCTTTCATCGAACCCATCCCCACATGCAAGTGTAACAAGATGCTGAATGAGGCAATCATAAGGTTTCTTTAGCGGCACGCGTGATTCAATTTCCCGTTCTTGAAGCGCGTGGCGATATGCCCCAACTTCTAAAATTTCAAGCGCATTGGTGGGCACAAATAAAATCTCTGAGGTCTTTCCGGGTTGATGCCCTGAGCGACCGGCGCGCTGCATCAATCGTGCAAAACCTTTTGCGGAGCCAATTTGTACCACACGTTCAACGGGCGCAAAGTCCACCCCTAAATCGAGCGACGATGTACAAACCACCCATTTGATGACACCGAGTTTCACACCCGTTTCGATGCGCTCGCGCTCTTCGCGGTCGATACTGCCGTGATGAAGAGCCATCTTGTGAAAGAATTTTGGAAGTGCCGCACTAAGCTCTTGATACCACCGCTCGGCTTGATTTCGTGTGTTGGTGAAAAGAAGAGTCGATGTTTTAATCTCCAATGTTTTTAGGAGTTCAGGCAGCATGACAAGCCCCAAGTGCCCTGCCCACGGAAAGCTATCGGTGCTTTCGGGCAGAAGCGTGTGAACATGAATTTTCCTTGATTCCTCCGATTGAATTATGGTATAGGGATTGCCCGAGCCGACAAGGGTTTGCGCCGCTTCGCTCAGATTGCCGATCGTTGCTGAAAGCCCCCACGTTTGCATATTGGGTGCGAGCATTCTTAATGCAGAAAGACAAAGCTCGGTTTGAACCCCGCGTTTGGAACTTAAGAGTTCGTGCCATTCATCAATAATGGTGCATTGCAGCCCGGCAAAGGCGATTTCTGCATTGGGATAGGAAAGCAAGATCGAGAGCGATTCAGGCGTGGTAATCAAAATTTCAGGGAGGCGTGTTTTTTGCTTTTGCCTTTGCGAGGCACCGGTATCGCCGGTGCGCGACATGACTGTGAGCGGCCATCCGAGTTCTTCAATTGGGCGTTTGAGCGCACGCTCAATATCGCGCGAAAGCGCGCGAAGCGGGGTAATGTATAAAATCTTTAGCCCCGGGGCGGTAACTTTTGAAGAGGCTTTCAGTGCTGCCGCAAGAAAAATGGAATAGGTTTTTCCGGAGCCTGTTGCTACAGAAACTACACCGCTTTTCCCCGCATGATAGGCTTCCCACGCTTGTGTTTGAAAAGGAAGCGGCTTCCACCCCTGCTTGTGAAACCAAGTTTCAAGCGGTGTGTGGGGCGGTTGAATAATTTGTGAAGTAGGTCGTGTAATAGGTGTATGAAAGTCTTTCAAGACTGGAAATGATCAATAACCCATTGAAAAAGGGTTGGTGAAAATGAGATAATGCAAACAACTTGCGCTAAAAAAGTGTCAAGTTTCGAAAAAAACGGCATTTATGGAGTTGAAATTATTCTATATTGATATATCAAGAAACCAACAAAAGTGCAACAAATTTCATTTTATGAATAAATTTTTATCGCTCCTTTTTCTTTTTTTATCCTTCGCCTCGATTGCCACTGCACAAACACCGTCCTTTTCAGCCCCAACCTATGTGGGTGTTGGGAGTCAACCGAATGCCGTATTTGTGGCAGATGTGAATCATGACGGGCGACCTGATTTTCTCACGGCAAATTTTGCTGGCAACACTGTCTCTGTGCGTCTTGGCGATGGCGCTGGAGGTTTCAGCGGCTCAACCAATATCAGCGTTGGTTCGGGCCCTCGCGATGTTTATGTGGAGGATGTCAATCATGACGGCAATTTAGACTTGCTGACGGCGAATACAAGCGGTAGCAATGTCTCGGTGCGCTTAGGTGACGGCACGGGCGATTTCTCCGGATCAACCAACATTGGCGTTGGTTCTGCTCCACGCAGCATATACTTGGCGGATGTCAATCATGACGGCAATTTAGACTTTCTTACTGCGAATGCATCAAGTAACACGGTCTCAGTGAGGCTTGGCGACGGCACAGGCGATTTCACCGGCTCAACCAATATCATCGTTGGCACAGCGCCTTTCAGCATTTATGTTGCGGATGTGAATCATGACGGCGATTTAGATTTTCTTACCGCGAATCAATCAAGTGACAACGTCTCGGTGCGGCTTGGTGACGGCACGGGTAATTTCACCGGCTCAACCAACATCTCTGTTGGGCTTATTCCAAGAAGTGTGTTTGTGAAAGATATTAACAATGACGGGAATTTAGACTTTCTTACAGCAAACAACGGTTCTAACACTGTCTCAGTGAGGCTTGGCGACGGCACCGGCGGTTTCAGCGGCACAACTGAAATCAGTGTCGGCTCATCAATAAATAAGTTCTTCGTTGATGATGTCAACCTAGATGGACAGCCAGATATTATTACGGCAAATTTCGGAAACAATACCGTCTCTGTTCGGCAAGGCGACGGCACGGGTAACTTTACAGGCTCAACCAACATTGGCGTCGTGAGCGGCCCTTATGGAATCTTTGTCGCCGATGTCAATTCAGATGGCAAACCCGATATTTTAACCGCTAACCTGAACAGTGATAATGTTGGGGTGTTGCTCAATACAACGAGCGTTGCACTAAATCCCTTTGGCACTGCGAGTAGCGTAAGCCTTGGAGAGCTTCCAAACAGCGTTACAATTGGCGATGTGAATTTAGACGGCAAACCCGACTTTCTTACTGCGAATGATGCGAGTAACACAGTCTCGGTGCGGCTCGGCGACGGCACGGGTGGATTTTCGGGTAGCACCGACATCGGCGTCGGCTCGAACCCCTTCAGCATAGCGATTGGCGATGTCGATTTGGACGGCAAACCCGATTTTCTCACTGCCAATCCAACTGGCAACAATGTCTCAGTCCGGCTCGGCGATGGCACAGGCGGATTTTCGGGTAGCACAGAGATTAGTGTGGGCACGGGTCCGCGAAGCGTGGTGATTAGCGATGTGAATTTGGATGGTAAGCCAGATTTTCTCGCCTCAAACGTCAGTGACAACACCGTTTCGGTACGGCTCGGCGACGGCGCAGGCGGATTTTCGGGTAGCACAGAGATTAGCGTGGGTACGGCTCCTCAAAATGTGGCGATTGGCGATGTGAATTTAGACGGTAAGCCTGATTTCCTTACCGCTAATTTTATTAGTACTGTCTCTGTGGTTCTTAACAATGTTGTAGCAGTCGGTCCGAATGTTCCTGATGCGAATTTTAGAAACGCTCTCATTACTTTAGGGGTAACCTTTGATGTTTCGAATAATATTACCAATCCAGCTTTTGCGGCAGGAATTACCGAATTATATCTTGGAAGTTTGGGCATTAGTGACTTAACCGGAATAGAAGCCTTTACGGGATTGGTTACTCTGATTTTAGAAGTGAATTCTTTAACTACATTAAATGTCTCAGGATTAACTAATCTCCAAACACTTAATTGCCAAAGTAATCCTAGCTTGGCAACATTAAATATCACTGGGTGTACCTCGCTCGAATTTATTAACGGGTCTTCTTGTGATATCGCTACAATTGACGGTTTATCTTCAATTACTTCACTGACCGCGATTAATTTATTTGGAAACAACTTAACATCATTAGATGTCTCAGGTCAAGTCGCTCTTAGCACATTAGAATGCGCCGGCAATCCTTTGCTTGCGACAATTACATTGCCTTCACCGGCGAATTCGCTTACAATCTTAAATGTGAGCGAAACCGCAATCACAAGCCTTGCCCCGAATGCGCCAGTATTAAATTCTCTTATAAGCGGCGACTGCCCAAATCTCGCGACTATCGATGTCTCACAAGCGTCAGCAATCACACTTTTACTGGCATTTCGAAATCCACTTTTAACGACGATTGATGTTTCCAATCTCACGAACCTCGATCAATTATCGGTTGGGCAGAATGCCCTTACCGCTCTTGATGTCAGTAATAATCTTGAACTCACGCAACTTTTTTGTTCATCCAATAACATTTCAACACTTAATCTTTCACTGAATACAAAACTCACCCGAATTGGATGTAATAATCAAGGTTCAAGTTTAACTTTAACCTCATTGACCCTTCCCACACCTAACGATTCACTTCGTGAATTATCTTGCGGAGGAAATAGTAATATCACATCATTGGATGTAAGTGGGTACCCAAATCTTGAAATTTTGGGGTGCTATGGAACCGGAATTACATCTCTTGATTTATCTGCGAATACGGCGCTCGTCACCCTTGATGGTGCACAATGCCCTTCACTAACGACCCTCACGCTCCCCAATACAAGCACACTCACAACCATTCAGTGTTGGGATTGCCCGATTACCGCTTTGGATGTTTCTGGGTTAACCGGCCTAACTTTCTTAGACTGCAGGATTACGCAAATCAATTTTTTGGATGTGGCAAACAGTACATCACTCACGACGCTCGATATTTCCGGTAACCCGACGCCCTTTTATCTCATTGTGCCTTCATTGCCCTATAATCCCGGAACCTTTACCGATACCTCGCCGGCTTCCATCAAATACTTGGGCAGCGACCTTGAAGTGCCCGATGCCAATTTCCGCACGGCATTGATTGCAGAAGGCGTAACCTTCAATATGAGCAATAGGGTAACCAATTTGCCGTTTGTGGCGGGGATTAATGAACTAGATGTTAGCGATTCAAACATTCTTGATTTGACAGGTATTAAGCTCTTCACAGGTCTTATTACACTTTACTGTGACTATAATTATCTTACTACACTTGATTTGAGTGGAAACACATCTTTAGGAGTTTTAGGCTGTGATGTCAATCTTCTAACTTCTTTAGATCTTTCAATGTTACCCTCATTGCAACTTTTATACTGTTCTGGAAATGCACTTACTTCATTAGATCTCAGCAATAACCCTTTATTACAAACACTTTCCTGTCAAGTCAATTCGATAACATCACTAGACTTATCGGCAAACACTGCGCTTATTGAAGTTTATGCTCATGATAATGACTTAACTACGCTTACGCTTCCTTCAACAAGCACTTTAGGGACATTGTTCTGTGCGGGAAATTCTTTAAATACCCTTGATGTCTCATCAAATTCAAATTTATCTAACTTAAGATGTTCTGCTAATCTTTTAACTTCTTTAGATGTTTCCTCAAACGCCAATCTCACTTACTTAGATTGCTCGCTGAACGATTTAACCACATTAACACTGAACAATCCGAATCTTACTTTTTTAGCTTGCGGCGATAATGACCTTACCTCCATTGATGTTTCAACCTTGACAGCGCTCAATGATCTTCGCTGCCCAAATAATCTTTTACCCAGCCTTGATGTCAGTTCCAATACAGCACTTACTTACTTGGATTTTGGGACAAACCCAATCATATCGATTGATGTTTCAATGCTTTCTGCCCTTACATTGCTGTATGGCAACAATACCGATTTAACAACCCTTGACCTCACCGGAAATCCGAATTTGGTGACCCTTCGCTGTAGCGAAAGTAATATCGCTTCCGTAAACTTAACCGGACTTTCGTCGTTATCTGATTTGCGTATCCAATACAATGCTTTAACAACTCTCAATCTAACGGATAACACAACATTGCAACTTGTGGATTGCAGTTTCAATTCACTTACCTCGCTCACGCTTCCAAGCACTTCCACCTTAACCAACTTAATCTGCAACGATAATCCACTGACCACTTTGGATTTATCGCCCGCTACAGGGCTTATCGAACTGGCGTGCTTTAATAATCAACTTACCGAGTTAGATATTACACCCAATACGGTTCTTGAGTCATTGGATATCCAAGGAAATCCCACGCCTTTTTTCTTAACGGTTTCAGCCTTGCCTTTTCCTTCCGGTTCAGTTACGACCTTTTTTGATACAGCTCCGGCATCTTATAAAATCGGACCAAGAGAAGTGCCTGATGAAAACTTTAGAAATAAATTAGCAGCCGATTATGGAATCACTTTTGACGGAGCAAATTTTATCACCAATCCTTCAGCAGCCGCGGCAATTACAGACTTATCATTAGGTTTTAGTGGCATAGTAAATTCAACAGGGCTTGAAGCCTTTGTTCGTTTGGAATCCATAAACATTGGAGATAATTCTCTTACCACTTTGGTTACTTCAGGCAATCCATTTTTAAGAGTGTTGGATTGTCATGAAAATCAAATAACATCGCTTGATCTCTCACAAAATCCCTTACTTGAAGAAATATATTGTTATGATAACCAACTTACCGAATTAGACCTCAGCGATTTACCGCTTCTTAATCGGTTGAACTGTGAGTTTAATTTGTTGAATGTGTTAAACACAGGGGCAAACCCGTTATTAGATAACCTCCGTGCAGAAGATAATCCTCTTGCAATTGTATTAACAGCCGACCCAGCACCAACAACTTTACAAGTTGATTTCGGGACAATTACCGATTTCTTGCGCTCTGAAATTATTAACCCAACCATCCTCGATGGGCAAACGGGCGGGTTTATCATTGGCAAAACTGGGGCTATCATTCGTGTGGCAATCAACTCAAATGGTGGCGATATTCCCCTCACGACTTTCGCCGGAGTCTCCCCAACCATCAATGGCTCATTGCCTTTAGGGGTTCCGGGAATTTCTGCCGATAAATATTGGAGCCTCACCACGCCAAGCTATACGATGAATTTCGACCTCGTTCTTGATCTTACACCCATCACAGGTGTTACCAACATAAGTACTCTTCAACTGCTTCGCCGCGATGATGAAACGGCATTTTGGGAAAGTGTTAATGACTACGGCTTTGTGATTTTCGACTTCAAAGGAAATTATATGATTGCAAAGAATATGTCATTGCTCGGCGAGTTTGCCATCGGCACCTTAGGCGATAACCCACTACCCGTTGAACTGACTTCGTTTACAGCGAAAGCAACTGAAACGAAAATTTCACTTCAGTGGGCAACGGCCTCCGAGCGGGATAATCAAGGCTATGTATTGAAACGCGCTCTCACCGAATCGGGGCCTTATGAAACCATTGCCGATTTCCGTACTCATCCTGCACTCCGCGGCGCAGGGAATGCTTCCGTTGGAAAATCCTATCAATACGAAGATGAACGGAGTCTAAAGCCCGGCACGATGTATCACTACAAACTTTATGATGTGAGCTATTCCGGTGTGGCCACGGAGCACAAGCCGATTTCGGTTCGTACGCCGTATCAATTTTCATTGGATCAAAATTACCCGAATCCATTTAACCCTTCCACCACCATTCGCTATCAAATCGCCGAAGCCGGGGCTGTGGTGCTGAAGGTGTATGATATTTTGGGGCGCGAAGTGCAAACGCTTGTCAATGAGCGCAAAGAAGCAGGGCAATACGAGGCGCGGTTCAATGCGTCGCAGCTTTCGAGTGGTATTTATTTTTACGCCATACGTTCCGGAAAAAACACCGCGACAAAGAAAATGATGCTTGTGAAGTAATTCATCTTCTCAGTTAGAATTAAAAAGACGCCCACGAGGCGTCTTTTTTTTGGTGTGTTGGTTTTACTAATTCTATAAATCTTCAAGAAAATCCAAGAAAAAAACGGTTCGGGGAAGAGTGAAATAAATTTGTGAAATTTGAAGATAATTTGTAAAATCAAGAATCGAAGGCGCTAACCACAGGAAGGCTTTGATAATAATCCATAATCCCGATTAACGCCCTAATTACTTCTCACAAATAAATCTTTTTTTTTCCATTCTTTTGGTTCATTTTTATTAACTCAAACGATTAAAAAAATGGCGATTCCTACAGTTCCAACCGCGTATTCTGATGAGGCATTTGCCTCTTTGCAGAAAAGGGTCAATGACCTTGCGAGCAGCCTAAGTTTTACCTCGACGCTTTCTTCGGTCGAAATCAAAAGACTGAAAAAAGTGGGCGATAGCAGCATTGATTATTTGAATGACTGCCAAAGTGCCGTAGCTCAATTTCCAAATGTGATGCCAGCAGATTTCGACAAAGCCTCATTTGAAAATGCCGTGCAACTGTTCTCGCAGGCAGAGTCGCTTCTCTTGCAAATAGAGCAAGTTCACAAGACCATCAACGACCTTCGTTTGGTAGCAGCGAATAAGGCGCGCGCTGAAGCGGATACAATCTATAACCAATTTAAACTTGCCGTTAAAAAGAACGCTTCACTAAAACCGATGGTAACGGAAATGGGAGCAAGGTTTAAGAAACAAGGGATGCGGAAATCCGATTCAAAATAATACTGATAAAATAAGAAAGGAAGAAAGGAGAGAGAAGATGAAAATTGCTCCATTTTTAACAGTATTACTTTATGAAAAGTTGATACATCGGTCGTCAATTTAATGAATTGCGTATGAAAAAGTAATACAGAAGTCACTATTTTTGTAACACGAGTATGAAAATGTAATACAGCGGTCATCGATTTTATGACTTGCGTATTAAAAAGAAACACAGCAGTCACTATTTTTGTAACAAGAGTATGAAAATGTGATACAGAGGTTGTGAATTTGAAGACTCGAGTATAAATAATTCAAGCAGAAGTCGATTGCCGTTTTTAATTCAAAGTCTTAGAAATATCAATAAATTAAATTGTAATTATTTTTAAATAATAATCATATGAATAAATTTTTTTTAGTTGGGTTTATCAGTTTAATTCTTTTTTCAGCCTGCGGGTCTAAAGAAATTCAAAAACCGATTGAAAAAAAGGTTTCTGACAGCACGGATATTCGTCTCGTCGGGGTCTGGGAAGGTATGGAAACAGACTATCAAAAATTAGGTATGCAAAAACATTGGATGCAACAGCGCTTCGCAGATGGTACTTATGTAATTATGTTTGTAGCCATCGAGAACGGTAGCGGAAAAAGAAGTGTGGAATACGGCAAATGGTGGGTGAAGGATGGGATATTTTACGAGCAATGTTCAAGTTGTAAAAAATCCGACTCTTATCAATATTCATTTTTATCTGATAGTAACGAAACCTTGAAATATAAATTAATTACTTCTCAAGAAAAATTCGCCGATGAGAACTATGAATTTTTAGAGTTTAAAGTTAACTTAAAATAAAACATTAAAAAATGAAAAAGCATTTTTTTTTAATTGCTTTAATTGTTCTTCTTCCCAGTAGTATTTTGGCACAAACCATTTACACGAAGTTTGGTGGAGGTTATTACTTTGGTGTGACAGAAGGATTTCCTGAGTTTGGAAGTGGATTCAGTAACACCATTACAAATTCTGGAACAGGAATCCGATTGAACGGATCGGTTGGTTATCACCTTTCTGAACTTATCAGTCTGGAAATTGATGGTTTCTACTTTAGCGGGAGAAGTTCTGGGTTAAGTCAATATAAAACAATTGGCTATGGTTTTTCACCTTTTATTGTATTAAATAAGAAATTAGAATCTATTCAATTGTACTCGCGATTAGGTCTTTCTTTGAATAATATGGACTTTAGCCCCTCAGGGTTTCGTTCGGGCTTCAAATTCGGTTTTGGGTTTACAGGTGGGCTTGGTCTTACTTATCCCATTCAAAATCTATTTGGAATTTTCATTGAAGCAAATGGGAATTTAATTGATGGTGGAACTATTCCTTATAGTAACTTTGGAACTTCGATTGGTATTAAAAAAGATTTATAGGATATGAATATGAAAAAGGGAATTTTTCTCGCAATTAACTTATTATTTTTCACTACACAATTAGAAGCACAAAAACTTTCTCTTAGTTTAAGTAGTGGTTATCATTTGCCAATTCTAAAAGAAAATGACTCATTTCTATTGGACAATGAGTCGGGCTTACGCTATAATGCAGGTTTAGCTTATCGAATAAACAATATTTTTCAAGTTCAATTAGAAGGGAGTTTGATAAGCAGCAATATTTTGGATCAAAGATATGAATATAAAACCTCAGGCCTCATCTTAATTCCAAGTACCAAAATATTCTTTATCAATGATAATATTGAATTATACACAAGAGCAGGAATGATAATTAGTTTTGTAAAAGTTGAAAGTAAATTTACTCCTAATTCCGAAACAACAACTTTTTCATCAAAAAATGTTCCTACATTAGGATTTATTTTTGGTATAGGTGTTTCAAAAAAAGTTGCAAATTTTCTTGAGATTTATTCTGAATTAAATGCAAATGTATTAACCGTTCGATCAGATTTTCAACAAACAAACTCAGTGACAAGCTCAAGTTTTAATTCTTTCTCATTAACTTTCGGCACTAATCTTCTTCTTTTCTAATTTTTTTATCTCCCTTTTCTTACCATATCGCAAGGAGATTATGTGTTTTTGCCCGTGTCGCCCTAATCTTTTCGAAGTGCTGAAACCACCTTACGAGGCTACTGTTTCTCGCAAAGCCGCGAAGACGCAATAATCCTTTGTGCTCTCTGTGGTTTTTCTCAGTGACCTCCGTGTTTCGGATTTAAAAACACAAAGTTCACAAGGCAAGTACTCGAATCACACGGAGATAAAACAAAAAAATGTCAGAAATCTCCAACCTTCCCCACGCTTGAGATTTCCCAACTTTCTTGAAACCGCGTTGCTTCGTTTGAAATGACATGCCTATTGGTTGGTCATTCCGGCTTGTCCGGAATCCTGCAAGCCACCAAATAGAAGTGTATGTCATTTCGAGGATTGAAGATGCTCGTCAAGTTCGCTGTGAGAAATCTCCGATTCCCCGCGCACTGGAGATTTCTCACTCTGCTAAAGCTCCGTTCGAAATGACATGCCTTTTGGTTGGTCATTTAGTCAAGCAACACGCGTTCGGAATCCTGAATGCACTTCTATCATGCAAGAATTTGCTGTTGCAAAGTTGCGTTTTGAGAAATAAATTCTGCTTTAGAACACTGCCCTTAAGCGTTAACAACAATTAAAGTAAATGGAAACCGAAAATATCAGAGCGGAGCGGAATCGAACGCTTACGGTTGATGCCGTGGAATACCCACGCTTCGCCTCGAAGTTGGTTCGGGTGAAAGATGAAAGTGAACTATCTCTCGATGCTGTTCTCAACAATACGCTATGCGGCGATATGCTCCCCATCGTTGAAAAACTCCCTGAAAAAATTGCTGACCTTATCATTCTTGACCCGCCCTACAACCTCAGCAAAAATTTCAACGGGTTTCAATTCAAAGAAACGGATACCGAAAATTATCGCGCCTACTTAAGAACGTGGTTTCCACAAATCGTTCGGCTGCTCAAAGATACCGGCTCGCTGTATCTCTGCGGCGATTGGAAGTGCACCGCCGCCCTGCAAGAAGTAATGGAAGCGCATTTGGTGGTGATGAACCGAATTACTTGGCAGCGCGAAAAGGGACGCGGCGCACAAAGCAATTGGAAAAATGCGATGGAAGACATTTGGTTTGGGGTAAAGGATAAAAACAGTTACCACTTCGATGTCGAAGCCGTGAAAATGAAACGCAAAGTGATTGCGCCTTATAAAATAGACGGAAAGCCAAAAGATTGGGAAGAAACCGAGGACGGGAATTTCAGAATCACATTTCCCTCTAATTTTTGGGATGATATCAGTGTGCCGTATTGGTCGATGCCCGAAAATACCGACCATCCCACGCAAAAGCCGGAAAAGCTCATCGCGAAACTCATCTTAGCCTCTTCCAAAAAGGGCGATGTGGTGCTTGACCCGTTTTTGGGGTCGGGAACAACGTCGGTGGTTGCAAAAAAACTGGGGAGAAACTACATCGGGATTGAATTGAATGAGGAATATGGCGTTTGGGCAGAAAAGCGTTTGGAATTGGCTGAAAAGGAAACGGGTATTCAAGGCTTCGCGGATGGGGTGTTTTGGGAGAGGAATAGTTTGAAATTTAAATTGAAAAAGGTTAGAAATTTTTATGAAAAATAATTCAATAGATCTTAACAAGATTTATGTAGGTGATTGTTTAGAAATAATGAAACAATTGCCAACAAATAGTATTGACTTAGTCGTTACATCACCACCTTATAACCTAAAAAATTCTACAGGAAACGGCATGAAAGATGGGCGTGGCGGTAAATGGAAAAATGCATCATTAGTAAATGGTTATAGTCATCATGATGATTGTATGCCACATGATGAATATGTAAAGTGGCAAAGAGAATGTTTGACCGAAATGATGAGATTAATTAACGATGAAGGGGCGATTTTTTATAACCACAAATGGCGTGTGCAGGACGGTTTACTGCAAGATCGTGAAGACATAGTTAAGGATTTTCCAGTTCGTCAAATAATTATATGGAAAAGGAAGGGAGGTATAAATTTTAATCCCGGTTATTTTCTTCCGACATATGAAGTAATCTATATGATTGCAAAACCGAAATTTAAACTTTTACCAAAGGCTAATTCTTTTGGAGACGTTTGGGAATTCAAACAAGAAATGAAAAATGCTCATCCCGCACCTTTCCCTGTCGCTCTAATCGACAGAATCATTTCATCTACAAGAGCAAAACTTATTTTAGATCCATTTATTGGGTCGGGTACGACCGCTTTAGCAGCAATTATAAATGGAAGAAATTATATCGGTATTGATAAGTCACCTCTATATGTAGAAATGGCGGAAAAAAGGATTTTAGAATTTAAGGAAAGATCATTTATTACATTCAGTGAAATGGAGGAATTTAATGGCAGTAATTGAAGAATTACAAAATCACTGGCATAAAGTTTATTGGTTTTCAAGAATGCTAATAAGTGGTGATAAATATGGATCTATTGGTAAAAACAACAAATTATTATTAGAGATAACATCTAGTTTAAAAATTATAAGTGAATCATTTAAGAATAAATCGGAAGTTTTTATTCATCAAAAAAGGACATTAAACGAAATTTTGAGAAGAAAATTTGAAAAATCTTCCTCAAAAAAAATGAGAATTGAAAAATTATTGGAAGATTTAAATGATGATATTCAGACTTACGATGAAATGAGTGCATTTATTTTAACCTGTGAACAAGTTGTAATGCCTCTTAATCAGGCAATTTCAAATATTCCAAGTAATGATAAAATATATACAGAATCGATTGCTAAGGCTTTTTTAGATATAAATGGTTCAATTGGTCTTGCAACAATTATTAATTTATGGGATGATTTAGGAGTAAAGGGCTGTTTGAATGCTGAAAGGACAGAAATAATAAAAGCATTTGGTTCTTTAAGAGTTTTCCTTAATGATAAGTTAAATCTTGGTAATTATGATCAAGACATTATTCTGACTGCCTTTTGTCAAGAATTCGAACGGAGAGCAGGCCAAAAAAGAAAATCACGAGCGGGGGGAAGTTTAGAAGATGTTACAGATTTTATTCTTGATTATTACGGCATTAGTAGAGCAGAGGCACCAAGTCATTTTCAAGCAGATTTAGAAGTTGACAATTGGGTCAAATGTAGAGATGGATGGGTTATAGGAATATCCTGCAAAAGAACCCTTCGTGAAAGATGGAAGAACATAAGCAGTTCAAAAGAAATATTCAGCAGATTTAAAGTGAAATATATTTATCATGTAGTGACCTTCGATGAGGATTTGTCTGATGATAAACTGACTCTTCTCGGAGAACAAAGGCAAATATTTTTCTTGCCAGACAATAGTAGAAAATTAAAATACGCAAGCCAGCATGTGGGTTTAAAGGATTATGTTAGACCTATTTCTGAATTTATCAATGAGATTAAAAAAGAAACTTAATAAAAAAAGTCAATTTAATCACTTAAAAAGCACCGCCGATTTCACCACCACTTGCCATACTGCCCACAGCGAGGGCACGCCCACAATAAGCCAATAAATCACAAATTGCACCTTGTGAAGGCTCATCATCATCTTTATTTGTCTGAGGTTTCACATTCATGTTTAGGTATTTTATTTCAGTTAGGAATCAGAGATTTTAATAAACACGAAGCATTTCACTTTTCATTTGCGAAAAAAATGAAATACCCACGCAAACTTTCAGCAGGTGCGAATAATACAGTCATTGGTTTAAGGGACACGGAAGTTGGCAAATTATTTATTGGGGATTCGCGCTCTGAAATCGGCAGCGAAGCTGCAAAGATGAAGTTTGCCAATGAGATTAATCATCTGGTCGTCAAATTTCTCCGATTAGAATTCAATGAACCGATTCAAGTAGAAATGCTTGTTATGCGGCGGCTTTATCCGATTGATTTCAGAGCATAGGAAGTTGAAAGAAGAGAACTGTGGGTCGAAGTGTTCGAAGATGAATTGACAGCGTTACAACGAGCAGGATTTGTACACCGCGATCTGAAAAGACCGTCTAATATCGGCGGATTAGCCTTTGATAATATTTTTCTCACCAGCACCGGTTTAAGGTTGATAGATGTTGGGATCTCAGCGTTGGAACATCAAGTTGGGAAACAAATCTTTGAAAAATATGTGGCGCTTGAGCGAAAAGAAATGGCAGATTTTCGAGAGTACTTTCTAAATCGGTGAACCCGTTCTCATCAGGTGGGGCATTGATATTCCCCATTTTTTTTACTTAAAAAGCACGGCCGATTTCACCACCACTTGCCAAACCGCCCACAGCGAGGGCACGCCCACAATGAGCCAATTCTCTGCTTATCTTATAAACTTATTTGCGGCCTTTAGTGAAACCTTAAACACATTTCAATTTTTCCAGTAATGCTTGCAAGAGAGGTCTTTAATTAAACAAAAATAACAGAAAACGGCGTTAGAAAATTTTTATGAAAACTTTTTAATAAAATGTTTATGTTTAATAAAAGTTGTTGTGCCTTTTTTCTTTTAACCCAAATTGCTCGAATGATGAATATGATGAAAAATACATTTTTTGTTTTGTTGCTGGCTTCCGCGATTTCGCTGAATGCCCAAACGGTCAGTATTCAGGATCAAAATTTCAGAGAAGTACTTGTAAAAAGCTTCACAGGCGTCACGAAAGATGATGCAGCACAAACCGTTACCTTTACTAATCCAAAGGTTAGTGATATAACCAGCATATCGTTTTTTGATCCTCTCGTAATAAACGAAGCAAGAAATATTAGATCCTTTAAAGGAATTGAAGCATTCAAAGAGTTGACGCAATTTGCTTTATCAGATGGGTTGGTTGAGGAAATTGATCTCACTCAAAATGAAAAAATTCAGCTCCTTCAAGTTTGGAGATTAAAAAACGCGAAAACTTTACTGCTTGGAAATAAACCAAGTTTAACTAGTTTTTGGGTTTCAGAGATGCCTTTGAGAGAAGTCGATCTAAGAAATGCTCCATCTATAAATATGGTAATCGTAGATGGCGTTCCAATTGAAAATATCTCCTTCCCGGAAAACAATACTATTCAAGAATTATATATTGGCGGTACAAAGTTGAGTGATCCTTTTGATTTAACGCAATTTAATTCGGTTATTAGGGGAAGCCTAAGTGGAAATAGGATTCCATTCGTTATTAGAAAAATAAACACAGGAAACGAACCACAACTTAGTTTTTCGTTTGATCCCTTTACCCAATTGGTGTCACTTAAGGATAATAATGCTAACACAACAATAAGGCAAAATGAAACCGGGGCATATCTTTTGGGTTCTAAAGAGTTTATGTTGAATGTGACACAAAACCGGGAGTCAACCTTTCAAATTAGAGGCTCAATTGAACAAAATCCTACGTTAGTCGGCGCATTGCCTCCGGGTATTGAATCGCTCTCCAACTCAAGATATTGGGTGATTGAACAAACAGGAAGCATTTCAACGGTAGGGTTAAGATATAATCTCATTGTGAATGTTGGAGAAGTTGAAGGCAATCCGTCAGCAGAAAAAGTACAAATTCTTTACCGTCCAAATAAAACCTCAGCGTGGAAAAATGTCGAGAGCGCATTTCAACGCTTAACCATATTGAAAATTTTCCCGAATGTTATCGTTAATGATTTAACAGCATTTGGAGAATTTGCAATAGGCATTGGAGATAGAGTGATTGAGAATACAGTTCAAAATTTGCCAAGAAAATTCGAGTTGTTGCAAAACACACCGAACCCATTTAATCCAACCACCACAATTCGATACAACATTCCGTCTGCGTCGCGGGTTGAGTTGAAGATTTATGATTTGTTGGGAAGAGAAGTTGCAACTTTAGAAAATGGGGTTAAAGAAGCAGGTGTTTACACGATTCCCTTTAATGGAAACAATCTTGCGTCGGGCATTTACTTCTATAAATTGGTCTCGGGGTCGTTCACTGAAACAAAAAAGATGATGCTTATCAAGTAAAATTTGATCTTTAAAGAAGGAAAAGGCGCATTTAAGATGCGCCTTTTTTTGGTCAAGAATAAAATCAAGATATAGGTTAATGCGAGTTAATCCTGCTATTACTTAAAAAGCACCGCCGATTTCACCACCACTTGCCATACCGCCCACAGCGAGGGCACACCCACAATGAGCCAGTAAAGGACAAGTTTCACGGTTTGTGACGATGACGCTTCCGGTTGTGATTGAAGATTTTTTTCCATTTAAATAACCTCCTTATGATGATATTTTTCAGCGACTTCCCTTACCAAAAAATTGCAGATAAACCCAACGACCAATAACCCCGCCATTATGTACATCGTGATGTTATAGGCATCGGCCTTCGCGACACCCACGCTAATTTGATACTCCCGAATGTAATTCACCAGCACCGGCCCAAGCACCGCCGCAACAGACCACGCCGTGAGCAATCGCCCGTGAATTGCACCCACTTGCATTGTGCCGAAGAGATCACGCAGGTAGGCGGGAATTGTCGCGAATCCGCCGCCGTACATGCTCATAATCACCGAAAAGAGCACGACAAAAAGCACCACGCTGCCAAGTTGACCGGTTGTTGGAATCAGCGCATAAAGCAGCGTTCCTAAGCCGAGGTAAATTATATAGTTCACCTTTCGCCCAAACTTATCGGAAAGAGACGACCAAAAAAATCGACCAACCAAATTAAAAAGCGAAAGCAAAGCCGTGAATCCGCCGCCCGCTGCGGCTGCCATTTTCACCACATCGGCTTCACTCATGCCCGCATCGCGAAATTTTTTGAGAAGAAACATTTCCTGAATCATCGGCGAAGCCTGACCTAAAACGCCAATTCCCGCCGTGACATTCATACAAAGCACCCCCCAAAGCAGCCAAAACTGAGGTGTTGAAATTGCAGCATCGGCACTCACATTGGCTGAGGTTACCAATTTTTTGGGAAGCACAGAGGGATTAAATCCGACCGGTTTCCAATCCGGTGCAGGCACACGTGCTGCAAACGCACCGAAAAGCATAAAGACAAGATAGATGGCACCCATCACTAAAAAAGTTTCCCAAACGCCCATTGACGATGGCGTTTTAAAGGTATTCATCAATTCAACGGCAAGTGGAGAGCCAATCATTGCGCCACCACCAAAACCCATAATCGCAATTCCCGTGGCCATTCCGGGGCGGTCCGGAAACCATTTCATCAGCGTCGAAACAGGGGAGATATACCCAAGTCCAAGCCCAATGCCGCCAACGACACCGTAACCGAAATACACAATCCAAAGCTGATGCAGCCAAATGCCGAGCGCACCGATAAAAAATCCGACCGACCAACATATAGCAGATGCAAACATCGTTTTCCTTGGACCTGAAAGCTCAACCCATTTTCCAAAAAAGGCGGCGGAGAGCCCGAGCATTGCGAGAGCAATACTAAATATCCACCCAAGGTCGGGAATTGTCCAATCAAGCCCTTTTGCCGGTTCTGTAATCCCGATAAGCTTTGTCATTGGAATGTTGAAAACGGAGAGACCATACACTTGGCCGATGCAAAGATGAACAGCAAGTGCCGCCGGCGGAAACAGCCAACGATTGAAATTGGGCGGGGCAATAGAATGCTCACGATCAAGAAATTGGAACATAAATGGTTTGTTTAATGTGCAATAAATTCAGGCGATGAAATATAGAATTTTGAAGGGAGAAATAAAGAAGGAAAGAAAAGAGGATTAAAAGAAACGTAAAATTCTTTTCATGAAGGATTGCGGACGCGCTGCATCGCGAGCTTGACGAGCATCATAAATCTCGGTATGTCCTATTTGGTGAATTTCGACTTTTATCCTTAACTCTTATTTCTTAACTCGCAACTCACAATTCTAAAATTCCTAATAGTCTCTCTTCATCAAATAGGCCGCAAGGCCGAGCAGCATGTCGCGGCCGTCTTTATTGGGAAGTTTAGAGGCAAGTTTCAGGGCTTTATTGTATTCCGTTTCGATAGCATTCTTGGCTTCTTGAACTGCACCACACTTTTCAAAGACCGCCTTCACTTCAGGTACGCGGGATTTATCAATGCCCTTTTCTTTGATTACAGTTTGAAGAAGTGCTCGGTCTTTACCTTTGGCGAGCTCAAGAGATTTAAGGAGGAGAAAAGTTTTTTTGCCTTCAATGATGTCTCCGCCCACGGTTTTGCCCGACTTTTCGCCGCCCATTACATCTAATAAATCATCTTGAATTTGAAAGGCGCGGCCAATTGAACTACCGAAGTCGCGCAGGGCTTTGGCTTGAATGCTGGTTGCGCCGACGGCAAGGCCACCCATTTCAAGTGCAGCTGAAATTAAGCGACCTGTTTTGTAATCAATCATTGTGAGGTACTCGGGCAAGGTGACATTGTGGCGGGTTTCAAATTCTTTATCGAAGGCTTGTCCGTCGCAAACGGTAATGGTGGCCGAAAGAAACAAATCAAGAATTGGGAGTGGATTTTTGACTTTCGAGCGGGTGATGAGTTGATAGGAAATCGCGTGCATGACATCGCCCGAAAGAATGGCGGTATCGATATCCCACTTTTTGTGAACAGTTTCGCGGCCGTGGCGAAGGTCGGCCTTATCCATAATGTCATCATGCACAAGCGTGAAGTTGTGGAGAATTTCAACGGCAAGAGCGACGGGCATAACCGCATCCACTTTATTTGAAATGCACTTTGCGCCAATAATCACCAAAATTGGGCGAATGCGTTTGCCACTTCCGGTGATGATATACCGAGCCGGTTCATAGAGTGACTTCGGCTGGGTTTGCGGAAAAACGGTAATCAATTCACGATTGATTCGGTCGCGAAGCTTGGCAATTTCTTTTTCAACTGATGAAGGCGCAGAGGCCGCAGGTTTTGAATATGGCATTGATGATCCTAAGATTTTCGGGTGATAACCACCGAGTTAATCCTAAAATACAATGAAAACTCGATTCGGAGAGAGATAGAAACGGCTTTGAATCTCAATGGGTCAATCCGTACATTGAAACCAATAATTAACCTAAGGAGTACCGCTATGAAAACAGAAACCCAACCTGAAATCCTTGTTCCACAAAGCCATTTAGAACAAAGCGCGAAAATCGACTCGCATCAACATGATCTATTTCAAAACGGCGAGAATCGCTTGCACGATGATGTGAAAATGCTCGGGAATATTTTGGGCGATGTGCTTACTGAGCAAGAAGGAAGTTCATTTTTAGAGTTAGAAGAAAAAATTCGTCTGCTCTGTAAAGATCTTCGAAGTAAATCACCGTCATCCTCCAATCAAGACCAATTTGATGGTGGGGTAAAGGCACTCACTGAAATCATTAAAGGCTTAAGCCAAAGAGAATCACTTGATTTAATCCGTGCATTCGGAACATATTTTCATTTGCTCAATGTGGCCGATATGTATCACTTTATTCGCCGCGAACGCAAAGCAGCCGCAGGCGGGAATATTCTTCCGGGAGCAATTGAAGAAACCATTCGCGGGTTGAAATCGCGCGGGATAAAGGCAGATGACATTAAAGCCCTCCTTTCAAATCTTGAAATTCTTCCCACGCTTACGGCTCACCCCACCGAGGCATTGCGCCACACCATTCTTCGGAAGCGGCGTCATATTGCAACCATTTTAGAGCGGCTCGATAACCCAAACCACAGCGAGCGCGAACGAATGGAAATGATGGAAGAACTCTACTATCAAATTACTTCGTTATGGCAAACTGAAGAAGCGCGATCTACAAAACTTACGGTGAAAGACGAGGTTCAAAGTCAGTTATACTACCTCGAGCGTGTGTTCTATCCGATTATCCCGGCGCTTTATCACGAATTGGAGCAATCTCTTAAAGCGCATTACCCCGAAGCTGAATTTCACATTCCGCCATTTCTGCGGATTCACTCTTGGACGGGTGGCGACCGCGATGGGCATCCGTTCGTCACGCACGATGTCACGCGCGAAACCTTGCGCTATCTCAAAACCGTGATACTCAAAAAATACTTGGCGTCACTCGAAGCCGCCATTATGAGCCTTAGTGTTTCAACCGCGAGAGTGAAGGTCTCTGATGAACTCTTAGCCTCGATTCAAAAAGATGATGAAGTAATTGGAAAGGAACATATTGAAAAAGAGTGGGCGGGGAAGAATCGAAGCGAAGCCTACCGGATTAAGCTCCGATACATGTATTACAGATTACAGCGTACGCTTGAATCGGTTGATAAAGATCATTTGCATGAGCATGCTTATCATTCAGAAAAGGAATACATCGATGATCTTCGCGTGATCTATAAAAGTTTGAAGCAGCCTAAAACAATTCGGCTTGCCAAGCACACGCTTGAACCGATGCTTAGGCAAGTAGAAATCTTTGGATTCTCATTCGTAACGCTCGATCTTCGGCAACATAGCACCAAGCATACCACGGCAATTGGTGAAATCACCGCACAGTTAAGGATAATTTCAAAATCATATTCAGAGCTCTCGGAAGAAGAAAAAATTAAGTGGCTATCAAATGAAATCAATAGCCGAAGACCAATGATTCCCTTCAAACTGACCTTTAGTGAAGAAACAAATGAAATCATTTCTGTCTTTCGTCAGGCTCGAAAAATATTGGAATTCATTTCTCCAAGAGCCATTCAAAGCTACATCATCAGCATGACGGAAAAAGCCAGTCATGTGCTCGAAGTTTTGCTGCTCGCCAAAGAAGCTGCCTTGATACGCCAAGACGACCACGATGGATATGAAAGCGATTTAACCATAGTTCCACTGTTTGAAACCATCGACGATCTTCAACGCTCCGAAACCTTAATGCGATCGCTCTTTGAAAACCCCGTATATCGTAAGCATTTGGAAGCCCGTGGCAATGTGCAGGAAATTATGATCGGCTACTCCGATTCGAGCAAGGATGGAGGAGTCGCTGCGTCAAATTGGGAGCTTTACAACGCACAGTTCCGATTAAAGGCACTTACCGAACACTACGGCATTAAATTGCGGCTGTTTCACGGCCGTGGCGGAACGGTCGGCCGCGGCGGCGGGGCGCCGGTGCATCAAGCTATTTTGGCTCAGCCGGAGGGAACGATTGACGGAAAAATTAAAATCACCGAGCAAGGTGAAATCATCTCGGCCAAATACTTATTGCCTCACATCGCCAATCGGAATCTTGAACGGATTGTCTCTGCAGTAATGGTGGCGAGCCTTGAGCATCATTCGCCAAAGCACCCTAAAGCGTGGGAGACCGTAATGGCGAAGATTTCGGAGGAAGCTAAAAATGCTTACCGAGGCTTGGTGTATGACGATAAAGACTTTTTGCCCTTTTTCTTAGAAGCCACACCGATTGATATCATCGAGCAAATGGAAATCGGCTCACGGCCTGCACGGCGCGGAGCGAAGAAGCGTATTGAAGATCTGCGTGCCATACCGTGGATTTTTTCGTGGATGCAAAACCGCGCAGCATTACCGAATTGGTTTGGCGTGGGCTCGGGAATTGAAGCGGCAATGAAAGCGGGGACATCGCTTGAAACATTGCAAGAAATGTATGAGAAGTGGCGGTTCTTCAAATCACTGATTGATAATGTTCAAATGATTTTATGCAAATCGGATATGCTTGTGGCGGCTTCGTATGCGGAGCTCGCACACGATAAAGCCAATGCCGAGCGTATGATGCAAGTCATTTCAGGGGAATATGAGCGAACGAAAAAAATCATTTTAGAGCTCACCAAGCAAAAGTCGCTTTTGGAAAACGACCTCACGCTTCAAAAGTCTATAACCTTGCGCAATCCGTATCTCGACCCGATTAGCTTTATTCAAATTTCGGCGTTGAAGCAGTTTCGCGCTCTTGAGCCGGAAGATGAGCAGCGCAAGGCTTTGCTGACGCTCTTACGTGCAAGCGTGAACGGAATCGCGGCGGGAATGAAGAATACGGGGTGATTGATATTTATGGATGAGAATCATTTTTTCGTAGATAGGAGAAATCACACGATAAGACTTTCAAAAGAACGATGGAATCACATTGAAACAAACCATCCCGAATTGCAAGAAAGTTTCGCATTAATTGAAGAAACATTAGTGAATCCCGATTCGATAACATTATCAAAATCAGACAGTGAGATAGAGTTGTACTACAAGTGGTATAAACAAACTGAGGTTGGGAGTAAATATTTATGTGTTGTTGTAAAAAAAAGTGATAAAGATAACTTTATTGTAACAACTTATTTTACCAATAAAATAAAGACTGGGGTAGAGTTATGGAAAAAGAAATAACAATTTGGTTTGACAAAGAGGCAGATTTCTTAGAAGTACTTTTTGAAAAGGAAAAAGGTTTCTTTAGAGAAACAGAGAATGATGCAATAATGGAAAAAGTAAATATGAATGGGGAAATAATCGGGTTTTCTATTCTCAAAGTAAGTCAAATGAACCCAAAACTCCCTTTATCAATTCGGTTAGGAAATCCTGTTTGAAATTCGAGTGATGAATTGGGTAGGGTTGTACCCGTGCTTTTACGCACAAGCGTGAACGGAATCGCAGCAGGAATGAAGAATACGGGGTGATTGATTACTATCGAAAATAAAGTTAAACAACGGTTTAAGTACTCTACATCGATATTTGGAAAGTATAGAAGCTGCTAACTATTTTATGTACAAAAAAACGTACAAGTTTTATGATTACAACCACGGTTTCTGATTTTCGAAAGGATGTTAAAAAGTACCTTGATAAGGTAACCGATGACTACGAGACATTGGTTATCAATCGAGGAAAGGATGTGGGGGTTGTTGTTATCTCTCTTGAGGAATACAACGCACTGAATGCAACCCAGTATGAACTTTCGTCCAAAACAAATGAGAAAAGATTAGACAGAGCAATTAAAAAGTTAAAGGCAGGAAAAGGGAAGCGAAGAAAATTGATTGAAGTTGAATGAATTATGTTTTTAGTGATGAAGCTTGGGAAGACTATCTGTTTTGGCAAAAGACCGATCCAAAAAAGGTTAAAAGAATCAACGAAATTATTTTAGATATCGCACGTAATCCCTACACAGGCATTGGAAAACCTGAACCCTTAAAGCATAAATATCAAGGATTTTGGTCGAGAAGAATCGATGAAGAGCATCGATTGATTTACCAACCAACCAAAGACTCAATTCTTATTGCAAAATGTAGATTCCATTACGATAAATAATGAATTCATTTAATTGAAAATATTAGAGAAAAGCCTTTCACATGTCACTTTTTTCCACCTGTGAATTCCGTTCTTACATCAATCTCATTTGGATAGTCAATCATCATTGACCCCACTTGTAAGCTGGGTTTCACCCGCAACATCACACGCGTGGGCTTTCCACCAACTCCGGCCAAATTAAACGCAAAGTTTTTGAGGGTTTCAAGCGAGCGCCCCGCAAGAGATTTCTTTAAATCAACCGTCATTTCCATTGGAACAATTGCAGTTGCATTTGCTGAAATAGACACTGGCGATGATACAGTTCCGGCCGTCATTTCGAGGTCATCAATAAATAGCCGCCATTGAAATCGTGTCAGAGACGCCGCACGTTGATTCGGGTTTTTCACTTCCACATTCAAACGAAAGGTGAGAGGCAATTCGGCTTGCGTAAGGGCAAGTGTCAGACGCGCAGCATCAGAAAAGGATAGATCAGAAGGCGATGCAATACGCTCCACCGAAATCCCTGCAAGTTTAGGCTCGCTTAAAGACGCTAAGCGAAATTCACACTTCGTGAGCGTCAGGATTCCCTCAACCTGTTTCATCACCGAGGCACAACCATTGAATAAAATCAAAAGTGCTATTACAGAGGCAAGTACTGAAAATCGGAGGAAATTTTTTTTGTTCGGCATTTGGTTAAAAATTTGAGAATGGAACAAGAATAGCTCAACGAAAATAAGCGACAAGCGGTTAAATTGAGGTGAAATAAAGCTAACCAATCTATGTACGCCGAAAAAAAATGGGAAACTTCCCTCGCGAAAACACACTTCGCAAAATCCTTTCCGGGACTTATTGCATCAGCCACAGGAAAGCAAATCGAAAGTGAAATTTCCTTAAACGCCGGTTCATCACTTATACGCTTTACGGATGGAACATTTACACTCAAGCCATATGAAGAGCATGACATTCCCAAGTTTTTAGCGGCACTTCGCGCCTCTGAACATCACCTTCCAGAAGAAATGAAACCGCATTTTGATACGCTTCGGCGCCTCACAGAAGAGGACCGCGAGATGGGGCGTCTTTCAAGAATGGAGAAATTGCTTGGGGCTATTGTCAATAATACCCCGCTCATTCCCGAACTTCCCGAAGCCGTAGCCAAGTGGCTCAATAAAGAAGCGTATCAACCGCCTGAAACAATGCCAGAAAAAATTCGGGTTCAACTTCAAAGAATCCACTTTGCCTTAGAGGAAAACATAACCGAAATCCCAGAACTGCTCGAGGAAGTTCCTAAAGTATTGGATGGCTCAAGTACACTCATTCAATGCGATGTGATGAAAGCCGCAATGAAAAAAATCTAAACTACTGCAACGAATCTCACCGAAATTGAAATGAATAAAGATCTCATTTTTGCGACGCATATGGCACACGCCGTGATGATTGAGGGCGAAACCTTTATGCCCACAAAGTATATGGTGGCAGAACAAAATATCTTGGATTTGCTTATTCAGCGTAGCTCAGAAATGTCGGAAGAAGTCTATCTCACCTACTACAGTTCAGGCGGGGTGCATCGCTCCTACACCTATAACGATTTTCGAAAGCAGGTTTTTCAAACTGCAAATCTTTTAAAGAGTAAGGGCTTGATTGAGGAATCTCGCGTGGCGATTTTGGGCTATAATCATCCCGATGTGGTGGTGTTTTACTTTGCGGCGTGGTGTGCGGGAATGACCGTTGTGCCCCTTAACGCAAGCGAATCGAAAGAGCGGTTGCAATTCATTCTTGAAAACTCCGAAACAGCATTTCTCTTTTATTTGAATGATTATCAACTACTTGCGGAGTCGTTAAAAACGGAGGCACTTGAAATACTTTCGGAAGAGGATTTTCATAAAGAAAAGGAAACCTTTCCCGATTCACTTGCGCTTGGCGGGGTAGTGGACACGCGAAAAAAAGGCATGAGCAATTTTGATGAAAATGCCACCTTTGCCGATCTCGAAACCGAAGCAATGATTGTTTATACTTCAGGTACAACGGGAAACCCAAAAGGCGTTGTTCTTACGCAGTATAATTTACTCGTTGATGCCAATGCCATTGCTCGGCATCACGGGCTTGTGAAGGGAGATGCGATGATGTGTGTTCTGCCTATTCATCATGTTAATGGAACGGTGGTGACACTCGTAACCCCAATGATTTACGGCGGCCGTGTGGTGCTCAATCAAAAATTTTCGACTGAGCATTTCTTTGAGAGGCTGGCGAATGAAAAAGTGCAAATCGTAAGCGTGGTGCCCACCTTACTTCAATTTTTGCACGCAGCCGATATCAACCTCACGAAATATGACTTATCTGGATTCCGTCATTTTATTTGTGGGGCGGGTCCGCTGACAGTCGAGCTAGTCGCGAAGTTTGAAAAGCATTATGGATTTAAAGTGATTCACGGATACGGGCTTTCGGAAACCACCTGCTACTCGTGCTTTCTCCCAACAGAATTAGAAAAAACGGATCACGATCGGTGGCTCAAAGATTTCGGCTTTCCCTCAATTGGCGTACCGTTGCCCATCAATGAAATGGCGATCTTAAATGAGCGCGGCGAAAAAGTGCGTGAAGGCTGGCGTGGTGAGATTGTGATTCGAGGGCACAATGTGATGAAAGGCTATTTCAAAAATCCTGATGCCAATATCAAGGCTTTTGAAAAGGGATGGTTTCACTCCGGTGATGAAGGCTTTTTTAAGGTTGCGGAAAACGGTCAAAAGTATTTTTTTATAACAGGTCGGCTGAAAGAGCTCATTATTCGAGGCGGAGTGAATCTCTCTCCTTTTGAGATTGATGAAGTATTGAATGGGATTGATGGCGTAAGAGCGGCGATTGCCGTGGGGTTCGAGAATGATTGGTATGGCGAGGAAGTGGGTGCGTATGTTTCGCTGAAATCTGGCGTGGTGAAGAGTAAAGAAGAGATAATTTCTGAATGTGCTAAAAGGTTACCTTTTCAGAAATGCCCGAAGGTGATTGTCTTTGGTGACGAGATTCCCGTTACATCAACAGGGAAGTATCAGCGTGGCAAGGTGAAGCATCTTTTTGCAGAGTGGAAATCGGTCCAGTTTAAGGGATAAAAATTAAGCGGAATTGGTATGGAAAATCATGAAGTGACTTGGACGATGACGCTTGAAGAAGTACGAGCGATGAAAGCCAAATATGAGCTTTTGGATGGTGATAACGAAGAAAAAAATGGTTTTTCTACTTCGAAGGAAAGAGAGTCGTTTCTAATTTTTGCTAATGAAAATATTTTGAATTGGTTGAAATTGGTACAAGCAGATGAAGTATTAGAAGAAAAAACTTGGGAAAGGGTTAGACGACAAAAAGCACTCTATGAATGCGGAAAAGATAAAGAACTATGGAAGGATTTGATGCAACTCTCGCAAGAATAGATTCTCTCTGTAAAAGAAGTAATCTTGATTATATCGTAATAGGTGGCGTTGCCGTTATGTATTATGAAAGCGCCCGCCAAACCACGGATATAGATCTATCGGTTGACACAGAAATAGGCGAGTTTAATAAAGTCGTAAATATTTTTACATCAAATGGGTTTAGAGCTGTAAAAGAAAACCCATTAGTATTTTTTGAAAGATATTTTGTTTTACCACTTATTGACGATGTGAACGGTATAAAAGTGGATGTGGCTGCCGGAGTTGGTGGTTTTGAAAAATTAAGTATTTCACGAGGAAAAAGAGTAACATTTGGGAATGCCGAATTCAATATCGCCACGCCTGAAGATATGCTTATCTTTAAACTCTTTGCTGCAAGAGAGCGTGATATCGCTGATGTAAAATATTTAATTCGTCGTTTTAGAAAACAATTAAGTATCCCTTATCTCAAAAGCACGGCGAAGAAATTTCAAGAATTGGAGCGGGGCGATATCTTAGAAAATTTAAATCGGTTTTTGGGCGAGTAAGCCATTTCAATTTTTATTTAACGATCGTAATCATCGAAAATTTTTACAGCAGTATGTCAGCATCACACAGCTCTAACGAGAACGGGCATCATCATCAGGATCATCATAATGGCGAGCATGCCGCAAAGCAACAGCGCTTTGCGCACGGCAGTCACGGCGATAGCCTTGAACCCTCAACCGGAATTCAAGAGTTTCATGCACGCCACTCCGAAACTCCGGAATCTATTTTTTTCACTGAAGATGAAAAGAAAAAGGTACAAGCCCTTGTTGAGCGATACCCCTCCAAAGAATCTGCGGTGATGCGCGCACTCTGGATGGCACAGGAAAAATTTGGGTGGCTCTCGATTGAAGCCATTAATCTTGTTGCAGATTCTATTCCAATGCCGAGAGCGGATGTCTTTGGTGTGGCAAGCTTTTACACGATGTATTGGAAAAAGCCAGTGGGGAAAACGCATTTGGCCATTTGCACCAACATTTCTTGTATGCTTTGCGGCGGATATGAAGTCTATAATTATGTGAAGAAGAAATACGGCATTGGAAACGGCGATGTCACACCTGATGGATTGCTCTCTTTGGAAGAAGCCGAGTGCCTTGGCGCTTGCGGAATGGCGCCGGCAATGCAAGTCAATAATTACGACTACATCGAAAACTTAACGATAGAAAAATTAGAGTCTTTTCTCAAAGAAAAAGGACTTTAAGGAAATTCAAAAAAAAATAATCAACTCATTTAAGAAGCACGAAATTCAAATCAATTCAGTTTTTGAATAATGGCAGAAAAACAACTTGAAACGCTTCTTTCTCCAAGCGATTACTTGGCATTGGAAAGAGCCTCTGATGTGAAGCACGAGTATGTTTCGGGAGAACTGCGGTTGATGGCGGGAGCTTCAAAAAGGCACATTCTTATAACAATAAATCTTGCCTCGGCTCTTAGAAAGGAATTAAAGGGGAAACCTTGCAAAACTTACGCCAACGAAATGAAAATCACTGTTGGAAAACAAGAGCGCTATTTTTACCCCGATATCTCCGTTATCTGCGGAAATTCATCATTCATTGAAGACGATGTTGCCGCGGATGCAGTATTGATTGCTGAGGTGCTTTCACCTTCAACCGAAAAGTATGATCGCGGGGAGAAGTTCAAGAGTTACCAGAACCTACCTTCGCTGAAAGATTATCTTTTGGTATCACAAGAAAAAAAGGAAGTGGAGTGGTATCACAAAGTGGGAGAAAATGAGTGGCATTACTCTCGGTACACCAACCCAAATGATGAGTTACATTTCGACGCCATTGGTGCGGGATTGAAACTGGAAGAGGTGTATGAAGAAGTTTGGGAGTAAGACTACCAAGGGTAAAACGGGAACGCTTTAAGGTGAGAATAGAAAAACTTCATATCAAAAATTTCAAAGTCTTTGCTGATGCTGAAATCAAAGAGCTTTCCAACATGTGCGTCTTTTTGGGCGCAAATGGTTCAGGCAAGTCAACGCTTTTCGATGTTTTTGGATTTTTGAGTGCGTGCTTGAAAAATAATGTGCGTTCAGCCATTAACAATCGTGGCGGGTATAAAGAAGTTGTCACTCGTGGCAAAGAAAAAGAAGACATTGAGTTTGAAATCAAGTTCAGAAATGAGGGCAAAACAAAACAGCCCATCATTACCTATCAACTCAGTGTGGGGCAAGAATCGGGGAAAATCGTTGTAAAGAAAGAGATTTTAAGTTATAGACGAGGAAAAACCGGACGGCCTTACCGATTCTTAGATTTTTCAAACGGTGAGGGGAAGGCAATTGTCAATGAAGAAGAGTTTGAAAAAGAGAAACAAGATTTCAAAGAAGAGAGAAAAGATTACAAATTAGACGCGCCAGATATATTAGCCATTAAAGGACTGGGTCAGTTTCAAGAATTCAAAGCGGTAGCTGATTTTCGGAGGTTGCTTGACAATTGGTATATCGCCAACTTCCAAATACCAGACGCCAAAAAAAGCCAAGACATCGGTGTAAGTGAAACACTCTCGCCAACAGGCGATAACCTCGCTTTAGTTGCCGATTACATCTATGAGAATCACCGTGAGACCTTTAATAAAATTTTGGAGAAAATGAAACAGCGCGTTCCGGGCATTTCTCAAGTTGATGCTGAGAAAACATCCGACGGCAGAATCGTTTTGAGGTTTCAAGACGGCGCATTCAAAGACCCGTTTATTTCTCGCTATGTCTCTGACGGAACACTAAAGATGTTCGCCTACCTAATTCTTCTATACTCTCCCAATCGCTATCCGCTTCTCTGCATTGAAGAACCTGAAAATTATCTTCATCCTGCTCTACTTAAAGAACTTGCAGAAGAATTTCGCGATTATGCCAATCGCGGCGGGCAAGTCTTCATTTCCTCGCACTCACCAGATTTTGTGAATGCTTTAGAAATTGATGAACTTTTTTGGCTTAAAAAAGAAAATGGTTATACAACGATTCACCGCGCACAAGATGACGACCTCGTCAGTCAATTGACAAAGGAAGGCGATAAACTGGGTTGGCTTTGGAATCAAGGCTACTTAAAAGGCAGCAACCCCAATTCTTAGGGCGATGAGAGTAGAATTTCTTTTAGAAGAAGAATCAATGAAAAATGTTTTGGAAATTCTACTTCCACAGATTTTACCGGATTCTTACAAACTAAACGAGAACTGCTTTCTAAGACCGCACAACGGCAAAAGCGATTTGAGGAAATCTATTTCAAACAAAGTAAAGGTTTTCTCCCGCTTATATGAGCCAACAAAAATTGTAATACTGCACGACCAAGATTCCAATGATTGCAAAGCCTTAAAAAAAGACTTGAAAAAGATATGCGAAGTGAATGGCAACTGCCCGGTTTTAATTCGAATCCCGTGCAAAGAATTAGAGTCGTGGTATTTGGGTGATATGGAAGCGATAGAACAAGCGTACCCTCGTTTTAAGGCAAATAAATTTCTAGGTAAAGAAAAGTTTAGAAATCCGGATTTATGCCAAGCAGCAGAAGAATTGAAAAAGTTGATTCCCAACTTTCAAAAAGGAGTTGCCTCAAAATCAATCCCGAACTATATGAGTCTTGAAAAAAAAACATCGCCAAGTTTTAAGGAGTTTGTGAGAGGTGTGAAAAAATTTCTCAATTGAAATGTTATTCCCGCACCATCACCACTTCTTCGGGCGGGACACAAGGAAACTCAACAATAAATGCCGAGCCTTTGTCTTTCCCCTCCGACTCCGCCCAAACCTTTCCGCCAAATAAATCCACATACTGTTTCACAATCGAAAGCCCTAAACCCGTTGAAGATTCGCCTGCTGTGGGTTTCGCTGAAAGTCGTTGAAATTTTCCAAAGAGTTTTGTCTTGTCTTTCTCCGTCAGCCCCTGACCTTGGTCGCGAACAGAAAGCCGAACAAAAACCTGCGGTTTTGGTGAAGAAAAGGCTTCCAAACTTTTCGCATCGGTGATTGCCTCTAAAGAAGGTGTTTCAGAGGAATCAATTATCATTTTTTCTGTAGAAATAAAAACCGGTTTTCCGATTGGAGAATATTTGATAGCATTTGAAATAAGATTATCAAAAATATCCATTAGCCGCTCTTCATCGGCTATCACATAGGTTTCCCGAGAAAGAGAAATTTGGAGTTTCTGGTTTTTTGCTTCGGCAAGTATAAAATTATTCTTAGCCGCAGCCGCCACAATTTGGTTAAAGTCCAAAACTTGAAGATTGAGATTCAATGTCCCGCTTTCAACGGCCGACATCTTCAGCAAATTCGAAATGATGTTGAACATGCGAGTCGAAGAATTGTAGATGTAATTCGACATCTCAACCACTTGCGCAGGCTTATCGGCTTCTTCTTCAATCAATCGCGAAAAGCCCATTATGGTTTGAAGCGGATTTTTTAAATCATGCGCAGCAATTCCTAAAAGCTCAGACTTCAGTTTATTGGCCTGTTCTGCTTCTTCCTTTCGCTTTTCAGCATCTCTGCGAAGTTGCTCGGCTTCTTTAAGCGATTTCTCAAGTGCAACATTCGCACGCTTCAGTTCGGTATTTCGCAAATAATAAATTTCCTTTTCACGCTCCATCCGAATAACTTCAAAATTGACTTGAAGGCTTCGCATCTTACGGCGCGTTTCTTCATTAAACATTTCTTCTTTAAACATCGTGAACTTCCGTTGTGCATCTAGCGCATTCACAAAATCACCTTCAATTTCATACGCCGCTGCAAGGGCCTGATACACATCGCATAAAATTTCCTTGGCATTAATTTGCGTGGCAATATTTAACGCTTCTAAGATATTTTCGAGCGCTTTGGCATAATGACCCAAGCTATGGTAAATGCGTCCAATATTATTGTAAGTAATGGCAAGGCTATTCTTATCGCCCATTTCATCAAAAATGGTGAGGCTGATAAAATGGTAATCAAGGGCTTTTTCGTAGTTGCCAAGTGTATGATAAAATGAGCCAATATTGAGAAACGCCGTGGCATAGCCCTGCGTATCCCCAATGGAATCGGTGAGTTTCATGCACTTGATGTGATAATCAATGGCATTTACGACATCACCCATCTTTTCATAAACAAGACCAATGTTATTGAGCGACTTCGCCTGACCTTGCAAATCGCCACTCGATTCTTTGATTTTCAAACTGCTCAGATGATACTCAAGAGCTTTATCATAATCCCCTTGCTTTTGATAGATATTGCCGATGTTATTTAGCACTGTCGCTTGGCCTTGAAGGTCATTTAAGGATTGAAAGTGCTTGGCGCTTTTGAGGTAGCTATCAAGCGCAGAGGCATATATCCCAAGTCCTTCGTAAATCGTACCAACAATATTAAATGTAGAGGCTTCTCCATTCTGATCATTGAATCGTTCAAAAAGCTCTAAAGCCTCCAGCGTTTTTAATAGACCATCTTCATAGTTTGAAAGCAAATAGCTGCAAATCCCTTCGTTTCGCAAACTGTAGGCTAAGCCAATTTCATATCCGATTTGAATGGAAAGTTGATTGGCGATTCCGGCATACTCCATCGCGGCGTGGGTATCGATAAAGCGTTTTTCCCAAGCAATTTTATTGAGGAGATTAACCCGCTCTTTTGGGTCGCGGATTTCCGAGAGCCGGGATTCAAGTTGATTAATCGAGTCAGGCGCTGATTGCATAAAACTTTTCGGCAAAGCCAAGATAAAATCGAAAGGAAAAGGATATAAAAGAAAAGTAATTTAATCAAAGCTGCTCTTAATCCCGATCCTCTCGAAATTTTGCATAACGCAAAGACAGCTCTTTTGCTTTGTAAGCTGGGTAAAGGCTTGCAAGTATCGAAATAAAAAGTGTAGCTAAAATGACAACAATAAAATCGGAGTACTCGATAAACACCGGATAGCTTGAAATAATAAACCCTTCAGAATATGGCAAACGAATTAAACCAAACTGTATTTGAAGGTAAAGAATGAGAGCCGAGACCAAAATACCACCGCAAATTCCAATGAACGCCACCATACACCCTTCCATTACAAAAATGAGTTGAAGGGCAGTGTTGCCAAGTCCGGTGCAAGAAAGGATGAAGAGATCTCGGCGCTTTTCTATGGCTGTCATTGTGAGTGAGCCAATCAAACTGAGCGATGCAATAAGTACTGCAAGCAAGAGAATGGCAAAACTTCCCCATTTTTCAAGCTTCATTACCCGAAAAAGTGCCTCATGCTTTTCATCCAACCCCGTCGCGCGAAACCGATTGCCATACCCATTTTCTTCAAGCCACGATTGGAGATAGCGGCGTTTGGCTTCGAAATCAAATCGTCCAAAATTGCCTTCTTGAAATCGAACGGCCACCCCACTGGCTTCAAAAGGCTTGAGAGAAAGATTATCTTGAACCGTTTTGAGGCTTGCGACAATCGTAGCATCATCATAAAGGCGATGCGACGAAAACACATTTTCAATCGTGAATGCTGGGGGCTGTAGCACGCTGGGTAAAAACGGATTTTCAAGTGCTTCAAGACCTGCACTTACCAGTTCAGGCGTAAGCAACCGAATGGGTTCATTTGGCTCTAGTGAATAGGAACGAGAAACACCCACGCCAATCGCAATGCCGTAAGGCGAAAGGTTATTGTGCCCAAAAATAAATTGTGAAGATAAGTTTTGAAGCGAAGTTTCAGAAACCGCTTTCAGTGTAACCATTGCGCTTTGCTTTTGGCTTAACATTAAAACTTTTGTAGAGATAAATCGCTCTGCAGATTGAAATCTTCGTTCTTCTTTTAATTCTGTTAGCAAAGAATCTGGAAAGACACCATACTTGCCGGAAAGCGGAATAATCTCTGTTTCAGTTTCAATCGTCAGAAATAAATCGCTCACGATTGCCCTAAATCCATTTAAGACCGAAAGCACAATGCAAATAATGGCAACGCCAAGCACTAAGCCGGAGATACTTACGCCTGTTATCATATTAATCACCCGCATTTTCTTCTTCGAAAAAATAAAGCGGCGCGCAACTGAGAAGGCTGTTTTGAATTCGGGAAAGGTCACAAAATAAAGTTGTCGTACAAAAAATTGACGCGAAGAAATTATTCCTTAATTTTTGGGGATATAAACCAAAAATTTATATGAAGCTATGAAAATCCCCGAGAAATATCTCCGTCATATTTGGAAGAATCAATACTTTAATCGAGAAACGCTCGCCACAACCACAGGTGAAAAAATACAGGTACTTGGCACTGGAAAATTAAACCCCAACGAAGGTCCTGATTTTATCGGCGCAAAGCTAATCATCGGTACAAGGCAGGTTGAAGGTGATATTGAAATTCATCAACGCACTTCCGATTGGAATCGACACCGGCACAGTGAGAACCCACACTACAACAATCTCATTTTACATGCCGCTCTTCACTGCGATTCCAATATGCCTGAAGGCACACCATTGCTAAACCTAAGAGATCATTTAAGCCAGCCTTTTCCTTTGGTCATTTCAAATTGCTTGCGCGATGAATCACTCCTTTTAGCAGGCGAAATGCTGGCTTGCAATGGGCTTGTGGAGGAAGTTGATGACCGACTTAAAATGGAATGGATTTCATTTCTATCCGATTCACGATTTGAAACCAAAGCCGAGTCTTTTAATCATCACGCGCAAGAAATGCTTGAAGCAGCCGTATATCAAGGCGTTGCGCGGGCATTAGGCTACAGTGAAAACGCCGCACCAATGGAAGAATTAGCAAAGCGCGTACCGCTTTCTCTTTTCGCAGGGTGCAAAGCACTTTCATTTGAAGAGCGTCGGAATAAAATCGAATCGGTTCTCTTTTGGGTATCGGGATTAATGGCAGGGAACGAAGAATCACCGAAGGTCAAAGAGCTTCAAAGTCAATTTGAAGCATTGGCAAAGGAGTCGCCTGAAGTGAAAACCATAATCCCAATGAAACCTGAGGATTGGATTTTCTTTCGGTTAAGGCCATCAAATTTTCCTACGGTTCGAATTGCAGGCTTAGCAGAACTAACTTCAAAGCTTTTGGTAAGAGGCTTTTACGGAGAGGCAAAAGCCATTTTTGATATGAAACTCCCCACTAGGCGAAAACTCAAACTGCTTGAAAGTCTTTTCTCAGCGGAGTCTTTTGGGCATTGGTTAAAGCATGTGCGATTTCAGCAAAAAGAAAAAGAATCGAGTAAAGAAAATGACAATCTGCTTCCTAAATCCTTGATTGGGAAAACACGAAGTGCAGAAATCATCTTAAACATCATTTTACCCGCATTGTATAAAGGCTATGAAGGAGATGAAAAAGCCTGCCAAGAAGTTCACGAACTCTACCGAGCTTATCCAAAAACGCTTAGCAGTGAGCTTGCAAGAAATACAGCGACCGCAATTCTGGGTGAAGGTTACACCATTAAGAGTGCGGCATTTGAGCAAGGAATATTAGAACTGCGAAAGAATTACTGTAAGCCCTTTCGGTGCCTTGAGTGCAATATTGGGCAAGCCATTTTTTCCGAAAAAGAAGATTCCAATCCTAACGTGTTCGAATAACGGCAATTTTACCCACACCGCCTTGCTTTCCATCGGCGCTCACGGCCACAGCCAAATAAATTCCGCTCGCCACCCATTGCCCCGATTGATCCTTTCCGTCCCATTGAATTGCACCTGCCGGGGTTGCGCCGATCTCGCGAACCAAAGCACCGCTAAAGCTTAGAATCTTCACGGTTGCATTGCCCGCTAAACCTCGAATGGTAAGCGGCGAAGCGGAGGGTAATCGATAGGGGTTTGGATAAACAAAAAGCGCTTCGATAGTGCTTGCAGCGCGAACAGCTGAGGTTGTAAAGGCAGAAAGACCACGATCGGTTGCAAAATAAAATGTGCCCGTTGCCGAATTATACGAAATTGAGCGAACCGTATTTGATAAAAGCGGCGAATTGGCGGTTGTGAATTGAGCTTCTATGCTTGTGCCGTTGGCACTTAGCACCCAAATACCATTTGGAGAACTGAACCATTTTCGATTTGCAGCATCAACAACAACGCCTGTTAAAGCCTCACTGCGTAGCTCGAAAACCGTTGTTGCTGAAGGTGTACCGCGTGGGTATGGATCGAAAGAGCTAAGTGAAATTGAACCGACATCGCTGCTCGAAAAGAAAGACGCTGCGCCGCGGTCTGTTGCAAGCCAAACGGTTCCATCAAGATCTTCAGCAATGGCATTGATACGAGAGTCAGGCAAACCGCCAAAGTTGGGCTGTGTGGTTAGTTGATACCACCGGTCGTCTGCAAGGGATTCAAGCGTGCGACGATCGTCGAAAACCGCGATTCCACGTCCAACCTCAGTGCCTTCACGAAGAATAATCCACTTTCTTCCATCGCTCGTTACAAAAAGACCGAAGGCATTGGCGCCCGTTGGGATTTCCGTTTGAAGTCCACTGCTGCCAAAACTTTTCACTGCGCGTGATTGCTCCGGTGAAAAAGCGTAAATGGGATTCGAGCGAGTACCTAAACTTGGCGCCCAAATGAGATTAGACCGGCGTTCGTAGCCTAATGCAGCCAATACCACAAAACTTGTATCGGAAGGAATGCCGGTAAAGTCGCCTGTGGTGTTGTTAAAAACTTTTACTGAGTCAAAAGAATCGAATTCGAAAATTCCACCGCCCCAAGTGGAGATATATGTCTTTTCTCCAACGGAGAGCACATCATTAAACTGACGGATAGGTTGAGAATTCAAAACCCGAAAATTATCATAGTTTTTCCAAACGCCATTCAGCTCTAAGCGCGAAAACCCTGTAGCACCGCGGTTTTCGGACGCAGAACTTCCCCAAACTCTGCCAAAACCATCAACCCGAACGATATCAAATCGAGAATTTTTTGGGGCATTCGGCGTCAATGATTCCGGTGAGGATGGAAGTGATAAGTTTAGCCGCCGAAGTGAAAGTGTTTTATCAGCAATCCAAAGAAAATTGTTTTGCACAGCCCCTCGTGAATATTGAGCGAAATCAGTTGAAAAAAATGTTCCGCTTCGCGTCAAGAGCCCGTTAGAGGTGAGAATCAAAAATTCGGACGATGGAGAAGTTGAATTGATAAATAGCCCAAAGGCGGCGCCACTTCGTATGAATTGAGAAGAAGTACCCGAGATAAATGAGGTTCCAAAATCTCCTGTGGCAAAAAGTGAATCCGATTTGATAAGCAAATCTCGTGCGCCACTTGTCCCGGAAATATTCTGCCATTCCGAAGGCGCAAGTAAATTCAAGGAAGATAAAGACGCTCGTGCAACACCTGAGGCTGTGGCTGCAAAGAGATGTGTTTTTGTAAAAGCAATTCGGCGAACCGCTGTTCCGCTTGGAAAAGAACCAAAACGGGTATAACTCTCTTTGAATTCTTTTCTAAGCGGAAGAAATAACGCGATTCCAAAATCTGTTGCCACCCAAAGCGTATCGCCTTGAATGACCAAATCTCGAATCGATTTTGAAGGGAAATCCGTAATTCGAGAAAGATCGAAAAATGCCTCTGTTGTTTCTCGCTGCGTATCGAAATAGCCAAGCACGCCACTTTCAAAACCAACCCATAGCCCTTTGCGAATGGAATCATACATCACAGCGGTTACGCGTGTGTCCGGTAGGCCTTCTGTATTGGTGAATGTTTTAAAAGTGCCTGATGATGTGCGATATCGATACAAGCCGCCCTCCGTTCCAACCCATAAGGTGGAATCATTTTCAACCGCGATTGATGTGGCGATATTAAAGGATGTGTAGCTTTTCCATTGACCCAAAATTTGAGCGTGAAGCGGAAGAGCGGTTGTAAGTAGAGATAAAAAAAACACAATGAAACGGGTTAAACCAACTGCTGAAAAAAAATGCAACGGAATCTTCCACTTCAAAGAGCGAGTGTTGATCGCAAAGATTGAATTCAAGTTTGAAGTAATAGCCAAAATGATTTAGGTGAGCTTTTCATGAAATTGAAGTAAAGCAACTTGTTAAAATAGAGGAAATATTTCGAACTGAAAGACCCGACTTCTTCAATAACTTAGGAGATGAAATCAATATGAAAAAAATGAATCCAATCAGACCTGAAATCTTTCACCCCTATCTTAACCTTATCGCCGCTCAAAGTACACGCGAAGGCGGTATCAGCCCTGTGCCTTATGATTCACTGAATTTGGGCAATTCCACAAACGACAACCCGGAAAATGTCGATCAAAATAGGCATCGTTTTTTTTCGCACTTGGGTTATCGTTTATCGCAGGTTGCCCTTTCAAGACAAATCCACGGGAGCAGCATTTTGAAAGTTGAAATGCCCGGAATTTATGACGGATTTGACGCACTTATGACAAACCAAACCGGAATTTTGATTGGTGTTTCGATTGCTGACTGTGCCCCAATCCTTCTGCACGACCCGAAAAAACAAGTGATTGCAGCCGTTCATGCCGGGTGGCGCGGTGCAAAAGATAAAATTCTGAGCAAAACGATTATCGCCTTACACGCACAATACGGTTCTAATCCTGCTGATATCTTGATGTTTATCGGAGCATGTATCGGGAGTGAAAAATTTGAAGTCGGCGAGGAAGTCGCCGAAGCCTTTGACCCACTCTTCAGCAGGGAATCTAAAATTCAAGGGAAATTTCTACTTGACTTAAAATCAGCGTTGGCAAAAGAAGCGGAAGAGAATGGGGTGAAAAGGGATAAAGTGGAAATCTCAACTGAGTGCACGGCCAGCTCTCCAGACCGATTTTTTTCGCATCGAAAAAGCGGCGGTATCACGGGAAGAATGCTTGCTGTCATTGGGTTAAAGTAAAAAAATAGAAACAAAAGCTTATCTGAATCACATTAACTTCATAATTATTTTTCTAATTATGACACTCTTAAAATCTTAAATACACAACGATGAAAAAAATTCTCTTTATCATCACACTTTTAATTGCTTTTACTGCGGCGGAGTCGAACGCGCAATTTCGACAGAACACTTTTTTGGCTGGTGCGGGCATTGGTCTGGGAACGAGTGACAAAGTATTTCCATTGGGCGGACAATTGGAATGGGGCGTGACACCCAAACTCGGCATCGGTTATATTGGTGTCGGTGTAATGGGAGGTATCAATTTTGTGAGCGGTGGAAGCAACATTTGGCTCGGAGCCCACGGAAGCTATCATTTCGATATCCAATCAATACCTCAACTCGACTTATTTGTAGGCTTAGGGTTAGCTGTCACTGATGGTGCATCATCATTGGGCTTACAAGGTGGAGCGCGTTACTTTTTTTCACGCAATCTTGCCGTATTTTTAAAAGGAGGAGACGGTTGGTATCGCGGTTTTATTGGTATTGATTTTTCACTGTAATCAAAAACGAACAGGTGGTCTTGGCTGCAAATCTTTCATCATTGTGATAAAAGGGAGCGTGACTCCCTTTTATCCAATTCACGATATATCGACGCAATGAAAAATGGAATCGAGAGAATGAAGTAAGAGATATCACACAAACTTCCAAATACGGCGGCGTTCCACCCCGATTGACTCGAAAAATATCCCAACGATAGAAAAGCTCCCGCAAATAAAATCAACCCTGAAAAAAAAATCACCCGATCAAATGATGTCGTAAAAATCAAAAGAAAAAAACAAAAAATGATCAACCACACAGACCACTGATATGGCAGTACAAGCGATTGTGAAATCAAAGGATTATACTGAAAAAATAGAATAGGGTCGAACGCATAAAGCAATGCAAAAGGCAAAATGAACACGATCGCGGCAACAAATAAGAATCCGGCATAAATACGAACTTGCCCCGATTCCCTCACGGCATAAACCAAACAAATAAAAAGCGGTAAAGCCATCACGCTCCTCGTCCCACAAAGCATTCCAAACCCAACTGCATAAATCCATAATGATCCTCTTTGCAAGAGCAATGCATCATTAAGCCAATAACAAATAAAGGTGAGAATTAAAAGCGAATTGAAAAGTAAAGCGCTGCGGGTTGTCACTTCCCACCAAAATGCTGGCATCACAATAAGAAAAAGTAAAAACATCGTTGCATGAAAATATGCCTGTGGCTTTATATCACGATTAAGATGAATTTTCCTATCTGTTGCTCGCTGATACAAAAACACAACCAACAAAAGCGTGAAAAGAGTAACAAGACTGATTTCACGAACGAGATAAAAGGGAAAGGTGAAAAGAAAATAATAGGGTAACGGTGCAGGCACATTTTGATTGTAAAAAGTATAACGCGGAGCGTAAGGGTAACTTCCCGAAAAAAAGTTATCCCAAAATGTTTGAATCATCATCCATCGGTCAACCTTCAATTCAAGCACTGGATTTAAAATCAATAGCGGTATGGACATCAAAGCGATAAGCGCCAACATCAGATAAGACTTTAAAGCATCCTGTTTTACGGTTCTATTAAGCAACCACCAATAGAAACCAATAAATAAAACGAATGACAAGAGTGAAATTGGCAAAAATAAGGATGTAAGTCGAGCAGAATATTTATAAATGAACAGAGAATTAATCGCAGCAAGCAAAGAGAGAGAAACGAGACGCACGAAAAGAGGCTTCATTTGACGGGAGGTAAAGAGATTTTTCCCAAAATTGCAGGTGTTTTCATTGAAGCACTAATTCCCGAAAGTGCGGCATCCGCAAGCAAAGCAAAAAGGGCAGCTTCTTTTGCTTTTGCCTCTAAAACTCCACCGCAATTCATCGCCAATTCTTGCTGTAAAACAAGACGCGTGTTTGGAAAATGCCCCCGAAGCAACTCCATCATAAAAGTATTTTTGGCACCTCCCCCACCAATAGAAATCAAATGAAGCGGCTCACCTGTCAAACGCTTCAAAATAAATCGCTTGATTTGTGCTGCAAGTGTTGATACTGTAAGCATTGTGAGTGTCGCCAAATGATTTGCTTTACTTAAGCCCTCCTCATTCATTCGAGTGGTAAGTCTTTCAAAGTAACCATCAGAAAATAGTTCTCTCCCGGTAGATTTCGGAGGGCGCTTTTTATAAAAAGGTTCTTTTAAAAATTCTTTAAGTAATAATTGGTTTGCCTTTCCGTTCTTGGCAAATTTTCCGGAGCTGTCAAAGGGGACGCCAAAATGTAACCTCGCGGCCTTATCAATCAAGACATTCCCCGGCCCTGCATCAAAGTAAATCGGCTCTATCCTTGAAGTTTTTCTAGGCAAAAAAGTGACATTCGATATCCCGCCAATATTTATTAAAACCCGATTCTCCGTTTGATGCCTGTAAAGCGCAAAATCAAGAAACGGCACGAGTGGCGCGCCTTCAGAGCCGAAAGCAAGTTCTGCCGTTCGAAAGTCAGAAACTGTCAGAATCCCTGTTCTAGAAGCAATAACTGAGCCATCCCCGAGTTGAAAAGTCGAGCGGGTTTTCAGTGTACCTCCCTTTGGATCATGCCAAAAAGTTTGCCCGTGAGAGCCAATAAAATCAACAGAAGTTGCGGGCAGTCGTTCTTTTTTCAAAAGCTTCAATGACGCATCGGCAAATGCATTGGCAATAGCTATGTTCAATTCCGATAGCTCATTCAATTTGGCGGATTCGGGATTGAGATTCTTGAGAATTGAGGAATGAAGTGATTTCGAAAAAGGAAAAACGCGAAATGCTTTTGTCGAAATTGAAGGAGAATCGGTGTTACCATTAATTTCAAAAAGACCGGCATCAATCCCGTCAAGCGAAGTGCCTGACAGGAGTCCAAGCCCAAGACGCTTGCTGCGAGTCGGTTTAATTGAAATCATGCGCGCTTTCCTTTAGCCTTATTCTTCTCACTTGAAGAAGCAGAACCGGTTTTCTTCAAGCGTGCGCGAATCGCGCCGGCATGTGCAAAAAGCCCTTCACGTTCAGCAAATTCGGCAATCAGCGGACCGGTTCTTTCCAAGCGCTTATTTGTATATGCAATGATAGAAGTACGCTTCTGAAAATCGCGTACTGAAAGGGCAGAGAAGAAACGGGCCGTGCCGCTGGTTGGGAGTGTATGATTCGGTCCTGCAAAGTAATCGCCCACAGGTTCACTTGAAGCTCTGCCTAAAAAAACAGCCCCGGCATGTTTGATGAACGGCAAGAGTGCCCAAGGGTCATGCGTTTGAATTTCTAAATGCTCCGGAGCCAATTGATTTGAGATTATAACCGCATCTTCAATCGACTCGGTGAGAATAATGGCAGAGTGCTTATTAATGGCTTCTGAAATGACATCAGCGCGAGGCATTTTGGGCAACAGCGTTTCGACTAATTTTTGAACAGTGTACGCCAACTTCTTTGAAGGTGTAATCAAAACGGCTGAGGCATCGGTATCGTGCTCGGCTTGTGAGAATAAATCCATTACCACTTCTTCGGGTTCAGCTGTTTCATCAGCAATGATGGTAATTTCCGAAGGCCCTGCAATGCTATCAATCCCAACGGTTCCAAAAACGAAACGCTTTGCCAAGGCAACAAACCGATTCCCCGGCCCTGTAATTTTATCAACCTTTGGCAAGGTTTCTGTTCCAAAGGCAAACGCGGCGATTGCTTGAGCGCCACCAATGCGGTACACATTCTTAATACCTGCAACTGTTGCCGCCAAAAGAATTTCAGATTTTAATTCGCCAGTTGCATTACAAGGGGAAGTGAGGTATATCTCCTCAACGCCCGCAACCTTAGCAGGAATAGCATTCATGAGAACCGAGGACGGGTAGCTTGCCTTGCCACCCGGCGCATAAAGCAACGCACGCTCAATCGGAGAGATTTTTTGACCAAGCATCACCCCATCGCCATCATCATAAAAAAAACTTTTCTCAAGTTCATTTTTGTGAAACCTCTCGATATTCGCAGCCGCTTCCTCCAAAATTGAGAGAAATAATTTATTCGCGCTACGATAAGCTGCGTTTATGGCACGTTCACTTACCCTAAAATCTCGAATATTTGCACCGTCAAATTTTTTTGTAAAGTCCCGTACAGCTTGATCACCATTGAGCCTTACGGAATGTAAGATGTCTTTAACAAGTTTCTCGGTATTCTCATCATAGGGAGTCGCTCGGTTCAGAAAGGCGTGAATCGCATTTGGGGAATCTTTATGAAGAATCAATCTTAATCGATTTTTGTTTGAAATTTTTCTCATTCGTGATGTATGTTTGAACTTATTCATGAACCTCAAACAAAGGTTCCATCGTTTGATTTTTTCTTTCAGCAAAACATTTAAACAACTTTTAAGGGAAACCTGAATAACCAATTAACTAAATGGAATACATTTATGCCTGAAAAAAAACCATCCAAAAAAACAGCCTCAAGCGGTAAAGCGAAACCATCGGCAAGTAAAGCAGTAAAAAAGACGCCGCCAAAGCCACTTGCAAAAAAAACAAGCAGTTCTAAAGTTAATAAGAAAACAAAAGAGCCTGTGAAGACAGGTGAAAAAAACAGTGAAGTTTCGATAAGCTCTATGCTGGTTGAAAAGCGTGTAATAAAGCCAAACGCGTCTTTTTCAAAAGCTGCCTATATCAAATCGATGGCTGAGTATGAAGCCTTGTATAAATCTGCGGAAAAAAATCCCGAAGCCTATTGGGCAAAAGTGGCTTCCGGATTTCATTGGTTTCGGAAATGGAATAAAGTGTTGGAATGGAAAACCCCTTATGCCAAGTGGTTTGTTGGCGGTACGACAAATATCTGTTACAATGCCCTTGATCGTCATTTAAATAGTTTTCGAAAAAATAAAGCGGCGATTATTTGGGAATCGGAAACTGGAGAGGTACGCACATTCACTTACCTCCAATTGCACCGTGAAGTCTGTAAATTTGCAAATGCCCTTAAAAGACGTGGCGTCGAAAAGGGTGATCGCGTGGCGATTTATATGGGGATGTCACCTGAACTTGTCATTGCTGCGCTTGGCTGCGCACGAATAGGGGCAGTTCATAACATCGTATTTGGCGGTTTCTCGGCGCAAGCCTTAGCCGACCGCATCAATGATGCCGAAGCCAAAATGGTGGTCTGTTCTGACTCCGTATTTCGACGTGGATCCACCTTAAACCTAAAACAAACCGTTGACGAGGCATTGGTTAATACGCCAAGTGTCGAAAATGTCATTGTCTTTCAACGCGGGCAAAGTGTTCCAACTTTAGTCGAAGGGCGAGATCATCTTTGGCACGATCTCATGAGCCTTGCAAGCGAGCACCACGAGGCCGAACACATGAATGCAGAAGATCCGCTCTTTATTCTCTACACCAGTGGCTCAACCGGAAAACCAAAAGGGATTTTGCATACCACCGGAGGCTATATGGTTCATGCCGGAAATTCTCATAAGCTCGTCTTTGATATACGTGATGAAGATGTGTATTGGTGCACGGCAGATGTCGGATGGATTACAGGTCACAGCTACATTACTTATGGTCCACTCATCAATGGCGCAACGGTCTTGATGTACGAAGGCGCTGTAAACTTCCCCAATTGGGGCAGAGTTTGGGAAATGATTGAGCGCCACAAAGTGACCATTCTCTACACAGCGCCAACAGCCATTCGCTCATTTATTAAGGCAGGTGATGAGTGGGTGACAAAAAGAAATCTTTCTACACTTCGCCTTTTAGGAACCGTGGGCGAACCCATCAATCCTGAAGCGTGGATGTGGTATCACACCGTTGTAGGCGGAAAACGCTGCCCGATTGTTGACACGTGGTGGCAAACCGAAACCGGTGGAATTATGGTCTCTCCGCTTCCCGGAGCAACACCCACTAAACCGGGCACCGCGACACGGCCATTGCCCGGCATTGCCGTTGATGTAGTTCGAAAAGATGGAACGCCTTGTAAAGCCAATGAAGGCGGGTACTTGGTTGTAAAAAAGCCTTGGCCTTCAATGCTTCGAACCATTTATGGCGATAACACCCGTTACGAAAAAACGTATTGGTCTGAAATTGAAGGTATGTATTTCACCGGCGATGGCGCACGAAAAGATAGCGACGGATACATTTGGATAATGGGGCGTGTCGATGATGTGGTCAATGTTTCGGGGCATCGACTTGGAACAAGTGAAGTAGAAAGCGCATTAGTTGCGCATTCTTCTGTTGCAGAAGCAGCCGTTGTCTCTCGCCCAGATGAAATGAAAGGTAACGCCCTTATTGCTTTTGTAACCTTGAAAGAAGGCTTTATAGGCGATCAAGCCGTTAAAGAAAACTTGCGCGAGCATGTGGCGAAAGAGATTGGCTCTATCGCGAAGCCCGATGAAATACGCTTTGCTGCCGGATTGCCAAAAACAAGAAGCGGCAAAATTATGCGTCGCCTTTTGCGCGAACTTGCTTCAGGCTCCGAAATCAAAGGCGATACCACAACCCTCGAAGATTTTTCAATCTTAGAGAAGCTTCGTCAGGGCGAAGAAGAATAACCAATCGATTTATTCTCAAAAAAAAAGAAGTCTGAAAGGGCTTCTTTTTTTTTTACACCGGTCAATGTGGGTGAGGAAGGTCATTTCAAAGTTTCAATTTTCAGTATAGCTTTAAAATATTTTTCCTATCAAAAGAATCTTCGGTTTTCTATGAAACAGCGTCAAATCAGTAAATTTGAATTTGAATTGAAAGCAGTATTACTCACGATTGTAATTTTGTTTTCAATAGAAACTGCAAATGCACAAATCACACCACAATCCTATCCATTAATCAAAGCCAATAATATTGCACTTGAGGATACCGTTGATTTTATTCTGGATATTCAATCGGGTGCAGACGAAAAGGTTGTTTCAAACATTGATATAGGATTCTCGTTCACCTACGCAGGCGTCATTTTTTCCAAAATTTCAATTTCAACCGGTGGCTCTTTAGGGTTTGGAGAACAGCCAATAGAAATTGGATCTGTATTGAAAAATGAGTTTAAAGCACCCTCAAATCGATTTCTTCTCGCTCCCTTGCTTTCAAATTTTATTACTTCAAGCGAAGGATATGTTGGCCATTTTTATAAGGGCTCAAGAGGAAATGGCATCTGTGTCATCGAGTGGAAAGTAAGACTCCCAAATAGCGAATCACGTCCATATTCACGATTTCAAGTTTTGCTTTATGAAAATGAAAATCGAATTGAATATCGATATGGCGACAATATTCAGCCGCAAGAAAGCGGCGTATTGGTTGGTCTCTCAGAGGCGAAGTCTTTCATGACGGTGATAACCGAAACCGCGAAACCGATTTACAACGATGTTTTTAAAAACGAGTTTGCAGAGATTCCTCGCCAAACCTGTTATCGATTTTATGGAACACAACCAACTTTATCAAATCCATTCTCAGATAGCTTGAATACAAATTTTGCTCAAGCAAATACTTCTATTTCTCCAACAGGGCAACTGCCACAGACCTTTCAATTACTAACAAGCCCGACCTTTAAGTTTGAAAACGTGATTGATTTAAATCCAGAAATTTTTAGTACCAAAGAGCCATTCATATTTGGAAAAGTAATTGATCAGATTCCGTTTTATCAATCGTTATTCTTTTATTTTTCAGCAAGCAGCAACGAGTTTCACACAAGAAGCCCTTTCGCAATGATTCACGCCCCTGTTCCTCTCTCGGGCCTTTCTGCTTACTATCTTCCCTCCTACGGGCTTGTTTCAAATTCTGCCCTTCAGTATTACTTCTGGTATGATCTCTCGGGCAATGGCAATAATGCATCCCTTGAAATGAACGACTTGCGGTTTACAAATAACGCACAACCGGCAAGACTTGAAGGAAAACAACAAAATCAGCCCGGACAACTCATTGACTTTACTGAAAGCCAATTCGCTTACCGTGCCCCTTCAAAAGTTCAATTTCAAGCCAAGAGCGGGCTTACATTTTTTTCTGTGGTGGCACCTGACTTAAACTTTATCAATAGCTCATCTCCTATTATGGGTTTATCGAACTTTGAATCAACCCTTGACTTTGGCCGAGAGGAAGGGTCAAAATTATTTAAGGTAGAAATTTTTCGATCGACATTCGACGGTTCTGAATCGGTAAAACATGTTGCACCTAATTTCGAATTTGTAAGTCGCGAGATTAGTATCGTTGCGTTCCGTCAAACGGCATCAGAGAAGGAAACAACAGGAGAAATTTTCGCCAATGGCAGGCTATGTTTACAAGAACCCTCAATTGATTTGAGCACAAGCAACTACAATAATACTTACTTGGCTCGCGGGAATAATTCCGTTTTCAAAGGCCTTCTTGGTGATGTATTGCTATACAACCGTTCACTTTCAGACCTTGAGCTCGCTTCTGTTTTCTTCCATCTGGCGAGGGTTTACGATGTGTGGTCGCAATCAGGGAAAAATCTTCAAATAGATTCATTAACGGGCCTTTTCAATTATCCTGAAGAGGACTTCAACCTAATGATTCAAGAAAGTAAAAGCGAAAATATTGGAACAATAAATGTAGAAAAGCTGATAACTATTCCAGTTATTTCAAGAGACATTAAAGGAAAAGCATTTGCAAATGGAAATGAAATTGAACCCAGAAAAATCTATCCAGACCTTGCGTGGAATTTGTCTTTTGATTCAAAAGCGAACTATGAAGTGACATTTGGGCTTTCTATCAAAATTGAAATGTTAAAGGAAGTGGCGAACCCCGAAAGATTGCTAATTATCGCCTATGATTCCACAGAAAAGATTTGGACACCTGTTAATACCATTCGAAGCAAAGGGTATCTCACAGCAGTTGGGATGAGAACGCCGGGACTCTTTGCCGTTGCTGATGATTCTGAACCCGCTTTAACAACTTCTCGAAATCAAAGAAAAGTCGATCAATTTTTACTGGATCAAAATTACCCGAATCCGTTTAATCCTTCAACAACAATTCGCTACCAACTGGCTTCAACCGAAAATGTCAGCCTAAAAGTATATGATGTTTTAGGGAGAGAAGTTGCCACTTTGGTCAATAATCGACAATCACCGGGTCGATATGAAGTTGCATTCAATGCATCAAACATTTCAAGCGGGGTATATTTTTACCGTTTATCGACGGGCTCACAATCATCAGTTAAAAAAATGCTTCTGGTGAAATAAAGGAAAAGTGGGCATCAATAAATCAAATCAAAAGCCCTCTTCATTTGAAGAGGGCTTTTGATTTTTATGAGAATAAAATTATTCCCCAAGTGATGCCTCAAATTGAAGTTCGGAAAGTGTTCGATACATCCCGTTTGGTTTTTGAATTAATTCTTCATGTGTACCCGCTTCCACAGCCATCCCTTCTTTCATCACGATAATACGATCGGCATTTCGAATGGTTGAAAGCCGGTGAGCAATAACAATCGAAGTCCGATTATTCATTAACGCATCAAGAGCTTCTTGAACAAGTTTTTCAGATTCTGAATCAAGCGAACTTGTGGCTTCATCTAAAATAAGTATGGAGGGGTTTTTAAGAATTGCACGCGCAATCGCAACACGCTGACGTTGCCCTCCTGATAGCTTTATCCCACGCTCCCCAACAACGGTTTGATAGCCTTCAGGAAACTGAGAGATAAACTCGTGTGCGTTCGCTTTGGCTGCGGCTTCTTTAACCTCAATGTCACTTGCACCGGGTTTTCCATAAGCAATGTTTTCAAATATAGTGCCCCCAAAAAGGACGATGTCTTGTGGCACAATAGCCATTTGAGACCGTAACTCAGAAAGTTCAAACGAAGATGCAGGCTTTCCATCAAATAGGATTTGGCCAGAACTTGGTTTATAAAATTGGAGAATGAGTGAGACAATGGTTGATTTTCCTGCACCGCTTTGGCCAACCAATGCAATGCGCTCTCCAGCCTTTGCTGTAAATGAAATGCCTTTCAGTACTTCAATCTCAGGTCTTGCGGGGTAACGAAAGCGAACCTCCTGAAATTCAAGCATGCCATTGAGACGGGCTACTTTTTGAGGGGGTTGTGACAACACAATCGGCTCGGGAGATTCTTTTAATATTTCTCGAATGCGTTCCGTAGCGCCTAAAGTCCGTTGAACTTGACTGTAGAGTTCAGCAAAACTGCCCATCGCAGCACCCACAAAAGTAGTGTAAAGCAGAAATTGAGTTAAGTCTCCAACAGTCATTTCGCCCGTTTGTACAAGATTTGCGCCAAACCACATTACAAGCACAGCAGCGCCGAGAATCCCAAAAATGATAAATGATACTAACCCCGCACGAAATCGCGCCGATTTCATTGCGATTGTGACATAATCTGAAATGCTGGTTGAATAACGACCAACCTCAAACCCTTCATTTGAAAATGCCTTGACATTCATGACGCCTTGAAGCGTTTCTTCCACGATTACATTTGTATTTGCAAGTTGATCTTGTGAGCTTTTGGCAAGCTGCCGAATCTTACGACCAAAGTAAACCGCGACACCAATAAGTATCGGAAATGAAGAAAGCATCACTCCGGTTAAATGAAAGGATGTAACAAGCAAAAGGGCAATACCTCCAACAAGTAAAAGCATCTGCCGAACCAATTGAGATAATACCCAAGTAAAGGTTTCTTGAATTTGAGCAAGGTCTGCGGTAAGGCGGCTTGTGAGCTCGCCGACTCTGCGATTAGCAAAAAAACTCATCGGCAATGAAATGAGCTTCGTGTAGCTGTCTTTTCGGATATCTGCCAAACTTCTTTCTCCAACTTCAACAAACCAGAGTGATTGAAAAAATGATCCGATTGCTTGAAGTGCTAGCGAAGCCATTAAGACCAATGCGAGGGAGTTAATGCTATGAAAAATCCAAAACCCTTTTCCCAAAAGTGCTGCATCGACAAGTCTGCCCATAATGTACGGGAACCCTAAGCCGGCAACACCTGAAATAATAAGCATCCCTAAACCGGCAATAAATTTCCATTTATAAGGAAGAAAATAAGTTATAAGCTCTTTCGCGGCAGTAAGGGTTTCTACTGTGATTTTAGTCTTTGGAAAGTCGGCACTTGTTGTTTTTTTGGCCATAAATGAAAAATAGTTTATTCTTTATCAGCAGTTTGATAAAAGGAAATTTGAAAATAACGGAACATTTTTATTATCTTTTTACTTCAACAAATACAAGCGCAAAACGGTTTGTTTGCCAGAAACTAAAATTACTTTAGAAATAAGGTTGGTTTCTATGTTAACCATCATAAATAAAATAAAACAACAATGAATAAAAGCACTTTTTCGGTATTCTTAAGCATCGTCTTCACGATTGTCTTTTTAGCATCATGCTCAAAAGATCCAGCTTCTTTTGATACCAAAACAAAAATCCGCGTTGTTCATGCCTCCCCAAATGCACCAGCAGTTAACTTGCTTCTTAATGGAACAAACATTGCGTCTGGTGTTACATTTACTGGAACGACACCATATCTGACAACTGAGGCAGGATTTAATGTACTTCAAGTTGTGCCTGTTGATAGAAATGCGCAAGCATTGAGTTCTCTTAGGAGTACATTAAGAGACACCTTAATTTCGTCGAGAGATAACTACTTATTTGATTTCAACTATACCGTGTTTGCTGCCGATACTGTTGCAAATGCCGATAGTACAAGAAGAATTACTCCGATAATTGTATTTGATAATTTAAACTTACCATCTGCCACTGCGCTTGATACAACTGCATTGGTTCGCTTCTTTCATTTAGCTCCCGGTGCACCTAATGTTACAGTTGCAAGAGTTGGCACAGATACATTAGCAACACAAGGATTATTTGTTAACCGTCCATTTAGCAGAACGATTGCCACAAGTCAGCAGATTTACACGAGTGTTAGACCGGGAACTTATAATTTAGTAGTTCGCCAAGCCAATACGCTTACCCAAGTTTTGAATGTTGGCAATGTGAATTTTGAAGCAGGTAAGGCCTATACAATTTATGCCCGCGGTTTCAGCGGCGGTCAACCCCTTTCTCACGGCGTTTTGGTTTATGATTACAAAACAGACTAAGTCTATCTTATTTAAGAGTTAACAAAAGGGCTTGCATATCTTGCAGGCCTTTTGTTTTTTAAAGAGGTTGATTTTTAAATAAATAAAAATTTCCTCTTATGCCTAAGCACAACACCGATTTTACACCATCATTGAATTCCCGTATAACTCATATCATCTCCTTTTTTCTTCTCCTATTGCTTCACGGATGCTATACCGTTTACTCACCCGAAAGAGTCGCTCTCTTAAAACCCAATGGGAGTGACATCAAATGGCTTCAAGGCCAAGGATTCCAAATGATGGGAGATAGTACCATTAAAATTATTCTGGCATTTGAAAGAGGAACGAATGGGAAGTGTGTTTTTGATGTTGAACTTATAAATATGTCGAATCAAGAAATCCTTACTCTTCCCCAAGAGTTTTTTTATGAATATCAAATGAGCGACAGCAGCTGGGCTAAAGGAAGTGTTGCCGATGACCCCGAAACATTAATTCTTGAAAATGATTTGCGATTTGCTTCCGCTGAGGCGGCTTACAAAACTGAAAACAGCCGTACCTCCTTTTATTCGATGCTTTATGTAACATCGGATGTAGTCAGTTCAATTTCAAATTCTCTTTCAGCAGAAAGAACACGCGAAACAGAAAAAGCGCGCCAATTACAACGAATTGAATCCGAAGCGGCACAAAGCCGATTAGTAGCAGAAAGCGCGTTGAACGAAACTTCATTTCAAAATAAAAGGATGGTTTTGGAAAATGAACGAGAAAGAGTTCGTTTTACATACCTAAGAAAAACCACACTGCGGCCATCTTATTCTATTAATGGAAAAATTCAATTGCCTTTTCCTGACCTTCATTTACAAAAAGTTCGCGTCTCATTCCGTATGGGCGAAAAAAAATTTTCATTTCCGTTTTCGGTTGAATTTTTTCCAAAACCGGATATAAAACAAAGGCAAAAAATGTCCACACCATTTACCTTTTATTAGAAGATTAGATTTGGGGAATAAGAAGTTTGTGCTGAATATGAAGTTTGGAGTTTTGCTTGAACCACAGGTTTCTTTAGTTATGAATTCAAATAAGTGAAACGTGTATTGCCAAGCTTTTGTATTATCTTTCAAATGGCATTACACCCCGCAGGTCGGGTTACCTAATTAACAGTTTAGAATATTTTTCAATGGAGCTTTGGCTCGGTTCAACGACTTTAGGCCTATGCTATGGTTTTTTAGCAATGGGCGTGTTCATTACAATGCGGGTGTATAACTTTCCCGATATTACCGCAGATGGAAGCCTTACCTTGGGCGCAAGCGTATCCGCGGCTCTAATGGTTGCAGGCGTAAGTCCTTATATGTCTCTTTTAGTGGCAATACTTTCCGGTTTTTTTGCCGGAACAGTCACCGGATTTATTCACACAAAATTCCGCATTAATGGGCTGCTTTCAGGAATTTTGGTTACAACTGCACTTTACTCCATTAATCTAAGGATTATGGGGCGATCAAACATCCCCTTACTCAATGTCCCTGAAACAGTTTTAACTTTTATTGAACAAATTGCGCCATTTCCAAAACCATTTCCAGCACTCATTTATTTCTTTCTTTTTGCCTTTACCGTCGCTGGACTTTTAATGCTGTTGTTCCATACCGACTTTGGTCTTGCGATGAGAGCCACCGGAGATAATGAAATAATGATCTCCGCAAATGGCGTTAATACCGATGTCATGAAAGTCGTGGGTATAGGGTTATCCAATGCCATTATCGCGCTTTGTGGGGCTTTGGTTTGTCAATATCAAGGCTTTTCGGATATTAATATGGGAACTGGCACGATTGTTTACGGCTTGGCGAGTGTCATTATTGGTGAAGCAATTGTAGGGTTGATAAAAAAGAAAAGTATAGGAAGCCTTCTCATGTCGGTCATTGTTGGTGCGGTAATCTTTAGACTACTTGTTGGTCTCGCGCTGATTAGTGGGATGAATCAAACTGACTTAAAACTTGTTACAGCTCTCTTTGTATTGTTGGCTGTTGCACTTCCTCAACTGAGGCTTCTTCGTAGGTAAAACTAATCTATCGAACATTCGAAATGATTTAAAATGAAGCAGGCGAATCTTTTGATTCGCCTGCTTCATTTATTCCCCAAAAATTTATTCGATAGTTCTTTCAATAAACCACTTTTCACCAAAGTTAAGCGAAAGCGTTACTCGAAAAATGGTTTCTTTAAGAAAACCATTTTCAGCAACCCCGCGTGTGCCTAATAGAAAATTGATATCAGCTCGAGATATTTCGTTTTGCAACGGAAGTGAAACACCGGCCGTGAATCCCATTTCGTTTACCGCGCCTCCCGAAAAACCCATTTCAGTCTGGTTGTAAAATACGCCTGCACGATAAGCCATTTTTTCAAAAAACGTGCTTCGAAACTCGGTCGAGGGAAAAAACTCGATACCCGCACCAATTCGATAGGAATTTCTGGCATACGAGACATCATTACCGCTAAAAGTAAATGAAGACCAATTTTGAAATTGTGCATCAAGCCCTATTCCAAAGCGAGCTGTTTTATAACCAAATGCAAATAATAAAGATGAAGGCAAATTGATTTCCCCATCAGAGGTTGAAACGGTATCAACGGTTAATGAATTAACCCCTCTTGTAGGGCTTGTGGGAAGCCAATAAACACTCGATTGAAGGTTACGAACACTCATCGTGCTTGCAGTAGTAAATGCAAATGAGAAAAGGACAGTCCCTTTTTCAGACAACCAACCTGTTGGAGAAACTGCATGTAACCCTATGGTGAAGGTTTGCCCATTAATTCTGTCTTCATTGATTCTTCTTGAATTTAAAAGTCCGGTTCGAATCCCGATTTCATCAGTTTGGGGAAATAAATTTTCAACCGTTCGCTCAAGTAAGCCAAAAACAAAATTATATGAAAGACCAAGATTAACGCGCCCAATCGAAGGATTATCAAACACCGTTACACCAAAAGCAACAGGTATTAGATTTAATCCGCCGCGTCCTTTATCCCAATAATCATATGCGACTGAACTATCCGGGAGATTCAAGGGATTAAAGTTTCTTCGATCAGAGTAAAAGTAAGACATTGATGAATAGGGATATAAGCCTGTCGAAATTGCTGCTGGGCCAACAGGAACTGCAAAACCTAAACCCTCAAAACCCGCCATCACTTGATAAGAAGATGAAGTACCGGTTGTAGCTTGGTAACCGTTATAAGTGAAATCGCCAGAAAAACGGGTTGAGGTGATAAATGCCAATGAAGCAGGGTTTAAGCGATTGATATAAAGAGAATCATCAAATGATGAACCCGCGAACCCCATTCCGCTGGTACGAGAATTTGGCATATAGCGAATATCGCCTAAGCCAAAACGCGAATAAATCGACCCTTGCTGAGCAAGACCCGAATCTGAAATTGAAAAAGTAAATAAAATCAACGCAAAAAGCTTCTTAAAAAAAGCGTTGGGCATAGTCTTGTTTGGTGAATTCACTCCGAATTAATCGATAAAAAGTAACCATAAATAGCAAAGATACATCAAAGAACGGATTTAATCGGGCTTTCGCTTACCCATAATATTGATGCTTAATGAATGAGCAATCCAACTCTGTCCCAACGAATGGAGTTAATTTTCTCAATCGGATTAAAAAAAGTTAGATCTGGATTCCAAGACCAAAAAACCATAATTGCCGCGCCTTTCACATATGGTTCAGGAACAAAACCCCAATAACGCGAATCACGTGAGTTATCGCGATTATCACCCATCACGAAATAATAGTTATTTTTGACCTTATAGGTCGGTTCGGGAAATCCATCCAAATATACCGCGTTCCCCATAACTGAAACCTGATGCCCTTCATACTCCAAAAGAAAGCGATACAATGAAAGGGTTTCGGGATGAAGTGAAATTTCTTCACCAGATTTAGGGACATAAACAGGGCCGAAGTAATCTTTATTAAACCCTGAGTTCGAAGGAAAAATCGACTCCTCTTTCATGTGAACCGAAAGCTTTTCGCCAATAAACTTAGAGCCAAGGGGATAAGCTTGAAATTGATTGTTGACAAATACCTCACGCTCTTTAATCTCAACCCAATCGCCCGGACAAGCAACACAACGCTTGACAAAATTTATCGAAGGATCTCGTGGATATCGAAAAATGAGAACATCGCCCACTTTTATTTGCCGGAGGGGGGGCAACTTCCAAGAACTGAAAGGAATTTGTGCGCCATACACAAACTTATTAACCAAAATGAAATCGCCGGGTAGTAAAGTGTCTTCCATTGAGGCAGAAGGAATATGATAAGGCTCTGCAACAAAAACTCTTAAAATAAAAACGCATAGAAGAGAAAAAACCAATGCTTCAATCCAGTCTCTGATTGAAGATTGATCGGCATGAGTTGATGAAAGCGATGATAATGAAGAATTTGATTTTGACACCACTTCGGGTGGTGGGGAATAATCTTCACCCAAATTGTTTACTTCAGTGTTCAATGATCAAATTCATGAGGTTATTCTAAGAACTTACCTAACCTTCGCCAACGAACCGAAGCCAACTTTTCGACTGGAGAAGTGAGAATTGAAATGTCGGGATTCCACGACCAATAAATAAAAAGAGGTGAACCCGCGATATGAGAAGCCGGAACAAATCCCCAATATCGTGAATCAAGGGAGTTATCGCGATTATCACCCACCATAAAGTAGTAATCTTGTTCAACTGTATATTCAAAGCGAGGTTGACCATCAATCAAAATATTTCCACCGTTAAATTTTGTTGTATGACCGTCGTACTCAATCAACCAATTGTAAAGGCTATAGTTTTCAGGCGTAAGCGTGATACGATCTCCTTTTTTGGGAATTCGGATCGGACCGTAAAAATCTTTGTTCCAAGAGGTATATTTTGGGAAAATGCCCTCGTCCGAGAATCCTTGTGGCCTTAATTCACCAATAAACTGACCATTTGGTGGCAAAGGAATGATTTCGCCATTCAAATACAAATCTCGATTGCGAATCTCAAGGGTATCACCTGCCGCTGCAACACATCGCTTGATGTAATTTTCCTCGGTTCTCGGCTGAACAAAAACGACAATATCACCGGCTTTTGGATCCTTTAAACCGGGTAAACGATAATCAATAAAAGGTAATCGTGGCCCGTAAGTAAGTTTCGATACAAAAAAATAGTCGCCAATGTAAATGGTTTTTTCCATCGAACCCGTAGGCACACTGTAGGCTTGAACAAAAAAAACATTTACAAAAAGAACAAGCACCACTAAAGGCCCATATTCTTTAACCAAATAAATGGCAAGTTGCGTGGGGTTTCGGGAAATCGTTTCTGTGCCGGTTTCAGCACTTTTCTTTTTTGATGTGGATTTAGCCATTGGTTTATTTTAATCGTCTCCAATACTTAAAACTGCAAGAAAGGCTTCTTGCGGAACTTCTACCGAGCCTACCTGCTTCATTCGCTTTTTACCTTCTTTTTGTTTCTCAATCAGTTTTCTTTTGCGTGAGATATCGCCGCCGTAACACTTCGCAAGCACGTTTTTACGCATCGCACCAATGGTTTCGCGGGCAATGACGCGGCTGCCAATTGCGGCTTGTATGGCGACTTCAAACATTTGACGAGGAATCAATTCTTTCAATTTCTCACAAAGCTTCTTACCCCATTCATAACTTTTTGTGCGGTGAACAATCATTGAAAGCGCATCAACCCCTTCACCATTGAGCAAAATATCAAGTTTTATCAAATCAGATTCTCGGTAACCAAGAAAATCATAATCCATTGAGGCATAGCCTTTCGAAACGGATTTAAGCTTATCATAAAAATCAAAAATGATTTCAGAGAGTGGAAATTCAAAACGCAACTCTGCGCGGGTTTCATCCAAATATTTAGTGTCTTTGTATTCCCCACGACGATCCATTGCAAGTTTCATGATGTTCCCAATAAACTCTGTGGTGGTGATAATTTGCGCTTTAATAAATGGTTCTTCGATTCGCTCTATCCGAACCGGATCCGGCATTTTGGCAGGGTTATCAACTAAAATTTGCTGTCCATCGGTAGTATAGACTTCATATTCAACGTTTGGAACCGTGGTAATAATATTCATCCCATATTCGCGTTCCAATCGCTCTTGAATAATTTCCATATGCAAGAGTCCTAAAAAGCCGCAGCGAAATCCAAAACCGAGCGCGACGGAGCTTTCAGGGACATAAGTCAGTGAAGAATCGTTCAGGGAAAGTTTTTCAAGCGATTCTCTAAGATCTTCAAAATCTTCTGTACTTACCGGATAAACGCCCGAAAAGACCATTGGTTTTACTTCTTTATAACCAGCTAGCGGCTCCGGAGCTGGATGAAGTGCATTGGTGACGGTATCGCCAACTTTCGTATCCTTCACATCTTTAATCGAGCAAATGAGATAGCCCACATTTCCGGCTTCGAGATAATCGGTAGGGACTTTTTTTAGCCCAAGCGTTCCGATTTCTTCGGCGTAAAATTCTTTGCCATTCGCAAAAAACTTTACTTTTTCACCCTTACGAAGCATTCCATCCACAATACGAACATAAGCAATAGCGCCGCGGTAGTCGTCAAATACAGAGTCAAAGATTAATGCACGCAAAGGCTTTTGAAGCGAGGCAGCCGGAGGTGGAATTCGAGCAATAACGGCTTCAAGAATATCTTCGATTCCGATTCCTGTTTTAGCGGAAGCATGAACCATTTCATCATCATTTACACCAATCAAATCTCTGATTTGAGAAGAAACTTTGGGAATATCGGCCGAAGGTAAATCAATTTTATTAATGACGGGGATAATTTCTAAACCGGCGTCGAGGGCTAAATAAAGATTGGCAATGGTTTGCGCTTCAACGCCTTGAGTGGCATCAACAACCAATAATGCACCTTCGCAAGCTGCCAGTGAGCGGGAGACTTCATAGGTAAAATCCACATGTCCGGGCGTATCGATTAAATTTAAGGTGTAATTCTTCCCGTCTTTGGCTTTGTAATGCATTTGAATCGCGTGGCTCTTAATGGTGATACCGCGCTCGCGCTCCAAATCCATATCATCCAAGAGTTGATTCATCATTTCCCGTTTTGAGACGGTTCCTGTGTCTTCTAAAAGACGATCGGCAAGGGTGGATTTGCCGTGGTCAATATGAGCGATAATGCAAAAATTTCGAATTCGTTCTTGCGGCGTGATTGCTTCGCCGGTCAGTGCTCGTGCCTGCTGTTCTGCCATCGTGTGGTCTTTGCCAAATTACTTAGAGAAAACTTTAATATAACCATTTCAAAAGGAATTCAGTTTTTAAGGAAGTGCCCAATTCCGTTTCAATTGAAATTAACTTGAATATAGGTGTGCAGCTCCTGCGAAAGATGAAAAGATATTTATTACCTTCGTGAAAACGAAGCGATACTCCTCACGGTAAAAACGAACTATTTTTTTTCATGAAAGAATTTTTGCTTAAAGCAAGCATTGCACTTGGTGAAGGATCGCGTGGGTCTGTACGGCGTTTTATGGATTTTATTCTTTTTTCGGGTGAAGTCTTTCGACAGTTTTTGGTTTTTTATGATCAAAAGCAAGTGGGTTTTATTGTTTTACTGCGCCAAATTCTTTTCACCGGCTATGAAGCTTTGAAATTAATCGCTCTAATTTCATTTGCCATTGGCGGTATCATTATTCTTCAGGGGAATTCGATGCTTTCCGGGTTTAGTCAAAGCCCGTTCCTTTACACTTTACTTGTGACTGTTATTGTACGCGAGTTAAGCTGTTTGATAACAGGAATCATCATTATTGCCCGTTCTGGAACCGCCATCGCAACCGAATTAGGAAATATGGTAATTAATCGAGAAATCGACGCCTTGCTTTCCATTGGCATATCTCCGATTTCCTATCTTGTGGTGCCTCGTGCCATTGGCGTTGTTGTCGCTCTTGTCACGCTTACAGTGTACTTCAATATGATTGGGATTCTTAGCGCGTGGTTGGTATCTGCAGTTGTATATCCTGTTGATATCGGGGTGTTCCTTTCACGGCTTGCCGCTGAAATTAAGTTTTCCGATATCATTGCATCAATTATCAAATCACTTTGCTTTGGCTTGATGATTGCACTGATTTCATGTTATCAAGGGTTACAAGTCAACTTTGCATCGACTGAAGTACCGCAAAGAACCATTAAAGCGGTGGTGCAATCGCTGACTTGGATGATTATCTTAGATGTTATCATTGATATTCTCATTTTCTTTTAATTTTTTGGAAACGGGAAATAGTGCCACGAATCGAGGTAAAGTCTGTCACGATTTATAAAGGGAATGAACCCCTTTTAGATAACATCAGTTTTACGATTCCTGACGCAAATCTTACGCTGATAATTGATGCAGATGGAGATAGCGAAACAGAACTTGTCAACCTGATGGGTGGTATTCTTGTGCCTGATGAAGGCGCGGTCTTTTTGGATGATGTCAATCTTTTTGAAGGAACAGAAGAGGAGGTTTTAAATGTCCGTAGAAATTTATCGTTTGTGTTCCAAAATGGCGGGTTGATTTCAAACCTTAGTGTGCTCGAGAATTTGCTACTGCCCCTCAATCTCTATTTCCCAGAAAAATCTCGGGCAGAAAAAATAGAGCGTATTCGTCATGAATTGAACCGTTTTGAATTACCGGATATTCTTGAAAAAAGACCGGCTGAATTGCCTCGGCGTTTAGCAAAAATGATTGGGTTTATTCGGGCAATTGTCATTGACCCGAAAGTCATTATTATGGATGAGCCATTTGCCAATTGCGATGTCAGCATTCGAGAAAAAATTTTTCGAGAAATCATGCGTCAGAAGTTGGCGGGAACAACCCTCATCGCGGCGTCGAGTTCATCTGAGGCAATCTTTAATGTGGCAGATTGGTTAATTTTACTTGACGACGGGAAAGTCATTAAAACTGGGGAAGCCCAAGAATTGGTGGGGCTTTCAAGCGGTCCTGCACATGATATTGTCAAGCGATATTTAGGCGGTTAAAGAAACTGTTCAAACTCGAAAATTAATGAAATAAACTTTAGTGAAAGTAGCGTTTTGAAGAGTGCATTCGGGTTTGTTCTTTATGAACGGAAGCAATAAAAATTTGAAGAATTCAAGCGAATATCATTGTGAAATTAAAATTTAAGTACACCGATCGTTTTGTCGGAGGCTTCGTACTCGGTGCCTTGGTGATTGTTGTTGTGGCAATTACCTTTTTGGCATTTAATCGAAAATTCTTTGTCCCGAAATATGTCTTTAAGACCAAATTTGCCGATGCCAACGGCCTAAGCAGCAGCACCCCAATTTTCTTTAAGGGCTATGAGATCGGTAAAATCCGATCATTCCGGCTTTCAGACGAAAATTTTATTGAAGCGGAGCTTGAAGTTTATGAGCAGTTTCGAAATAAAATACTTCAGTTTTCAGCCCTCAATAAAAACAGCAATCCAATTACAGGGATCACATCAATCGAATTTTTGCAAGGAATCAATTCGCTTGAAATTGTGCCTGAAGGCGGGTTTATTCCTTCATTAGGGACGCTTGAGGGAGATCGATTGGAGGCACAGAAGAAAGTTATCGTCGCCGGAGACGTGGTCTCAAGTATTCTTTATAACATCAATCGAATCAGTTATGCACTGACAAGAGATAACAACCCTGATGACGGTGCAATTTTCCGTGCAATCTATAATCTCGCTGAAGCCTCCGAGCAATTGAAATCAATGGCAAATTCAGGAAGCATAGCTCTGGAAAATGTCAATATGACCATTTCGAAATTAAACCGCCCAACAACCTCGCAAGACGGAACCATATTCAGAACACTCAATAGTGGCGCTGATCTTTTAGAACAGCTTCAAGAAACCGTTGCGATAACAAACGGCACGCTGCTCCTTACCGATTCGCTCATTCGCGTCTATAAAAACCCCGATAATCTTGCCGTACGCGCGCTCGACCCAAAGGGGGATAAAATTTTTAAGCCGCTCGCTACAATTATGACAGACCTTCAAGTGACGCTTCGTGAAGTAAATGAACTTTTGCGTTATGCCAATTCTCAAACGCCAAATGTTTCATACCTAATTGATCAAGGCAAGTCCACAATGAGGCAAGCACAACGCACAATGGAAGGCGTGAGTAATAATCCATTTTTAAAAGGAGGGATTCCGCCGGAGCCGAAAACTGAAGAACAAGGGGCAAAAATTCGATTGAATAATCTTGAGCCAAAGGAGCCGCAGCAATGAGAAAGTGGCGCATAAAATTATCCCGACGGCTTCACCACCACTTCGTATCGATTCTTGCTATTAGTTTACTAATCATTGCATTTCAAGGATGTTCGTCTTTACCTGAAACACTCAAAAACCCACCACCTCCCGATATCGCAACCGGCAATGACTATCTCAGACGAGGCGAATACGCAATGAGAAAAGGTGACTTTCAAAGTGCAGCCGCTCAATTTGCGCGAAGCTATGAAAGTTTTACGCTCGCCGATTACATCAAAGGGAAAATCCGCGCTTCTCTCGCCCTATCAAGAGCATATCACCGATTGGATACACTTATCCTTCGCGACTATTGGCTTGATCGAGGCTTAACGATTATTGATACCTTTTCCCCCGAAAGCATAAACGAATGGAAACTCGCAAAAACAGAGATTGAATTTCAAAATTCAAATTTCGACTCGGTATTGGTTTATACTGATGGGGTTGAAATCGGCTCAGACTTAATTGAGACCAATTCACAACTCATCTCCTATCGCTTAATGGCAAAATTGCAATACCCAAATCCGTCATCGGAATCTGTGAAATCAGAGTATGATGAATTAAAAAGTGGTTTCAAGAAACTAATCGCCTTAAAGGAAGATGCTGAAATTGGAGATGCCTTGGTTATTGGTTTTGTCGGGTATGTTTTAGGTTATACTGATTCCAAACTTGGTCGGTGGATTGAAGCCTATTCTTGGTTTGAAAAAGCGCGCGATGAAGATTCAAGGCGTGCGAATTACCGAGGCTTGGCCGATAACCTCTTTGGATTGGGAGCAGCCGCTCAAAGCCTGAATAAGCCTAAAGATGCAGAAGGATTTTATGAAAGATCAAGCGAAATATATTATTCGATAGGGCTTCAGGAATTGGGTGCACGCGCAGAATCTAAAGCGCTAAATATTCGTGTTAAAGCGGTATCGCTTAATTTAAAAGAAAGAGAAATTATTAAAGAAAGACTTACGGGGATGCTTTCTTTTATAAAGTCCGTTGAAATAAGAAGTGAAATTGAGAAAACACTTGGCGCAATATCGACGATGAGTACAAACTAATTCAAACCCGCTATAAAAATGGAGTTGAATTTCAATTTTCAAAAAGAGTTAATTGGTTTCTTCTTTATAAAGTACAGCGGTTCTTCCCAAGTAAAGCAATATGAAAATCAAGGCGGTTAACGCAAGAGCCGTATAAGACCCGAACCCTAAAAACCAACCTCGAAAAACAAATGTGCTGATCAATGCTTGCACCAAAAGCAAAGGTGTTGCAAAAAAGCTTGTCCGCCAAGCGGTGTAACTCAGCCTGATTGTTCCAAGTGCGCAAAACATTTCAAAACCGCCAAGCATTAAAGAAAGTACAATGGTTGGTGTAAGGTTAGAGGGATAAGCAATATTGGTTGAAATAAATTCATCGTCTTTAATTAGCCACGCGATGCCTTCATAGACATTCGAGAAACCGAATATCATCATGAGGATAGACGCAAAAAAAATAAAGGCTCGTGCTTTACTTCGCACAAGCCTTTGCTCATCAGGTGAGAGTTCGTCAAAATCGCGCCAAGCCATAACACCAGAGGAATTAACTTATTTCTTTGAACCGGCTTTTGCCGAAGGTTTCGAATGTGATTTGCCGTTGCTTGATGAAACTGGCTTTACCGCGTTTCCGTTCTTTTCTTCTGCTAAAAAGCGAGCAGCAGACTCCGTGATTTTTCGCTCCGCAACAAAGTAATCTTCCCATCCAAAGCTCTCGACATGCTTACCTTCCAATTCTTTATACACCGAAAAAAAGTGTTCAATTTCTGTCGGAAGATGTGGGCTGATATCAGAGAGGCGACGAATGTTTTTGTAAATCGGGTCGTTAACCGGAACACTTAATATTTTATCATCAAGTCCTTTATCGTCTCGCATTTTAAGCAACCCGATTGGGCGTACATCAATGACACACCCCGTGAAGGTTGCGCCGTGCGTCATAACCAATACATCAAGCGGATCGCCATCTTCAGCAAGCGTACTTGGAATGAATCCATATGATGTGGGATAATGTGTTGAGGAATACAATACACGATCGAGTTTGAAAACGCCTAACTTGGGGTCATATTCATACTTATTCCGCTCCCCTTTGGGAACTTCAATAATCGCATGAACCTCTTTAGGGGCCTTGTCGCCAACAGGGAGTGTTTTATAATTAATCATGTGCTTCGAGTGTAGAAGTGATATTGAATTAAGATTTCTTTGCAGACTTGGCTTTCTTCATTGACTCTTTACGCTCTGCCTTCATTTTCTGAATTTTCTTCCGGTGCTTTTTCCAAGCATTCTGAACTTTCTTATTCATGTTCGATAATATTTTTCAATTGATTTTAGTGCTAAAGTGAAACGAACTGCAAATGTAGGGATTTTTTTCCGCCCATCAATAGACAGATGAAATAATAGATTTTGTGTTAAAACGCACAACAACGATTTGGTGGAAAAACTTTTAGAAGTTATTTTTCGTACCATTTATTACCAACGCCCAAATCATTTGGAATTAAACCGATTGAGGGGTCAAGAGTCTAACTCTTGATAGTCAGTTATTTTAACAACTTAATATCGAATTTATCGACGCACACGCTACGCTCTTAGATACATTTTTCCGGCAATCGCCATTTTTTTAATTCAACTCAAAGGAGACAGCAATGCGTAATCCAATTCGACAACTCATTTCGGACGAAACTTTCGTTCAACTTCGTGCCCATCGTTTAATCGACGAAAAGCAGCTTCGCGATTATCATATCCGCCAAATCTTTAATACTTCCCGTACAAATAAATCAGCTGCGGAAGCCATTGAAGATGTTCAACGCGAATATCCTTACTTACAATTTGATACGATTCGAAAGATTGTATATAAAAAATAAAGATGGGTGAAGCGTTGCTTTCGCCTTTTAATTTTGACTTGTTGAGAACGCCGAGTATTGATGCTCGGCGTTTTTATTTACTCCCTTTCGATAAAGGATTCCTCAAAATTTCCACGCTTTGACAAATCTTTGACAAGCTCATGACAACTCCCGCCGCGCGGTGTCGCATAATTGCAGTGTAAGAAATTTGAAGTCTTAATCACTGAAATTAAATACAGGAGCCAACATGAGAAACACAGCTATTTCACTCGGTTTTGAAAACAGATGGTATGCCCCAAGACCGCATGCTTTTAAGATGAGAGACGAATACTCGCGTCGGATGACGCACGCTTTTGCGCTAACAATTGTCGCGGTCTTTTCTTTCTTAATTGCCTATATGATTCAAACGATTTATCAGCCAATTGTTGAAGAGTCGCAGACAAGGGCATACAAAGAAATTGTCGCTGAAATTGATGTCGTACCACCACCGCCGCCAGTTGAAAAAAGAGAAGCCGGACAGCAAACGGAAAGTCTTCCAAATGTTTCCCCGGTAGAACCCGATGTTCTTGCAGATGCATCTCCGGTGAATCAAGCGGCATCGCAAGCCATAATGCGGCAAGTTGGAAATTTGGTTTCAACAGAACTGAAGCAAGCAATGGCAGAAGTGATGGGCGGCTTACCCACGCCAAGCGCCACAGCAGTTGGCCAAGATGGAAGTTCATTGCTTTCCGGCGCAGGCAGTGCAGGGCTTCGGGTGAATACATCCGGCGGCTCATTTACAGCGCAAGGATTAGGCGGAGGCAATGAGCTTGGATTTGCTACCGGTTCAAATGCAGGAATCGGGCGAGAAGGCCGAAGCGATTTAGGTCTCAGCGGAAACGGAAGCCTTTCATTAGGAACAGGAAAAAAGATGGCACTTAAAATTGAGATGAGTTTCAAAAATATGAAGGTTTCGGGTGAAGGGCGTAAATCTGAAGAAATTGAAGCAGTGGTTCGTTCGCTTACTCCGGCGCTGGAAGATGTTTACCGAGTCGCCCGCGGACAGCAGACCGAAATTAAAGGACTTGTGGTAGCTGAAATTTTCATTCAGCCTGATGGCACGGTTCGTAATGCACGGATTCTTAAATCAGCGATTCGTAATTCAATTTTAGAAAACGGAATGATGCAAGTGTTGCGAAGAACAAAGTTCGGAGCAATCAAAGGAGAAATTATTCAGCGTGTGGAGATACCATACAATTTTTCTGCAGATGAATGATAAATAAGGACTTGAAATTAACCTACACCGTCTGCCTTCCCGCCTGCCCCCAAGTGGGCGTGAAGTGCCCCTCAAAGCAAAATGCACCGAGAAGGTGCGTTTTGCTTTTGTACGAATTATCGAATTTCACTTGGCCTAAGCCAAGAGCGGCTAGTGTAGATAAAAGGGTTGCAATTTCTTGGATGAATTATAGATGTTATTGAAGTCTTGAATAAAAAAGGACTTCACTTGGCTTAATCCAAGAGCGACTCGAATCGAGCTGAGTGCCGGATGTTTGAATGTCATTCAAATATGTTTGCCCACCATAAGTGTAAGAAACAAGGTCGCGTGCAATAAGATCAAGATGTGGGACGGGAAAATGAATAAAAGTACCGACTTGAAGTTTACCTAAACGCCGCATATCCTTAAAGTGCAGACCATAATCCGTAAACATTAACTCTAAATCGCGCTCCTTCAATATTTCATCAAGTAGCTTATCAATAGAAATTGATGGGGAAACATCTGAGACTTTGCCAAGTGATTTCCTTCGGCTTTGCGGGTCATTCAAAAGCTGAGCTGATTCTGAAATCTGTCCGGTCATCGCGAGTGCCTCAATTTTTAAGAGACGATTCGTTTCTGCATAAAGAAATACGCAATTTTGAGGATATGGTAGATCAAAAAGTGCGTTGTAACGATAGTAATTGTAATAACTCCACAAATCAAAATCACGTAAATCTGGAACCCAAGGGTCATATTGAAAATAAAGATGTAAACGCTCATCAATTGAATTGGTTATCTGTCTTGGATTGATTCCCTTTCGATTCGATCTTCGTTTTGGGTAGTTAGGATCAAAGTACCTTAAAATTCGATGATCCACTCTCCAATACCAATCCAACCCAGAGATAACCTGAATACTATTATCAAATTTTACCCCATCTATAATAATCGAAAAATCTTCTCCATTCCGAAGTCCGTTTTCTGTGTATTCTAGAATTTGTCGCCAGTTTGTGGCAACATTCTCCTGAAAACTACGCGCGTTTTGAACGATAAAATTGGCTTTATAGGTATAGGCTAATCGCTGAAGTCTTTCGCTGGAATATGCTCCTCCAACGGTCGGTAAATACCCGTTGGGCAAAGTAAAACGGGAGGATTTGCAAATGGAAATTACAGTATCGAAATGCGCAGAAGCGTGTTTAATGACCTCACGATAGGTTGAAAATGGGATGTCTCTCAAAATGATCGTGTCACGGCTAAGTATTAATGATTTATCAAATGTATTGGCTAAATAGCCATAAGCCATCCCTTTGACAAAATGCGCTGCGGCAAGATAAATTTGGTATTGCCGCTCACTTCCTTGAAATGTGTCTTTATCATCCAATCGACTTAAAACGCGATTCGATGCCAAAATACATTGGTGCCATTTCGTAAAAGGAAATTGAAAGTGTGGAAGAAGATTATCAAGATTGTTACGTAGATGAGGTCTAGGCCCATTTTGTGTGCCAAACTTCATATAAACCCAGTCATTTTGACTTAATGCAGTATGAATATGGTCAGCAACAATTTCCATTGTTGCATTTGTGGAATAGTAGAAACCGTGTGGTTCGAATAACGCTTCAAACCCGCGGGTTAAAATTTCATCAACAGTAATGTTTTCTTCAGTTGGTTGGAGCGTTCGGGGAGTTATTGGATAATCAATTCCATCTTCCCCGCAGCTTGAAAAAAAGAGAACTATAATTAGGGAAAGTAAAATGAATGAAGCATTTCGTTTCATACAATCCTCCAATGTGAAAGAGTGAACGGAAATTGAGGCCAATTCAAACGTTTCATCTATTCGAGAAAGGGTCTCAATCAGTACAATTCATAAACATCAATATTTAAATTTACAATTCTTTATCACGCCATAAAAGAAAAAAATTTAAGCAAGATAATTACATCAACCCAAGCGCCGCATCCCACCCCATCCGTAGATTCAGGTTCTGTATGGCTTGGCCGGCAGCGCCCTTCACTAAGTTATCGATCGTGGAAAAGAGAACCACTTGCCTCGTTTCGGGTAAAAGTCTGAAGGAAATGTCACACCGATTGGTGTGCTGCACTGCACGAATTTCAGGCAATTGCTTGGTGAGATGAACAAACGGCGAAGCCGTGTACGCCAAATTCAACGCTGTGTGGATCTTTTCTTCAGTAACATCGCTCGCAAGGTTCGCGTGAATCGTGGTGTAAATCCCACGGGTGATAGGGATTAAATGCGGAATAAATGAAAACGACACCGCAGCGCCAGCTGCTTTCTCCAAAGCTTGGCGTATCTCCGGAATGTGTTGATGCTCGCCCGCTTTATACGCCTTCACGCTTTCATTCACTTCGCAAAACGAGAGCGATAAATCGGCCTTTCTGCCTGCTCCACTCACGCCCGAAAGTGAATTAATCACAATGCCTTGTGGTGAAATGAGCATTTCACGAAGCAGCGGAATCAAAGGCAACAGTGCCGATGTGGGGTAGCAGCCGGGATTGGCAATCAGCGTGGCCGATTGAATTTCATTTTCAGGCAAATCGGCAAGTGAATAATGCGCAGCACTCAAGAGTTCCGGTGAAGAGTGCGTGTGTTTGTAGTAGCGTTCGTATTCGGCTGTGGATTTCAAGCGGAAGTCGCCGCCGAGGTCAATCACCACTTTACCTCCCTCAAGCATTGCAGGAGCAAGTTTCATTGCCTCGCCGGAAGGAAGGGCAAGGAAAATGATATCAGACTGAATGGTGAGTTCGGGCGCGTACTTTTCCATCACCACATCCGCGCGTTTCCGAAACTCGGGAAAGGTGTCAGAAAACAATGTACCTGCCATTGAATTGGCGAAGAGTTTATCTATTTGAAGATGCGGATGTCGCAAAATGATGCGCACCAACTCCGCACCCGAATACCCTGAAGCCCCAAGAATTGAAACCTGTTTCATCTTAATTTTCTTCTAATAAAAAGGTTGGAACCGAGCCTGCGCCGGAAGTGACATTCGCGAGTGATGTGCGCGAAAGGCGAGAGAGCATTCCGCCAGTTTGGTTGCCAAAAACAAACGGATCAAAATCGACGATGTAATCATCGAAATGAAGCGTTCCGTTTTCGATATGCGGAAAACTTTCTTTTGGCACCGGCACTTTGTGCTGAAGAACCCAAGCCGCTTCGGTGCGCAAGGCCGATTCTAAATGCTTTTCCCATTCCGATTCGCTGCTTTCAAAACCAAGTACCACGCCCTTTCCGCCGTATTCGTCATTAGGCTTTAAGACAAAGAGATCTTTATGCGTTCGCGCGAATTCGGGAAGGTCGATTTTCTTTCCATCAAATTCTGTAAATGCTTCTTCAAAAACCCGCGTCCACGGGATATGAGCCGCGATTGCTGCGCGTTCATCAGCACTGAAAAGACGTTGAAATCGCTCGCTTGTGAGCACGGCGAAGATCGCCTTTTTATGGAAGTACTTGATTCGAAATGCGTTAATCATACAAACATGATGATTGCGATATGCATCGAACAGGGCTTTGCATTCTTCCTTCCTGCTTAAAAATTCACTCACAATCACGCGCTTATAAATAAGGTCAATCGTGAAGTTGCGGTGCGATAGCACGCCGTTTTTATACTCCAATTCCTGTGGGGTGCAAATGATGGTGTTACAGCCTTGCGATTGAAAATACTCCGAAAAAAGCTCGAACTCGGTGTAGGTTGGTACGCCATCCCAATCAACAATCGCGATATTCGGCTTCGACTTCACCACTCTATTTTTCACTTTGATATGCCACTCTTCATAATGCGAAAGCAACGCTTTCATCAGCATTGGCCGTGTTTCAAATGGTGTTATTCGATACTCTTTTGCGAGCGATTTCATTGGCGAAAGCGAAAGAAATAGTTCGGAGCCGACATCGCTATAGGCAATAGCCGCGGGCGTTTCGGCATTCAACTCTACAAACTTGAATGATTCCTTGCCGTTCACTTCACCGAAAAACGTATCCCACCGAGCGGTTACTACGGGTGACGAATATTTTGGGTCGATTTCCACCAGCGAGCGCTCATCATCGGTGAGCCGCACTTCCTTTGCCAGTACGCCACCTCCAATGAGATGATCATTGATTTTCTGAATCGCATTGCCCAAATGAAAACAAACTTGGGTGATTGTTTCGTAGTGGCGGCGCGTGATGAATTTTGGGCGCAGAACGGATGTCAGCGGCCTTCCACCAAAGGTAAGTTTCATCTCGTGCGAGCGGGTTTCGATCTCGTTATGCAACGCAAGCACTTCACTTTGCGGCAGTTTAGAAATGAGGGTGTTATAGGTATCGTTAACTTTTTTAAGCATTGATGCGACGGCTGAAAAAATGACTAAGCATTGAGTGAATAGAAGTTGAAATGTAAGGAAATGATTGGGAATTGAAGGAAGAATGAGTTGGAAAGATGCGATGGAAAAATGTAGTGGAAGTTGAATTGGTAAGTCTGGAGCAAAAGTAAGTAATAAAAAATGGCGCCCTGAAAGCGCCACTTTAATGAATGTAGAAAAGTAAGGTTGAAGCTACTCGGATAATTGCCCCATTTCACCGCGCTGGTATTCATAAAACGCAGCTTCAAGTTCCGCTTCGGTATTCATCACAAACGGGCCGTAGCGCGCAATTGGCTCATCGAGCGGCTGACCCGAAAGGAAAATGAATTCTGTGGGTGCAGTGGAAGTGTTTGAAATCATTACGGTTTTGGCTTCGGGATTGAATACCGGCATTACGCCTCGCTCGTAGTGTTCTTTTCCGATGCTCACAGAGCCTTTCAATAGATAAATGAACGCTTTATGCGTGGCGTGTAACGGAATCGTGACGGTGCTTCCGGCAAAAAGGGTATAATGATGGTATTCTACAGGTGTATTCGGGTGAATCGGTGAAACTGTACCAAAGGCCGTTCCAACCAGAACTTTGACCGAGAATCCCTCGCCGCGATGAACCGGAATTTCTTCGCTGCGGATTTCTTGATAGCCGGGTGTGATATTCTTTTTCGCAGCAGGCAGATTAATCCAAATTTGAAATCCGTGCCATACACCGCCATTTTTTTTGAGTGATTCGGATGGCTGCTCTTTGTGAACAATTCCTTTTCCGGCGGTCATCCATTGAACATCGCCTGCACGGAGTGTGGCTTTATTACCCAAAGAATCTTCGTGATTGACTTCACCTTGAAGGATGTAGGTCAGAATCTCGAATCCTTTATGTGGATGAGGCGGCGTGCCTTTGGCTTCGCCGGGCTTGAGATGATTTGGGGGAAGTTCATCGAAAAGAAGAAATGGGTCGAGTGCCATTAACCCTCGTCGCGGGAATGCGCGGTTGACCAAAAACCCTTCCCCTTCAGAGACGGTGAGTACGGGGAGAACGGATTTGATTGGCGAAGAAACTTGAGTAATCGACATAATTCAAGGTTATTTGTTAGATATGTGTTTTAACACACTTCTACAAGAATAGAAGATAGTTTGTTTCGAGAATAAGATAAACATAAATCATAGGTGGTTTTGGCCGTGCGGATGCCTTAGACCCCGAGGTCCTGCAATTTTCTTCGTACGCCTTCTGCGGGAATGCGCCGTTGATGGTTGTGGAAAAATTATTGGGAACTAAAACAGTGTGGTAAAGAAGAAACCGCAAAATTCACCTAAAAGAACTTTGCGGTCTTGAAATTAAATGTATGGAATAAATTAAGCAGGTATTCCAACGGATTCTAATAATGCACGCGCGGCACTGTTTCCGGTTGACACTGCACCTTCCATAGAATCATAAAAGCGATTTTTTGTATAACCACCTGCCATAAAGAGATTCTTTACCGGCGTTTTTTGTGTCGGTCTGTTAGCTTCAAGACCCGGGTAAGGCGCATACACTGATTGCGGCACACGGACGATGGTATGCTTCAAAATTTTCGCGTCTTTTGCCGAAACCGGGAAAATATCCTTCACGCTTGAATCAACTCTTGCCAAAATCTCTTCGTCTGAAAGCCCAATCACATGCTTAGCCGGCGCAACGCCAAATTGAAACCGCGTTTTGCCCTGATGCGAAACTCCCGATAGCGTGGCATATTCGGGCGTGGTTTGTGCCATATCGGCATAAAAGGGAATCACGCCATCGGGTGAAAAGAGAATGTTATTCACATCGGTAATTTGCCTGTCATACCAAACTTGAACGGTAACAACCGGAACACCTTCAAAGGCATCAATATTTCGGAAAAATTGATGCTTGTTCTTTAAACTTTCGGGCAATACTGTTTTCAGGTTGTGCACCGGAAGGGCGGTGATATAAAAATCGGCGGTGAGGGTTTCGCCATTGGCCATTTGCACGCCGGAAATTTGCTCGCCATCAAACTTCACTTCTACGGCTTTACTTTCGGAATACAGTTTTGCGCCTTTCTTTTTCAAGTAATCGGTCAGTGGGCCGGTGAGGTAATCTTGCGGAGAACCTTTCAAAAAGCCCATCATCGAGGCATCGGGGCGGCGAAGGAACTCGCCCGTAACCGCTAACACAATATTCGCCGAAAGCTCTTCGGGAGGTAAAAATTTAAGTGCAAGCGCCATCGGCAAAAACATTTTCTTGATCATTCGCTGAGAAAGGCCGCGCTTTTCGTGCCATTCTTTGTAGGTCATGCCATCTTGCTTTTCGTAGTACTTTTCGCCGCCAAAAAGAATTGGGCCTAATATTTTTGCGAAGCGGAGCATTTCCATCACAGAGAAATATCCGTTTTTGAAAAGTGCAGGCGTAAGGTGAAGTGGAGAAGGCAAATTCCAAGTGCGGAAAGTGAATCCACCGCCTTGTGAGAGTTTATAATTTAATTCGTGTTTCTTCCAAAGAATGGCATCGTAGGTGCCGATTTCTTTCATCAAATCATAGATTTCTTTGTAGGCTCCAAAAAAGCAGTGCAATCCGGTTTCAACCCAATCGCCATCTTTATCTTTCCAAGAGGAGACTTTGCCACCAAAAATGGGGCGTTTTTCAACCAAAGTGATTTGAAAACCCTTATCAATTAACCGTTTAGCGGCAGAAAGACCAGCCAATCCGCCACCCAAAATCAAAACAGACTTGCCGCCGCCCGTTGATACACGCGGGGCTTCGAGAGTTGTATATGCGCTCATAAAAATGAAAATTAAGTAGTACAAAAAGAGAAGTCACAAATGCCAAAAAACCTTGATGCATTGGAAGTTCATAAAGAGAACAAGGTGAATGATGGAGACGTTTCGAGAATTTTCACGAAAAAACGAATCACCATTCAAATTACGGCGAGAGTTTGATATGACTTTTGGCGTAACCCGTGAAATTGATTGTAAGAATGGGCGAATTGGCCGTTCCGGTAATGTGAAACGATAGAAGATTGAATGATATTCGCAAAAAAAAACAGAGTATCTTCATTGAATAGAAAAATGAATACATAGATTTATGAAAGTGCTTGATCCTTTGGTAAAAAAATATATTCTCCTTGCTCATCGGCTTGAGCGGCATCATCGCGGGGTGGTGGACGCGCATTATGGCTTTGCTTCTGAAGTTAAGCTGCAGGTGGAGTCGGAGCCGATTGTTTCATTAAATGCACTGCATTCAAGTGCAGAGTTTATTCTTGGCGAACTTGAATCGAATCAAGAGCCAAGAGCACGCTATCTCTATAAGCAAACGCTCGCCTTAAAAACCATTATCGAAAAAAAATTAGGTGCCGATATAACATATCGCGATGAAGCAAGATTGATGCTTGGAATAGAAACAATTTCAAAGCAAGAGGAAGCGCCTCTTCACGAGGCAATGGATGAATTGGATGCACTGCTTGAAGGAAGCGGGCTACTTACAGAGCGATATACCGCGTGGCGAAGAAAATTTGAGCTTCGTGGTGAGGAAGTGATGAAATTCACCAACGCGGCGATGGAACAAATGAAAGAGAAAAGTCATAGTCTTTTTCCACTTCCCGAAAATTCAATTTCCGTAAGTTTGGTTCGGAATAAGCCGTGGACGGGTTATCATTGGTATAAAGGGAATTTCACTTCGCTTTATGAATTGAATGTCGATGTTCCCACAACCATTTGGGGCGTACTGCATACCACCACACACGAAGCCTTTTGCGGGCATCATACCGAGGCAATCATTCGTGAACAAGAATTGGTGAACCAATGCGGTTATGTGGAGTTTACATTAAACATTTTGGGTGCGCCGTGCAGCCTGCTTTCAGAAGGCTTAGCCGAAGCAGCCGCGGAGATTGTCATTGGAAACGATGAGGCGGTGGCGCAGTGGTTGCAAGAAAATGAATTGCTTCATAAACGCCCATTTACGGAAAGAGATGGAAAGATTTTAGCAGCGATTGAAAAGCTTGGTCGAAAGGCGGTAATCAACGCCGCTTTATTGATGCACGAAGAGAATGCAACTGATCAAGCTGTGGTGAATTATCTTGCTGAATTCAGCCCCAATGATGAGGTGATGCTTCGCCGCACCGTTGCACGGCTTCGCGACGCGGATTATCGTACCTATATGCTGACCTATCCGATTGGGAAAGAATTGGTGTTGCAAAAAATCAATGCTTCTGCAAGCTCACCGCAAGAAGCATTTTTTAACCTGTGTCGAAGTGTTGATGTCTCATTCGATTCGGCTGATACCAGAAGTGCATACGCATTTAAGTAAAGGCATTTACTTCATACACAGCGTGCAAAGTGGAAGGCAGCCCTAAAATGACGGCAGTGAAATCTTCGTTCAAAGCAAAAGCATTGCAGTTACTCCTGTTCCCGCAGTGGCTCATCATTGCAATGGTATTACTCTGTACGCTTGCCGCCGCTCAAAAAGTAATGTTGGGAGATATCAATAACTACCTCATCTTTAAAACATCATTTGAACATTTATTGGCGGGGAAAGACCTTTATCTCCTTCATCCCGAAGATCACTTTGATTATTACAAATACTCCCCGCTCTTCGCACTCTTGATGGCCCCCTTTTCACTGTTGCCCGTAGCACTGGGCGCATCGCTTTGGGGAGCGCTCAATGCAGCGTTGCCACTTTGGGCGTTGCACCGTCTCGGAAACGACTATGATATTGAAACAAAGAAAAGGTCTCTCTTGATGCTTGTTCTCTTTTTAGAACTTTTGACTTCGGTTCAAAACATGCAGAGCAATGGAATTCTTTTAGGAATGATGATATGGGGCGGTTTTGAAATTGGGCTTACGAGGGAAAAGCAAGCGGCGAGTCCTGGCTTTATTTCCGGGACGGGAATACTTGTTCTTGCAGCATTCATAAAGCCTTTTGCCGCTGCAATGGGCGTTATAGCGATTCTTTCGCGGCGATTGGGAGGAGCCGTGATAACGGGTATAATCTTTTTTGTGGGTTTGTTTCTTTTGCCTCTCGTCATCTTGCCGTGGGAGTCGCTCTTAACCCAATATGCAAGTTGGCTGAATTTACTCAGATGGGATAATCAAGAAAGCAGCGGCATTTCATTCATTGGGTTGATGAAAACCGCGTTCGGATTCGAATTGAACAACACGGTTGTTCAAGCCATTGCGGCATTGATTCTCGTCATTCCATTTATTTATTTGCTTTTTGTCCTGCAAAAAGAAACTCAGCAAGGGAAGGATAATGAAAAGAGTGAAAATACATTGGTTGAAAAAAATGGCGAGTGGCTTCGTGAGTTTCAATTGCTTTCAATCGCTTCAGTTTTGGTATGGGTTGTCATCTTTAACCACAAGGCGGAATCGCCAACTTTTGTGATTGCGCTTGCAGGCATCTACCTCTATGCACTTTGGAGCAAAATGGGTGTTCATGATTCGCTTAAAAAAATACTGATATGGGGCACCTTTATAATGAGTACACTGTCTTCAACGGATTTATTTCCCGAACCTTTACGGGTTTTTTGGAAAGAAAATAATTTGAAAGTTGTGCCGTGCTTGATTGGGTGGGTATTTATTGAATGGGCGCGGTATAAAACGCTCTTAAAATTGACATCAGAAGCAAATACATAATAGAACGCAATGACTTCACCGCACCGAATGAGCGTAAAGAAATTGCGTAATTTTGTGAAGAGATTTTTGAATGAGAATTCAACAGAAGCATTACAATTAGAATTGAAAAGGGAGAACAATGCTGGCATTTCATGAAGTGGTTGGTCTGGAACTGGCCAAAAAAGCGTTGCTGCTGCTTGCAGTTGACCCCGCGCTTGGCGGTGTAATTTTGCCGGCAAAAGTAGGATCAGGTAAATCGATTTTAGCGCGTGCATTTTCAAAACTTCTGCCAAAAGGCACGCCTTTTATTGAACTTCCGGTGGGCGTTACAGAAGACCGGCTTCTTGGCGGCTTTAACCTAGAAGCCGCTCTAAAAACCGGAAAAAAAATTATTGAAAAAGGACTTTTGGCCAAAGCCAATGAAGGCGTTTTGTATGTCGATGCCTTAAACCTGATGGATAGCGGCACTACCGCTCATGTGATTGATGCACTCTCTCGCGGTGCGGTGGTTATTGAGCGTGAAGGAATGAGTGACAAGCATGAGTCGAAGTTTTCGCTTATTGGAACCTTCAACCCCGATGAAGGCGAGGTGCGGATGGGGCTTTTGGATCGTGTTGGATTAATCGTGCCATTTATGCCCGATTCAACAGGTGAAGCGCGCAAAGCGGTTCTTGACGCCGTGCTCTTGGAAGACGCTCGCGGAGGTGCAGAGGAAGAAGAGTTAGCGGATGAATTGAAAATGCTTTCTGCAGTTATTGATTCAGCAAGAGCCGATTTGGCAGGCGTTCGAATTCGAGATGAGCAAATTCAAGGGTTGGTGCAAACGGCTTTGGCATTGGGAATTGAAGGAAATCGTGCCGATGTTTTTGCAGTAAGAGCCGCGGTGGCTTCGGCAGCCTTGGCTTCACGAATGGAAGTGGATGATGAAGATTTGAAACTCGCGGCAAAATTGGTGCTCATGCCACGCGCAACGGTTATTCCTTCAGAAGAAACCCAAACCCCACCCGAAGAAAAGCAGCGGGAAGAGCAACAACAATCGGAAAACGATTCAAATGAAAATGAATCGAATGAGGATGATATAAATGAAGAAACCCCGCCGTCGCAATCGCCCGAAGAAATTCAAGAACTTTTGATGGATGCTGTAGAAACCGAACTTCCCGAAAACGTGCTTTCATTACCTTTTATTGCGCAACGGCGGGGTAAAACGGGCAGCCGTGGAATTGCACTGAACAACAAGCGAGGCAAGTATGTCCGCTCCGAGCAAGGCGAATTGGGCAATGGGAAATTGGCCTTGGTACCCACGTTGATTGCCGCGATGCCTTTTCAGAAAAGCCGACGAAGTGCCGCAGCAATGAAGAAGAACGTTCGCACGGCAAAGATTCAAGGACGATTGTTTGTGGCAAAAGATGATATCCGAATCAAAAAATTCAGAGACAAAGCCGGAACACTCTTCATTTTTATTGTGGATGCTTCAGGCTCGATGGCGCTAAACCGTATGCGTCAGGCCAAAGGCGCCGTCGCGCATTTGCTTCAAAATGCCTACATCCACCGCGATCAAGTGGCGCTCATCGCCTTTCGCGGGAAAGCGGCGGAAATGCTTCTCCCGCCATCGCAAAGTGTGGAGCGGGCAAAAAGAGAATTAGACACCTTGCCCACAGGCGGTGGAACGCCCCTTGCCTCGGCACTTTACAACGGTTATACCGTGGCAAAGCAAGCACAAGGTCGGGGAATAACTCAAACGACATTGGTTCTTATTACCGATGGGCGTGGGAATGTGGGAATGACTCCTCTCGAACCGCAATCGGAGAGTGAAGCGTTTAAAAAGGAAGCGTTAAAAAAAGAAATACAAAGCGTTTCAGCTCTTATTGCTTCGGAGCGAATCGGGGCGGTGGTCATCGATACCCAAGCCAATTATCTCTCACGCGGTGAAGCAGCAACGCTTGCAAAGTTTTTGAACGGCAAGTATGTCTATCTACCCAATGCCAAAGCCGAGCAAATTGCTAACGTAGCACTAAGCTGATGTGATTTAAATCAAGAAAAAATCAAGTTTAAGAGTTGCTTTTTTCCGTTTACTCTCTATATTCATAACAGTTTATTAACATAAACGATTTGAGAAAAAGCGAAACACTTGTGTGAAAAGAGGAAAATCCTTCTTCTTTTAGTACGTGTCGTTTTACTTTTTCCAAATAAGCACTTTTCCAATTAATGAGTATTAAAACATTTGAGGTGCTATGAGAAGACTATCCGTTAAATTTTGGGGAGAGTATCCTTTAAGAATTTTATTTGGGTTTTCCGCATTTTTAATTTTTCATTCGGTTTTGTGTGTTTCTCAGACGATTGCACAGAATCAAGGACGATTAATGGGGAGAGTGATTGACGAAGGCGGTGTCCCTCTCGCAGGAGCAACCCTTTATATAAACGGTACAGCAACACAAGCGGCTATTACAAACGCGCAAGGATATTATACCTTTCTCAGTTTACCGGAAGGGAGTTATAAAATGCGTGTTTTCAAACGAGGCTTGCCCGCTAAGGAAAACATTGAAGTATCTGTGAATTCGGGAGCAACCACTAGAGCGGATTTTAGATTAGGCGCAAACACAGAAACTCAGGTTGCTGAAGTTAAACAAACGCCATCAGTAAGTGCAAAACCGAAACCCTCAGAAACAAAAGCAAGCGAATCTAAACAAGTAGCGTCAAATTCGCCGACAACGCCAAAACAAGCAGCAGTAGCACCATCGATTCCAAAAGTAGCCCAACCTGAAAAACAGGTACAGAATAAAGAAGATGAAGAACTCGAACGCCTAACCCAAGAAAACTTGGCCGCCGATGATTTAGAAATCGAAGCCACCATTGATGAGCAAGCTGATATTGTGGGCGGTATCAGTGCCATTTATTCAAAAATCAAATATCCCGATATGGCGCGTCAGCAAAGGCTTGAGGGGAAAGTGGTTGCTCGGGTCTTTATTGATAAAACCGGTTCAGTGATCAAAGTTGATTTTCTGAAAGCCTTGAATCCGGTGCTTGACAATGAAGTATTTCGAGTGTTGACAGAAGAAACAAAGTTTACGCCCGCAAAAGCAGGGGGAAAGGATATGCCTGCTACGCTTGTGATTCCATTTAACTTCAAATCAAATTGATGTCAAATGAAGGTCACTTCGTTGGATAAATAGGTTCATCAAGCCGCATTTCGCGGCTTTTTTTATTCTTCACATTCATCAAGCGCTAAACGAAGCGCTTCGGTTGAAATCAAGATTTCTCGAAGTGAAAGTGCAAGTGAAATCAGCATGAAAAGCAGGCTAATGGAGAAAAGGATTTTTGAAATTAAGGCATTTTGAAAAAAAAGCGCAGAAATCGAAAGCGTGCAAAAGAAAATCGAAAGAGAACCAAAGGCTTGCATGTTCTTAATTAATTCAGTGCGTTTTCTTAGGTTAATAATTTGAAGTCTTAACGCATCATTGGGCTTATCGTGATACGCGGCTTTCAGATTGCGAATCAATGCGGCTAAGGCGAGAAATCGGTTGGTGTATGCAAGCATTAAGAGCGAAAGTGCCGGGAACAGCAAGGCGGGAGTGGCATAAGTAAAGGGTTGCGCGTTGATAAGTGACTCCATAGAAAAATTGTATTGAAATGATTTAATGGCAAAAATGTTGGATGAAATCGAATCGGTAAAATGCCGTATTTTGTTCGATTAAGGTTGTAAAACTGTTTTGCAGTTAAAAGTGAATCACGCTCAGTGAATGATTAAAGCATATTTGCGGATTTTTCTTCATCATGTTCTTCGCCCATATTTCTTTGCCTTTCAAGTGTTTGCGAAAAGGTTAAACTTTAAGGATAAGGAATTTTACGCCCTTTTCCCCGCGCGATGGCAAGCCAAAACGGCAGAAGACTTTATTTCAAAATTTAATACTTCAATTCGACCCAAATTTTTTTTCAACCCGCTTAACTGCAAAGATTTTTTTCTGCAATTGCTTTCAAAAGTTCATCCTCCACACATACCACAAATGCAAGCAAATGCAATATTGAACGATAAATTCACGCTTTATGGGGAATCGCGGCCTTTTCATGACGGGATTGATTGGCAAAAAGACTATCTCAATGATAAATCTCTTTACGAAACGCCCCCGAAACCGCAAGACCTTCCTTATTCGATCAGAATCAAAATTCCAAAAAACGGAAGTGACGTGCGCGTGGTTTGGGAGCTTTCGCGGCTCTCATTTTCTTTTACTTTAGGCAAAGGCTTTTGGCTCACCGGTCGAAAAGAGTTTGTTGAAAAATTCTTCAACCTTGTTCAAGATTGGGAGAATAAAAATCCTCTTGGAAGGGGGGCAAACTGGATGAACGCAATGGAAGCGGCAATTCGCTCGGTTTCGCTCATTTCAGGGTATTACTTTTTTATGGATGCAACCGAGCGTCACAAAGTCGAAACCGAATTTGAGGAGCCAATCATTACTGCAAGCGATTTCCTGCGCCTTCTGAAATTGATTTACAATCACGGACGATTTATTGAAAATCACCTTGAATTCACCCGCAATAGCGGTAATCACTTAATTGCAAATGCGGTGGGTCTCCTATTTATCGGCTGCTTTTTTCGAGATACGGCAAAGGGAAAGCAATGGATTGAAATTGGGCGAAGCATTTTGGAGGAAGAAATTCTTCGTCAACACGGCGAAGACGGGGTCAATTTTGAAATGAGTTTGGCCTATCATCTCTTTGTTACCGAAATGCTTTTGGCCGCATCTCGCTTAGCCGAAATTAATCAAGTTACTTTTTCACAAGCATTCAAAACAAGGCTTGAATCGATGTGCGTTTTCCTTTCATCCGTTACGAGAAGCGACGGAAGCATTGCTGCTATTGGCGATAGCGACGATGGAGCACTGCTTCCATTCAATCCCGAAAAGCTACCCACCGATTCGCGAGAAGTATTGAGTATTGCTTCATTGCTTTTTTCACGAGTAGATTTATTAAAGAAAGCAGGAGGATTTACTGAAAGCGCCCTCTGGCTTTTTGGTGTTGAAGGCTGGGAGAAACTGCGCAGCATCGAAAGGAGCAAGGGTGATGTTCAAAATGAGTTTCACCCGCAACGCTTTATGCAAAGCGGCTTTGCAGTACTTTGTAATGAAAACTTTCACATGACATTGGATGCCGGACAAATGGGAAAAAACGGGTGGGGAGGTCACGGCCACAACGATACTCTAAGCGTTGAGCTTTTTTATTCACCATCCGGAAAAACGGAACAACCTAAAATTGCTTATCCCATTTTGGTTGATCGAGGGACTTATTGTTATACATCCAACCCTGAGATGCGCAATGCATTTCGAAGCGGAAAAGCACACAACAGCGTGATGATTGATGAAAGGGAAATAGCATCCTTTCAAGGTCTATTTAAGATTACTGAAGACAACACGCGCCCACGGATAATCGCTTGGGAAACGAAGGATAATTTTCAAAAGGTCATAGCAGAGCATCAAGCGTATTTTCCGCTCATTCATCGAAGGTCAATTGAGCTGACAAAAGAAGCCTGTCTCATTACAGATAATATTTATAGCGAAAAAACAGACGATGAACATACCGCTGAAGCGTTTTATCACTTTCATCCAATGCTTACGGTTGAAAAAATTGCGCCGACGGTGTACAGGCTCTCGCATCGCGAGAGCAACAGTTCAATGATTTTTCAGACGGAAAATTTTCAAGGCGAAATTATTCAGGAAGAGTATTCTTATTCACCAAGATATGGCAAAATAGAAAAGGCTTCAATGCTTCGGCTGAAAAGGATTTTCAAGGGAAGTCTTGATTTTCGTGTGAGGTTCGAATTGGCATAAGCCAAAAAAATGAAAGCACTCTTTAATCAATATTTATTGATGTGGCGTTGGCTGCGTCTTTGTCACGGGCGTCATGTCTTTGCCGCGGTGGGCTTGCTATTGCTTTCGGAAACGGCTTATTCTCAAACGCCAACCGTAGAAGATGCCGCACGCGCAATGAAATCTGCACAAAGAAAAAGAGACATTTCTGGAGCACTTGATACCAATGCCGCAATTATTCCTCTTGACACCTTAAAACGAACGGATTCAGTGGCAACAGAAAAATTGCTTGTGCAAGATTCAACCACAACCGGAAAAGATGATCTTGATACCGTGGTGGTTTATAGCGCAAAAGATTCAATCGTTTACGATCTCCGCGAAAAGCGCGTTAGGTTAAATGGCGCAGCCAAAGTGACCTATCAAGAATTCAAACTTGAAGCCCCAACGGTTTCCATATTCACGCCCGAAAATTTGCTCAATGCCGATGCCTCCTTGGATTCAATGGGCTATGTCATTCTTCCTGCGAAATTCAGTGACGCAAGCGGAAATTATGAAGCAGAAAAGCTCGCCTATAATTTCAAAAGCAGGAAAGGGAAAATTCGTGAAGTTTATACCAATATTGAACAGGCCTATTACCGCGGCGATCAAATCAAACGGCAAGAGACGGGTGAGCTTTTTATCAATGGCGGGTATTACACCACTTGCAATGAAGACCACTGGCATTATTGGTTTTATTGCAGCCAAATGAAATTGGTTCCAAATGAACGCGTCTTTGCTCGCCCTGTTGTGCTTTATATTGAAGGCGTTCCCGTATTTGTATTGCCTTATGCGTTCTTCCCAACCCAACGAAGTTCAGGACGTGCCTCAGGGATTATTATGCCAAACTATGGCTTTGATAACACCCGAGGCTTTACACTTGCACGCGGTGGTTACTATTGGGCAATCAGCGACTTCACCGACCTGAAATTTGAAGGCGATTTCGGAACGCGAGGGAGCTGGCGCTTGGGGTCGCAATTTCGGTATGCCCTGAATGGTGAATTTCGCGGGAGAATCTCCGGAGAATTTCAACGCCTCTTCTTTAACGAATCCGGCGACCCCGATTACCGAATCAATGAATCGTGGAATATGATTGTTGAACACAGCCAAGAACTCACACCCTACACAAGAATCACGGCTAACCTAAACTTTTCAAGCTTAAGCACCGTGGGGATTACGTCGATAAACCCAAGCAATATTTTTAACCTTCAAGCAACTTCCACCGCTCGGCTCGATCAGATTATCGGAGATAACGAAGGCTCGCTTTCACTTGGATTTATCCGAAATCAATCGCTCGAAACTTCGGATGTCAGTAACAATATCAATTTCACATTTGCCAAAACTCGATTCTTTCCTTTCAGAAGTAAAAAGTCTGATGGAACATCGCTCTTTGATCAATTTGGCATTGATCCAAGGCTTAGCATTGATGCGTTTTTACGAGATACCGATACCACCTCTTCGCGCGATTTGAATTCCCAAGGCGGTTTTAGTTTTAATCTTCAATTTCGACCCGGCGGAACAGGCTTTTTGGTCAACCTTTCCCAATCAATCAATTTGAATACGGCCTATCGCTTTACCACTGCCGAACTCGACCGCTCCGGAGTGCAACTGACTGCGCCGATTTCCGCGGGTATCACAGTGCCCGCCTTAAATTTGAATTTATCTTCAAGTTTGAATTTCAATTACTCCGTTGCTGATCGAACCATTGAGCGTTTTGTTGATACCGCCGGAAGCGTTGTCACGCTTGTTCGACGTTCACCCGAATCCATAACCACCTACGGGATTAACCTTTCAGCGCAAACAAGATTGTATGGGATTCTTTTCACCGGCGCTCTTGGAAATTTGATTGGGCTTAAAGCGTTGCGCCACACATTGATTCCAAACCTCTCTTACAATTACAATCCTGATTTCACCTCTGAAAAAAATTCCTACTTCGCCTCGTATGTCGATCAAAATGGAAATACTGTCCGTTACAACCGCTTTGAAGGCGCTTTCTTTGGAGGCGTTCCGGGCGAAAGCCAATCCCTAAGCCTTAGCTTGAGCAATGTTTTTGATGCAAAAATCAAAACACTTGACACCACCAAAGCCATTGACGACCCTGCTCGAACCGAAAAAAATATTCAGTTTCTTTTAGCCAATATCTCGGGCGGGTACAATTTTGCTGCCTCTGAATTTAATGTGCAACCGATTTCAATTTCAGCCTCAAGCAACACCCTTGCCCCACTCTTTACACTCAACGGCAGTGCGCAATTCGATTACTATGGCACCGACTCCGCCGGAACCCGAATCAATCAATCCTATCAAAGTTTAGGCGGAGGGTTGCTTCGCTTCATCAGTGCTGATCTTGGTTTTTCAATGAGTTTAAGAGGAGAGCGTGGCGGGGGTGAAACAGTGCAAAATCAAGATTCTTTACGCCAAAGTGAAATCAATGCACAAGCCAACGTTCAACAACGGCTAATTGAACAAACAAACTTTGGGCGCAACTTTGGTCAAAATGTGGATTTCGAGATTCCGTGGGATTTATCACTCAATGGATCCGTAAGGGCAAGCCAACCCAATCCATTTATACCGATTGAACTGCAAGCGCAAATCAATATCTCAGGAGCCGTTTCGATTACAAAAAATTGGAAGCTGAGTATGAATACCGGCTATAATTTCACCAACGCACAATTTATTGTTCCGAATGTGCGTATCTCGCGCGATTTCCACTGCTGGTCAATGAGCTTTCAATGGGTTCCAATCGGGCAGTTTAAATCATACTTCTTCCAACTCAATCTTAAAGCCCCCGAACTGCAAGATATACGAATTGAAAAAGCCAGTCGGCCTGCCGGAGGTAGCGCCGCAATATTTTAAGTGTTAGCGAGGAAAGGGCAGAGATCGCGTGAAATCGGCATTGAAGCGAATTCCTACGGTTCGTTGATTTGAAGAAATTGTAAATGGCGTGCCGAGCGAGTCACCATCAAACCGGGGGTTCGCGACCGCTAATAACCGCCACGCCGAGCTTTCAAATAAGTTCGGGGAAACCAATTGCGCAACCACCGCATAAGGGTAAGAGCCCGAACGGAGTTTTCGCTCAAATGAAAAAGATGTCTTTCCTTGTGTTTGCGAAAGAAGAATCAGCGTATCAGAAATAGTGGTGAGATTGAGAAAATTATTTCTTGCCGGCGCTTCCCGATAAACAACGAGCACCACTTCAAGCAATGAATCCGTAGATTCAGGCCAATTCTCGAAGGTAATGGTCCCCGCATAAAAGCCGCTATCGCTTGCCACTGGAGCGCGGCCTGCAGGTTCAAGACCGGAGTCGCAAGATGAAAAACTCATAAAGATGGAAGCAAGCATCGATGCGAGCAAACCACAATGTTTTATAGTATAAGAGGAAATCAGCGTTCTCATTTAAGACCCAGAGCGGATTTTTAAAATGCTTTGAACATGTGCCAAGTGGTGATTGCTATGCCACGCATAGATGCCGGTATTTTCATCCAAAGTAACTAATCGATTCTTTTCAGGATGAAAAAACCCTTTTTGAAAATCCGAAGGGCGCATTGAATGCAGAAGCATCACCCATCGTTGATGAATGCCTTCCAACATAACGAGTGAAGGTTCTACCGGCATTGTTAAGGAATCGGGTAATTCCGCCCAACGGTCTTCATAATATGGTTTGATGGTTGGGTTTTCTTCCGTCAGTGCCAATTTAATTCGAATAAAATTGTTCATGTGGCTATCTGCACAATGATGTACCACCTGCCGAACAGTCCACCCTGAGGGACGATAAGGCGTATCCATCATTGATTCCGGTAAGGCTTCAACGGCCAAACGTAATCGTTTCGGAAAGCTGGATAAATCCGTGATATATTGTTGAAGATGTTCAGGGGTAATAACCATCGGCTTTTCAAAAAGGCCAATAGGATATTTTAAAAGATCACTCATTTCGATTTGCGGTTTCTGATTGAGAACTGGTTTTTAAAACGGAAAAGATCACAGAAAGAAGCAATACCCCCGCTACTACAGCCAACGAAACGGTTGATGGAATTTTCAGAGATTCATCAATTCCTGCTAAAATCATTTTCGTTCCTATAAATGTAAGAATAATTGAAAGTCCAGTTTTAAGGTAAACAAATTTATCAATGACATCCGATAAGAGGAAATAAAGGGAACGAAGGCCCATAATGGCGAAGATATTCGAAGTGAAAACGATGAAGGCATCATTGCTTACAGCAAGCACAGCAGGGATTGAATCAACCGCAAAAATAAGATCGGTGATTTCAACCACGACAAGCACTAAAAAAAGCGGTGTGGCAACCTTTTTACCGTTTTCAATCGTAAAAAATTTTTGCCCATCAAAATTTTTGCTTATGGAAAAATATCGCTTAACGATTTGAACCGCCACGCCTTCGCTCATTTCCTCTGTTTCTTCAGATTCGTCTTTTTGGAAAAAGAGTTTAATGCCAGTATAAACCAAGAAACCTCCAAAAATGTAAGTCACCCAATGAAATTGCTGAATGAGAGCCACGCCCGCAAAAATGAAAATCGCCCGCATTATAACAGCTCCTAATACGCCCCAAAAAAGCACACGATGCTGGTATTTATCTTCAACCTTGAAATGACGGAAAACAAGGACAAACACAAACAGGTTATCAATCGAAAGCGACTCCTCGATAAGGTAAGCCGTGATGTACTCCGTTGCTTTGTTAAAATCATATAAATACCAAACTACACCGCCGAAACCCAGAGCCAGCGAAACCCAAACGACTGTCCAACTGAGGGCTTCTTTTGTGGAAACTCGGTGTGCCTCTTTATTGAGAACCCCAAGATCTAAGGCCAACATAACGGTTATCAAAAGGAAAAACCCAGCCCACATCCAAAATTCGATCATATAAATGCTTCTAGTTAATGCAAAACGGGTACAATATAGAACAGTCTAAGTTGAATTCTTATAGCAAAAGCCAAACCCGCTGGTTTGGCTTTTGCGTCAAAAAGGAAAAATAAATTAAGCCGTTTCTCGGGTGGCTTGATGAAACGAAATCACTGCGCCGCGAACCACCGCCGCAAGCTTGATGGCATCGAAAATCATCTCTTCGGTGCCCCCTGCCTCACGCACCGAGCGCTCATGCGAATTCACACAGACTTCACATCCATTAACCGCGCTTACGGCAAGCGAAATTAATTCGAAAATCATCTTCGGCAATGTTGGCCGCGCCATAATGGTCATCTTAATTCCCGCCGGCAAAGTTTCATATTTTTTATTCTCCGAGAAATGGCGAAAGCGGTAGAAAACATTGTTTGTCGCCAGCAACGAAGCAATTGCGTGCACTTCAGCAATTTCAGCCTCTGTTGCCCCTTCCGTCTTGGAAAGTGCAGTGAATACGCCTGTCAGCGCATCGGAGCGTTCATTGACTGCAACACTCAATGCAATAAGCGCCGCATTTTTCTTCCCGCCTAAATTTGGCAGTTCAAGCATTGATTTCAAATTGACGCGTAAATCGCGGATGTATTTGTAATCTCCTTTAACAAAAGCGTCAAGCCCGACAAATTTTCCTTCAATTGGCAAACCGAGATCGGTTAAAAAATCTTTCCGTGTGTCTTCCATAATTTTATTGTGCAAAAAAATTCATAAAAAAAGGGCGGTTGTGCCGCCCTTGAAAATTAAAATATTGAAAGGTTAGGCTTCAACAAGTGTTCCGCCTTCAACTTTCAAGGTCTTTTCACCGTCTTTCCAGTTGCAAGGGCAAAGCTCTTCGGTTTGAAGCGCTTGAAGCACGCGAACGGTCTCTTCAACATTACGGCCAACGGAGAGATCGTTCACGCTCACCCAGCGAATAACGCCTTGCGGGTCAACGATGAAAGTTGCACGGAGCGCCACTTGATCGTCGCCGGTTAAAATGCCCAAAGCAGAAGAAAGCTTCTTTGCATGATCAGCAAGCATTGGGAATTTTAAGTCATGAAGATCTTTGTGGTCTCGGCGCCAAGCGAGGTGAACAAAGGCGGTATCAGTGCTTGCGCCATAAAGCACGGCATCGTTATCGCGGAATTCGCCAAACTTGGAATTGAAACCGGCGATTTCGGTTGGGCAAACAAAAGTGAAATCTTTTGGCCAAAAGAAAATGACCATCCATTTTCCATCTTTCTTGTGCTCTTGCGAAGAAACTTGTTTGAATTCTTTTCCTTTTTCGGTAGAAACAACCGCTTCGAGTTGAAACTCGGGGAATTTATCACCAATAGTAAGCATCGATTATATGTGTTTAATAATTGAAGTAAAATGAAGTAAAAAAATTGCACTGCTAAATACACCTAGAAGCGAAACCTACAAGCAGGGAAAGCATAGAATTTTCCAATTGGAAATAGCCGAAAACTATGTTGAAGGAATCTTATAACTATGGGAAGAACCGAAAATTAGGGTTGTTTCGTTTCCTTTTTCCTTTTGTCCCAAAAAGCAATCTCGAGATAAGAACTTAAAAGCAGTTCGCGAAGAGAAGCATGACGCGGATCTTTGAAAAATGACTTTAGTAATTCAGAAATTAATATGTGAAAAACGGCCAAGGCGCCCCAAAAAATAAAACCAAGGAATAGGGTTGTTATACGCTTTGGAGAGGTTCGTAAATCCGGAATTTGAGGAGGATCAAGAACCACAATCGTTGGGGTATCTCGGAAACCTTGAAGTCGCTCTCGATAATAAAGTTGTTTTAACAATGCATAAACCTCTTCTTGAATTTTTACTTCACGAAAATAGGTGGCATACTCGCGGTTGAGTGCGGGTAAATTCTCAAAACCTATCGCATAGTTATCGCCTTTTCCCAAAGAAACACGGTTGTATTGAGATTCAAGTTCGCGAAGTCGATTTTTTACTTCAGTAACCAATGGGTCGGTCTCTAAACGGTCTCGAAGGAGCAAATCAAGTTCAATTTGGGTAGAAATTACCTTTGCCTTGATTTCGCTGGCAGCCTGCATTTGAACCCGCATTTGATCCGAAATGGCTACAGCTTTATTTCTGCGTTGAAATTCCTCCAATCGTTTATAAGCCGTATCAAGCTCGGCTTTTGCCATTTGCAATTGATCGGAAAAATAGGCCGCATTATAAAGCGAGCGCTGATTGACAAGTTTTCGATTGGTCTCGTCAAGTGCGCGAAGAAATGCCGTGGCAAGCCTTGCCGACATCATTTTTGCCGAATCTTCGTCTGCCTCTGAAAATGAAAAATAAGGCGTCTCCCAAGAGCCGTCAATCGTGATAAACCGTTGTTTGTTTGAAAAGAATTTTACCCGTTGAGAAAGCGCTCTTAAGGTCTCTTCTCGATTCCTTCCCTCCAACAGCACTTCAAGCGATTGCCCGTTCAGAGAAACCCGGCCCAAAACAGATTCCGCGATCGTTCTGCTTTTAAGAACTTCCACAAGCTCCTCTGCAAGATTGGGTACAGCCCCGCCAAGGTTAAACCCTGTTGCACCTGTAATGGCTTGAAGCAACACCGATTGACTTTTTGGGTCTTCCGGCGGCATCAAAACCGCACGTGACGTGTAAGTTTTTGGCATAAAAAGGAGAATTGTTAGCGTTACAAGACTCCCATAAATCAAGTACTTGAAAATGAGTTTTCGCCGTGTTAAAAGCGATTCAATGAAAAGGCGCAGCGTTAGAGGTTGGGCTGTTTCTTTAAGGTCATGTTTCATATCATTCACGTAGAATCAAGTCAAGTTGAAAGGGAGGTATTGATTTCTGAATTTTCAGGAATTGGGAGTTCCAAAAAAAATTCCTCGGCAATGGAATCGGCAAGTGCAAGCCCTTCTGAAGAAAGAACAAAATGTGTCTCATTCTCTTTCATGAAACCCGCTGAAATAAATCTCGAGAGGGTTTGAAGAATTTCAAGTTGAATCTGTTCCCCAAGCCCCATTAAAATTGGTGAATTAAAAATCGCTTTTTCAATCCCCTTTGATTGCCGAAGCCCCAGCAATATTTTTTCATTAAAAATATCTACCGGCAGTAGGGTTTCAGATAAATCGATTGAATCGGACGGCGATTTAAGGTAACTCAAAAGAGAAGCCTGATTCGATGCTCGGATCTCAGCGCGTCCATTCGAGGTATCCATTGTGAAATAACTATGTGCCGATGGGCCAAAACCTAAATAAGGAATGCGCTCCCAATATGCGCGGTTATGCTTTGAATAAAACCCCGCAAGCCCATAATTCGAAACCTCATAATGATGGTAACCCTCGGTACTGAGCGTGGAAATCGTTTGTAAAAACATTTCCCGTTGGACCTCCTCTTTTGGTGCTTTGCGTAAGCGCCGCGAAATCAATTTGGCAAGAAGTGTTTTTGGTTCAACCGTAAGCGAATACGCAGAAATGTGTTTTGGGTGATAGGAGAGTATAGTTTGTAATTCATGATTCCAATGGTCTAAAGTTTCATTCTCAGTCCCAAAAATGAGGTCAATACTCACATTGGGAATTTCTTCAAGAGTTCCCTCAAGCGAAAGGAATGCTTGCTTAGCGGAGTGTTCGCGTGAAAGGAGTTTTAATTTAGGTTCTTCAAACGATTGAATACCTAAACTAATCCGATTGATACCGAGCCCTTTTAATGATCTAACATATGTTTTGGTATAATCTTCCGGATTCATTTCAAGCGTAATTTCCGCAACTTTACTTGTTTCAAATGCTTGATTCAACGCTTGCAAAATTTTAGACAATTGAGTTGGGCTAAGAAGCGAGGGAGTTCCACCGCCAAAGTAAATCGTTTGTATAGGCAATCCTTGGAGAAGATGTTTTTTTGAGTCTATTTCGAGTGTTAATGCAGAGATAAAGTCATCAACCAATGTTTGATTGGTGGTAAAGTAGAAGTCACAATAGTGGCAGCGTCTTCTGCAAAAAGGAATATGTAGATAAAGACCGGCCATTGATAAGATGTTTAACGAATTTGCGATAAATTAACCCTTTGCAGCCGATGGAAAAAAGTTATATTCGATGACCCAAAGCACAGATTAGCTCATCATCGATAGTTCAAGTTGAACAAGAACCTTTGTTATTGAACATTAAAAATGAAATTGCATTAACAAAAAATCGAAGTAAAAATTATGTCGGATGTAACAAACAGCGGCGGCAAAGTAGTGCCCCAAAAAGCAGGTCTTGAAGATATCGTCGCAGCGACCTCGGATATTTGCCTGATTGATGGAATAGAAGGACGGCTTGTTTACCGTGGATATGATATCAATGACATTGTTAAGGGCGGTGCTTCTTTTGAAGAAGTGGTTTATTTATTGTGGTTCGGAAAATTCCCCAATCGTACGCAGTTGGATGAATTTCGCCGAAAACTTGCTCAGAACAGACGCCTACCCCGTGAAGTTGTCGCGCATCTTTATACGATTCCAACATATGCCCCACCAATGGAAGCACTTCGCACAGCGGTTTCGGAACTCGCGCTCTATGATAATGATGATACCCCAATGGGCAATGATAAAATTCAGCGGTCATGCAAATTGCTTTCACAAATTGCGACCATCGTCGCCTTTGATGACCGCATCAGAAACGAACGCGATTTAATCCAACCCGATCCGGATCTTTCTTTTGCCGCCAATTTTCTCTATACCCTTACCGGAAAAGTACCCGAAGACGAAGTGGTTCGTAACCTTGATATTTGCCTTATCCTACACGCTGATCATGAATTGAATGCATCTACCTTTACTGCTCGTGTCATTGCCGCCACCCTCTCAGATATGTATTCCGCCGTTACCGGTGCAATCGGTGCCTTAAAAGGACCACTCCACGGTGGCGCAAATGAACAGGTCATGAAGATGCTTTTGGAAATTGGCGATCCAAGCCGTGTTGATGGTTATATCCAAAAGGCGTTTGCAGAAAAGAAAAAAATTATGGGATTCGGACATCGGGTTTACAAAACAGAAGACCCTCGAGCAACCCACCTCCGTAAGATGTCCGAAAGAATGGGAGAAAGAACCGGAATCAAAAAGTATTACGAAATATCCCGTCGAATTGAGCAATTGGTTTTGGCTGATAAAAAACTTTATCCAAATGTTGATTTCTTCTCTGCTTCAACCTATTTCTTAATGGGAATTTCGCTTGATCTGTTTACACCAATTTTCGCTATTAGCCGCACCTCAGGCTGGATTGCTCATATTCTTGAACAATATGAAAACAATCGCTTGATTAGACCAACAGCCGAATATACCGGGCCAACACACGAACAATATGTCCCGCTTGAGGAACGTGAATAAGCAAAGTGTTCGATAAAAAAATAAGGCTCCTCGAGAGCCTTATTTTTTTAATAAATCGTTCAAATCAAATTCCAACTTCCATTTGAATTCGGAAAGTTGAAAGATTTTGAACTTGATTCTGGGTTTCACTTCGTCGCCTAATCAAAGTAAATTCTGATTGCACCTTAATAGAATGCCCGGCAATATACCGTGAAAGGCAGATAGAATATTCTGATTGAATTGGAGAATAAAGGCGAGTGTCTTGATTGGGTGTAACAAATGAATAACGAACAGAACCCTCCCAAAAGTCAAGAAAGAAATAGCCTGATTGGAGGTGTGCGCCGTATCCTGCAAAAACAAACGCGGAAGGTGTAAACAAAGCCGAAGGGCTTCGTTGCCTCAAAAACAATGCCCCATCAAAAGAAAACCCTTGCCATTTAAAGAGGAAATCGGAAATCAAGGTATGAATGTCGCTTGGGGAATTGATTAAAAAACCAACCTGTCCACCGCTTCGAACGGCTTGATGATTAAAGGAGTAAACAAAAGCAATTGAAATTTTAGGAGCATTTTCGCGAAGTAAATCACCTTCAAAATAGTCTCCACCACTTGCAAACAGCCCTAGTGGAAGAAATTCAAGTCTTGCCGTATAGCTGAATCCCCTTGAATCGATGGGTTGATTTCGTCCTTCCCCGCCGCTAAAACAGAAGATTTCTCTTATGTAAAAGGATTCGGAAAGCAATGTTTGATGGCGAAACCAAATCCCGAAATCCCGATCAATATCAAAGATGGAATGTGCAATCGAACGGTCAGTAAATTGAAGTCTCCCAGACGAAATGATTCTTTGCCTGTGAGCTGGAAGCTTCCCTTGTCCAAAAGTCAGTTGAATCCCGTTCTCAAAGAGATATGAAAAATTTGCATCTCGAATGACGGTACGATTTGATCCGTGCGTTGTCGTGAATTGTGATCCAAAATCAGCGTCTGCAAGATGAAATTGAAAGGCATAGGTGAATTGTGGTGATAACAAAAAACCGTCGAGCCGGAATCGAAATCTCCGAAATAGCCCATCGATTTGTAATTCGTCATCATCATAGAGAAAATTACCTCGCAATTGAGTTCTAAATCGGAAGGAGGTGCTAAGCGTACTATCTGAGTTGATGTAGGTGATACCCTTACCGAAATCTTTTATAATGGGCGTAATTTCTGCTTTATCCGGATTTTGAGCATGCAATACCTCAACAAATGTTCCAAATTGAAGGAAAACAAAACAAAAAATAAGGAAACGATTCATTCAATGAATAGGTCGGTCAAATAAACGGAAGAGTATGAGAATTCAGAAGTGGGCAAAATAATTTCCTGTTTCCCATAAAATCCAATATGTTTAAAACCGTTATGGCCGATTTTGACTGTAAAATACGATAAAAAGAAGAGTTAATTCTGAAAAATACTATGCAAGATGCTGCCATATTTTTTTTACAGATTAATGAAGCTACCTAAATTTAAGTGTCTTATAGGAATAATATTTAAAGAAGAGAAATCTCAGAGAAATCTCTATTAAAGAACTTCACTTAAGGCATTAGTGGCTTTTCCTTCTTCAACAAAATCAATTTTTGAGATTGAAAATTGGATAAGAAAAGCGAACTCTGCTTAAAGAAGATGGGCTAAAAACGCGAAAAGTGATGAACTTGTAGTTTCGCAGTGACTCATTGCTTTATATTGAATTTAAAGCAACATTTCTTGTAAAATACATTTGTTTTTTCACTTTCTTGCCGTTAAGGCTTGCTTCAGCAGGGATATTTGTTGTAATTAAACCCGGCTGTTTGTTGTATGTTTCCAACCGTCGATCCGATTCCGCTTCCCGCCCCGATTTGGTTATTCAAACTTCTACATATTGTAACACTCAGCCTGCATTTTGTTGCAATGCAAATGCTGGTTGGTGGCTTAGCCCTAGTTGCCGCTCTTTCCTTTTTGGGAAATCGAGCCGGCACAAGAAATTTATTGCAATTGCAGGGGGCAGCAGCCATTGCCAAAAGGCTTCCGGTGGTTACTACCTATGTAATAAACTTAGGCGTGCCTCCGCTGCTTTTTACGCAGGTTCTCTATGGACAAGCGATTTATACCAGCAGTGTGCTTATCGGAGCCTATTGGATTTCAGTCATTGCTTTACTAACCCTTGCTTATTGGCTCTTTTATAAGATTGCCGAAAAAACTGAGTCACATCAGCCGGCGTGGGTTATGACCCTTGTGGCGTTTTCAATTGTTTTAATTATTGGCAGAATTTACTCAACAAACATGACGCTCATGCTTCGTCCGGAAGTGTGGCAAGCGATGTATTCGAATTCTGCGTTTGGAACAGCTCTTCCTGAAGGAGACCCGTCGCTGACCCCGAGATGGTTATTAATGATGAGCGGCGGAATCGCTTTTGGTGGGCTTTGGATGATTTGGATTTCAGGAACCAATAAATCACTTTCTTCTGAACTAAGGCTATTTCTTGAGAAAATCGGGGGTAGTGTTGGCGCTGTTGCGGTAGCTGTGCATTTGGCTTGCGGGATTTGGGCGTATGTCGTTCAATCTGAAGCGGTTCGTGTTGGTCTTGGAGCAAGTCTATTATATCAAGTTTATGCTGGGCTTTGGTTAGTACTTACTGTAGCTCTCCTTGCGATTGCGCTGCTAAGTTCAGTGAAGCCGGCTTCCAATATTCTTGTTGCTTGGGCGGTTCCGTTGGTGACGCTGCTCTCTACAGTTGGTTTGGTGTCTTACCGCGATGGCGTTCGCGATGTCACGCTGCTCCAAAAGGGATTTGATGTTTGGGATCGCGTGGTCGTTACCAACTGGTCTGTCGTTGCCATTTTCCTCGTTCTTTTTGTAGCAGGTCTGGGTGTTGTCGGTTGGCTCGCAACCGTGATGCTCCAAGCAAAAAGCAAAAAAAATTCAACAGGAATGGGTGTTCAAAATGAAGTTTCCGCAACAGTAACAGAAGGAGTTTAAAATGAGCGAAACAAATCAACAAAATAGTCTTAAGGCAAAAGCGACCGAAGTTTCACCTGAGATGATTTCGCTTGATGAAAGTGAATTAATATCTCGAAGGGCTTTTGCAAAGCTTGTTTTTACCGGTATGGGAATCTGTTATGCCGGTGCTTTGGGATACCCAGTTTACCGATATTTGGCCACACCGATTGAAAAGGCTAAACACGAAACTGCCGTCACAGAAGTCACTTTGGGAGAAGCAGCAAAAATTGAACAAGGTTCTGCTTTAATGTTCAAATTCGGAACTAAACCCGCTATGATTATACACCACACCGACGGAACTTGGTCTGCCACCGAAGCGGTTTGTACCCATTTGGGATGTACTGTTCAATATCAATCTGATAAAGAACAGCTTTTTTGTGCCTGCCACAACGGCACCTATGATGCCAAGACGGGCAAAAATACTGGTGGGCCACCGCCTAAACCCTTAAAGTCTCTCGCCGTTTCAAATGAAAACGGGGTTATCACTGTAAAAAAAGTATAATTCAATTGCCATAACGCAAAACAAGTCGTTTTATGAAAACCTTATTTTCTTCAGTTTATGGGTGGGTGGATGAGCGTTTGGGTCTTGCCGATATTCTCGCATTTGCAAGCAAAAAAACTGTGCCCGAGCATAAACACTCTTTCTGGTATTATTGGGGTGGAATATCACTCTTCTTCTTTATCGTTCAAAGCCTTACCGGGGTATTGTTATTGGTGTATTATCGACCGGGCCCGGAAGCGTACGAATCAGTTCGTCAAATTACTTATGAAATCGAATTTGGGTGGCTGATTCGTTCGGCCCATTCGTGGTCGGCAAATCTGATGGTGGCGGCGGTTTTCATTCATATGTTCTCCGTTTATTTTATGAAAGCATATCGTTACCCCCGAGAATTCGGCTGGTGGACAGGGATGGCACTTTTGATTATCACGCTGCTCTTTGGCTTCAGCGGTTATCTTTTGCCGATGGATGATCTCGCCTACTTTGCGACGAAAGTCGGAATGGAAATCCCGAACGCCCTTCCTTTATTTGGAGAGCCAATGGCGAATTTATTTCGAGGCGGCTTAGAAGTGAGTGAGCAAACCGTTCAACGCTTCTTTGCTCTGCACGTTGTGCTTATGCCAATGATCTTTTTACCAATTTTAGTTTTCCACCTCTACCTTGTGCAAAAACACGGCAATGCCACAATTCCCTCAGAAATGGAAAAACCTGATTATATGAGGCGCTCAATTCCATTTTTCCCGAATTTTTTAATGAAAGACCTTGCAATGTGGCTCATTGCACTGAATGTTTTAGCATTGCTTGCCTCCGTTTTCCCTTGGGATTTGGGTGAACCCGCCGATGCGCTAAAACCCGCACCGATGGGAATTCATCCTGAATGGTACTTCATGAGCTCATTTCAAACGTTGAAAATTTTTGGAAATTGGTTTCCGGGCGCACTCGGAGAAGGCCTTGGAATCGTCATCTTTACTCTTGGGTTGGTGCTTTGGGTGCTCATTCCTCTCTACGATGGAAAGCACGAAAAAAGTGTTCAAGCACGTAATGCAACCTACTTTGGAATATTTGCACTTTCAGTTCTGCTGATGACCACCATTTGGGGATACCTTGTTTTATAGCGTATTGAAACCAAACAAGTTCTTTGAATTTGATAGTCAAAAATTGAGGCTTTATCAGAACTAAGCCATACAACATTTAAGAACATTTACTTAGAAATTGAACGACTGATTATTCGCTTTTAGAATTTACATCTGGTAAAAATCAAAACCATTCGAAAAGCTTCAATCAAAGCAATTCGATTGAAGAAGCGAAAAAAGGGGCTTTGGGTTGTTTCATAGACACCCGATTCTGCCCGAATCATTCGATAAGACGAAGAAACGGCTAATTTTATCTCAAGAATTTATAAACAAAAGGAAGTACTATGAATTACCCATTTTGGGATGTTCCAATTATCGGTAGCGGATGGGTTATTGGAATTATCGCGATCTATCACACACTTATTTCTCAATTTGCCGTCGGCGGCGGCCTTTACTTGGTTTTAGTTGAGCGCAAAGCGCTAAAGGAAGGTCGTGCGGATTGGCTGCCGAAATTGCGCCAACATGCCCGCTTTTTCCTTATTCTGACCGGCGTCTTTGGCGCTGTGTCTGGAGTGGGAATTTGGTTTGCAATTGGACTTGCCAACCCGGAGTCAACCTCCACCCTTATTCATAACTTTGTATTTGGATGGGCGATTGAGTGGGTTTTCTTTATTGTTGAACTCACTGCCGCCGCCGTTTATTACTATAGCTGGGGGAAAATCGATAACGAACTCCACCTCAAAGTAGGATGGGTTTATGCTGGCGCGTCATTTCTCACACTAGTGATTATTAATGGGATTTTATCCTTTATGCTGACTCCCGGCGACGCGTGGATGCTTGCAGCCGGAACAGGATATGAAGCAAGCCGCTTTTGGCATGCATTCTTTAACCCGACCTATTTCCCAAGTCTCTTGATGAGAATATTGGTGTGTGTCTCGCTCGCCGGCGTCTGGGCACTCTATTCACATAGCCGTTTAGATGGGCATGATGAAAAGAAAGTGAAATCTGAACTGATTGTATGGAGTTCGAAATGGCTTATTCCAACATTTGTTCTCATGCCTTTTGCATTGATTTGGTATCTCTGGAGTGTTCCAGAAGTGCAACGCGGTCTTTTGGAATTGGGAATTTCAACTGCCGGTTCAGGCGCATTTACACAAGTAACACGAATCTCTCTGGTAATGATTATGACCACCGCCACAATTACCGGAATCGTTTATTTTTTCTCGCGATTTTCGCCGCATAGCTTTTCTTATGGTCACGGTATTGCTGTTTTAGTTTTGGCACTGATTGCAACCGCAAGTGCTGAATATTCTCGTGAAATGCTTAGAAAACCTTATAGTATTGCCGGTCACATGTATTCAAATGGAATTCGCAAAAGTGAGGTTTCAACGATTAATCGAGAAGGCTATTTGCCAAAAACAAAATGGATTCGAACGGTTGTTGATAAGAGAGACTCCGTCTCACAAATTTTGAGCGATGGGGAGGCAATGTACCGAGGCCAATGCCAAAGTTGTCATACCTCCGAAGGTTACCGTTCAATGACAAAATTCTTAAAGGGCCGCGAACATAGCTCCATCAAAATGTTGCTTACCACTTTGCATGAGTATCAAGAAGATTCTCCTTACCGAAAATATATGCCACAGCTTGCCGGTAAAGTGCAAGAAATCGAGGCCTTAGCCGACTATCTTGATTACAAAGTCAATAAAGAACAGAGCAAAATTGCGATGATGCTTCGTGCGCGTGAAAAACGCGAAGAGGTGGCTTCTGGAAATCAATAAAGATTTATTTTTAATAAAGAAGGCCCTGAAAGGGGCTTTTTTTATTTCACATCGGCAAGTCTATTTTCAATGGCTTTTTTCACTAATCAATAATACTATGAAAGCCCTAATTACTTCCGGAGGTAGAGGCACACGCCTTCGCCCAATAACACATACGCAAAACAAACACTTAATTCCAATTGCCAATAAACCAATGTTGCATTATGCCATTGATTCAATGGTCGAAGCGGGTGTAAAGGAAATTGGAATCGTGACCAATGCGGAAAACAAAGCGGTTGAAGTTGCAATTGGAACGGGAAAACAGTGGGGGGTTAAAATAACCTATATCCCTCAAGAGGCGCCGCTTGGCTTAGCTCATGTAGTGAAAATCTCAGAAGACTTTATTAAAGGTGACCCATTTATCTTTTACCTTGGCGATAATATGCTTGTGGGTGGTGTAAAGCGATTTATCGAAGAATTCAAAGAGAAAAAATCGAATTGTCACTTGACCCTTTCAAAAGTAAAAGACCCCGAGCGTTTCGGTGTCCCTGAATTAAAAAATGGGCGCATTGTTTCAATTGAAGAAAAACCCAAAAAACCAAAATCCGATTATGCCGTTGCCGGAATCTACCTCTATGATTCAAGTATCTTTGATGCCGTTAAAGCCATAAAGCCAAGCGAAAGAGGGGAACTTGAAATTTCTGACGCGCATCAGTACTTGCTTTCTAAAAAGAAAATAGTCACCTACTCAGAAATCACGGGTTGGTGGAAAGATACCGGCAAACCTTACGACCTGCTCGAGGCCAATCGTTTGGTTCTGGAAAACCATACTGCAGTTTGTGAGGGAAAAGTGGATGAAGAAACTCAGATTAGTGGAAAAGTATCAATCGGTAAAGGAAGTGTGGTGAAAAACTCAGTACTTCGAGGGCCAATTATCATCGGCGAAAATTGCCATATTCAAGATTCATACATTGGACCGTTTACATCCATTTTTGATAAATGCATTGTTAAGAAGTCGGAGGTTGAATTCAGCATCATTTTGAAAGATTGCCGTATTGAAGATGTTGGAATTCGAATTGAAGAAAGTTTGCTCGGGAATGACGTTGAAATTGTCAGTGCAAGAAAAAAACCACGTACAAATCGTTTTATGTTAGGAGATCAATCACGTGTTGAGGTGGTCTAAGAAATAACACGTGTGTAATGCAATTTGAAAAATGTATGTTCAAACAAAAAAAAATGGAATTCTTGCTTGCTATAAAGGATTCGGAAGTTTGAGAAATGAGAAAATGATGGGGAAATGGGCTAAAGGCTTGTAAATGCAAGCGAAGGCGGGCGGTGGTGGTGAAAGCCGAGGTTTGAGAAAAACTTCCGGTTTGTTCCGTGTGGCGGTGAT